>NZ_KK073876.1:12809-302809 GCF_000585415.1 Sphingomonas jaspsi DSM 18422 | reverse complement strand
CCCTGAGCAATCAGGAGCGGAGTTAAATAGGAAGGATATCACTTTGCTGAATAAAATAGGCTTAGTGAAGCAAACCCGGTGAACTGAAACATCTAAGTAGCCGGAGGAAAAGACATCAACCGAGATTCCGTAAGTAGTGGCGAGCGAAAGCGGACCAGGCCAGTGCCTGGTGTTTAGTTAGCAGAACGGTTTGGAAAGACCGGCCAGAGTGGGTGACAGCCCCGTATGCGAAAACGAAACATCAGGACTTGAGTAGGGCGGGACACGTGTAATCCTGTCTGAACATAGGGGGACCACCCTCTAAGCCTAAATACTCGTGTATGACCGATAGTGAACTAGTACCGTGAGGGAAAGGTGAAAAGCACCCCGATGAGGGGAGTGAAACAGTACCTGAAACCGGTTGCCTACAAGCAGTGGGAGCATCCTTGAGATGTGACCGCGTACCTCTTGCATAATGGGTCAGTGACTTAATGTATCAAGCAAGCTTAAGCCGATAGGTGTAGGCGCAGCGAAAGCGAGTCTGAATAGGGCGACTGAGTTTGATGCATTAGACCCGAAACCCGGCGATCTAGGCATGACCAGAGTGAAGGTGCGGTAACACGCACTGGAGGCTCGAACCGATTAACGTTGAAAAGTTACCGGATGAGTTGTGTTTAGGGGTGAAAGGCCAATCAAGCCGGGAAATAGCTGGTTCTCCGCGAAAACTATTGAGGTAGTGCCTCGGATGTTTTCCTCAGGGGGTAGAGCACTGGATGGGCTAGGGCTGCGCGAGCGGTACCAAACCTAACCAAACTCCGAATACCTGAGAGTATAGTCCGGGAGACAGACGGCGGGTGCTAAGGTCCGTCGTCAAAAGGGAAACAGCCCTAACCTACAGCTAAGGTCCCCAAGTCATCACTAAGTGGGAAAGCATGTGGGAGTCCCAAAACAACCAGGAGGTTGGCTTAGAAGCAGCCATCCTTTAAAGAAAGCGTAACAGCTCACTGGTCTAATTAAGGGTTCCTGCGGCGAAGATGTAACGGGGCTAAAGTGATGCACCGAAGCTTAGGGTTCAGTCTTTGACTGAGCGGTAGCGGAGCGTTCTGTAAGTCTGTGAAGCGGAAGGGTAACCGACCGTGGAGATATCAGAAGTGCGAATGCTGACATGAGTAGCGATAAAGAGGGTGAGATGCCCTCTCGCCGAAAGCCCAAGGGTTCCTGCGCAAGGCTAATCCGCGCAGGGTGAGTCGGCCCCTAAGACGAGCCCGAAGGGGGTAGTCGATGGGAAACAGGTTAATATTCCTGTACCTGGAGGTGTGTGACGGATCTCGTAAGTTGTTCTTCCTTATCGGATTGGTAAGGGCAGCGAAGAGGTTCCAGGAAATAGCCCCTCCATATAGACCGTACCCGAAACCAACACAGGTGGGCAGGTAGAGTATACCAAGGCGCTTGAGAGAAGTCTCCTGAAGGAACTCGGCAAATTGCCTCCGTACCTTCGGAAGAAGGAGGCCCCATGTTAAGGCAACTTTTCATGGGGGGCACAGGCCAGGGGGTAGCGACTGTTTAGCAAAAACACAGGGCTCTGCTAAGTCGGCTTCAAGACGACGTATAGGGTCTGACGCCTGCCCGGTGCCTGAAGGTTAAGAGGAGGAGTGCAAGCTCCGAATTGAAGCCCAGGTAAACGGCGGCCGTAACTATAACGGTCCTAAGGTAGCGAAATTCCTTGTCGGGTAAGTTCCGACCTGCACGAATGGCGTAACGACTTCCCCACTGTCTCCAGGAGATGCTCAGCGAAATTGAATTCTCCGTGAAGATGCGGAGTACCCGCGGTTAGACGGAAAGACCCCGTGCACCTTTACTGCAGCTTCAGAGTGGCTGTGGGAAACAATTGTGTAGGATAGGTGGGAGGCTTTGAAGCCTGGGCGCCAGCTCAGGTGGAGTCACTGGTGAAATACCACCCTGTTGTTTTCTACAGTCTAACCTCGAACCGTTATCCGGTTCAGGGACCCTCTGTGGCGGGTAGTTTGACTGGGGCGGTCGCCTCCTAAAGAGTAACGGAGGCGCGCGATGGTAGGCTCAGGACGGTTGGAAACCGTCTGATAGAGTGCAATGGCATAAGCCTGCCTGACTGCGAGACTGACAAGTCGAGCAGAGACGAAAGTCGGTCATAGTGATCCGGTGGTCCCTCGTGGAAGGGCCATCGCTCAACGGATAAAAGGTACGCCGGGGATAACAGGCTGATAACCCCCAAGAGCTCATATCGACGGGGTTGTTTGGCACCTCGATGTCGGCTCATCACATCCTGGGGCTGGAGCAGGTCCCAAGGGTTTGGCTGTTCGCCAATTAAAGTGGTACGTGAGCTGGGTTCAGAACGTCGCGAGACAGTTTGGTCCCTATCTGCCGTGGGCGTCGATACTTGAGAGGAGTTGCCCCTAGTACGAGAGGACCGGGGTGAACATGCCTCTGGTGCACCAGTCGTTCTGCCAAGAGCGCAGCTGGGTAGCTATGCATGGACGGGATAACCGCTGAAAGCATCTAAGCGGGAAGCCTCCCTCAAGATAAGGTATCATCGAGCCGTGGAAGACCACCACGTTGATAGGCCGGATGTGGAAGTGCAGTAATGCATGGAGCTAACCGGTCCTAATTGCTCTGTTCGCGCTTGAAGAGTCCCACCATCATCGACAATCCTGTCGATCGACTGGCAAATCTTCAGCTAGATGACGCCAATACTTTGGTCGCACGATTTCTAGAATTTCTCGCTTCGCTGGCTCCATAGCTTGGTGGCCATAGCGTCTGTGACCCACCCGATCCCATCCCGAACTCGGACGTGAAACCAGACAGCGCCGATGGTACTACTGCTTAAGCAGTGGAAGAGTAGGTCGTCGCCAGGCTTTGCAGCCAGCGAATGTGAGAAAACCCATTCACAAGTCTTGAAAAAGCCGCTGCCGGGGCCACCTGAGCGGCGGCTTTTTTGTCTACCGGGCATGGCCAATCGAAGCCGCAGGCTTCGCAAGGCTGAGGTCCGGATTGAGCCCGATCCAACACGCATGAAGCGTGCCGGATCTCCGGCTCAGCTATGGTGACGCGGGGTGGAGCAGCCCGGTAGCTCGTCAGGCTCATAACCTGAAGGTCGTAGGTTCAAATCCTACCCCCGCAACCAGACCAATGACCCGCCCTTGTGGCGGGTTTTTTGTATCCGCCGAGGTCTGGGCACTCAATGGCGTGGTGCGCGCAACGCGCCGTGGATCATGCCGTTATCCCCTTCAGCCTTGCCGCGCTCGGCTGTCCCAATGGGAGCGGTCGTGGGCCATATTGGCCCCCTTCGCCGGATCGGTCGTGCCGAAGCGTATTTCACCGCGGCCAACAGAAAATGCGGGCCGCGAACGACCCGCATTTCCCATTCCCCCGACCGTGTCTTACGCGTTGTAGGCCCGCTCGCCATGATCGGCGACGTCGAGGCCTTCGCGCTCGTCATCGTCGCTGACCCGCAGGCCGAACAGCAATTTGGTCAGCGTCCAGAAGACCGCCGATCCGATTCCGGACCAGGCGATCGCCACCGCGACCGCGATGACCTGCTTGGTGAGCTGGCCGCCCAGCGCATAGTCGTCGGCACCATGTCCGCCCAGCGCGGGAAGGGCGACGACTGCGGTGCCGATCGAACCGATGATGCCGCCCAGCCCATGGATCCCGAAGACATCGAGGCTATCGTCGAGATTGAGGCGGTGCTTGAGCTTGGCGATGAAGCTGTAGCATCCCAGGCTAACGGCCGCGCCGAGCAGGATCGCGCCGAGCGGGCCGGATACGCCGGCCGCCGGGGTGATCGCGACCAACCCTGCCACCGCCCCGGACGCACCGCCCAGCAGCGACGGCTTGCCCGAACGCACGCGCTCGATGCCCATCCAGGCGAGCGCCGCCGCCGCCGGACAGACGAAGGTGTTGAGCATGGCAATGCCCGCCAACCCGCCCGCTTCGAGCGCGGAGCCGGCGTTGAACCCGAACCAGCCGACCCACAGCAGCCCGGTTCCGATCAGGACCAGCGCCAGGTTGTGCGGCGGCATGGCCTCCTTCGGGAAGCCGATGCGCCGGCCGGCGATCAGCACGCCGACGAGGCCGGCAATGCCGGCGTTGATATGAACGACCGTGCCGCCTGCGAAATCGAGCGCGCCGAGCTTGAAGATATAGCCGTCGGCGGCCCACACCATGTGCGCGATCGGCGCATAGATGAAAGTCAGGAACAGCAGCGAGAAGAACAGGATTGCACTGAATTTCACCCGCTCGACCGTCGCACCGATAACCAGCGCGGCGGTGATCGCCGCGAAGGTCATCTGGAAGCAAACGAACACCAGTTCAGGGATGGCGCTGCCCGCCGTGCCCACTGCCCACAGGCTGTCGCCGCCGACGCCCTTCAACCCGAACTTGGCAAGGTCGCCGACGATGGCGTTGGCGCCCGAAAACGACAGGCTGTAGCCCCAGCCGACCCACACCAAGATGCCGAGGCACCCGACGCCGAGCACTTGGCTCATCACCGACAACACGTTTTTCGAACGAACGAGGCCGCCGTAAAAGAGCGCGAGGCCGGGCACGATCATGAGCATGACCAGCAAGGTAGAGGTCAGCATCCACGCCGTGCTGCCCGTGTCGACCGTTAACGCCTGTTCCATGTGCGACCCCTGTTTTGCTGCACTGCAAAACTGTCGGGGGACCGGCCGCTAGGCAACGACCGGTGAATATTTCAACGAAGTTCGTAGCCCGCGAGGCATTCGGCCACCCAACGCGCAGCCACCAAGGCGCTGAGATCGGTCGAATCCAGCGGCGGGTCCCATTCGGTGAGGTCGATCAGCCTGACCTTCGGCGACGCTGCAAGCTGGCGCATGGCTGCGAAGAAATCATGTGCCGCCATTCCGCCCGGTCGCGCGCCGGGTGCACCCGGCAATTGCCCTCGATCGATGACGTCGATGTCGCAGTCGACCACGATAGCGTCGCAATGGGAAACATGATCGAGCGCGGACCGGATCGCCCTTTCTATCCCGCCTCGACGAACCTCTTCGATCGTCACGACCAGATGACCGCCGTCCAACGCGTCGCGATGCATGTCCGCGCTGTTGGCGAAGCTGGCGAGACCGATCTGGGCAACGTTCCTGCCCGGCAGGCCGTCTTCGCGCAGCGCCCGAACCGGATTACCGTTGCCGAGTCCCTGACTGGTGTCGCGCATGTCGAAATGGGCGTCGAGCGTAATCAGGCCGACCTTGTCGAGCGGCAGGCCGAGCGCATGCGCGCCGGGCCTCGTGACCGCATTGTTGCCGCCGACCAGCAGTGTCAGCCCATGCCGCGCAACGCTAGCGCTGGCGGCGTCGCGGATGGGCTGGGTCGCCTCCTCGATGCTGAGCCCGGAGATCGGCACGTCGCCATGGTCGGCGATCGCGCTCGCGATCTCCTTGCCCGTTTCGACATCGTAGCGGCCGATCCGGCGCAGCGTGTCGCGCAGCTTTTGCGGCGCCAAGTCGCAACGGCCCGGCGTCACCGACCCTGCCGCCAGCGGCGCGCCGACCAGTCCGACCGGCGCCTGATGATCCTGCGGGCGCAAAAGGTCGGAAAGATTGGGCCAGCTCATGCTTGACGACTAGCAGCCTTGCCGCCCAAATCCACCACCATGTGGGATCGCCTGATTACCGACTGCCATGTCGCGACGATGGTGCCGCAGCCGGGCAACCCGCTGGGCCTTTTCCCCAATGCGGCGATCGGCATCGACGGCGGCAAGATCGTCCGCGTCGGCAAGCGAACCGAACTGGCCGGCTTCCGCTACAAGGAAGTGGTTGCGCTCGGCGGCGCCTGGGTCACGCCGGGGCTGATTGACTGCCACACGCATCTCGTCTTCGGCGGCACCCGCGCCAAGGAACATGCGATGCGTCGCGCCGGTGCGACCTATGAGGAGATCGCCAAGGCGGGCGGCGGGATCATGTCGACCGTCGGCATGACCGCGGCGACCGGCACGGACGAATTGCGTTCAGCCTCCCGGCGCCGACTCGAAGCGTTGATGGCGGGCGGCGTTACGACGGTCGAGGTAAAATCGGGGTACGGCCTCGACACCGCCGCCGAGATCCGCCTGCTCAACGCCGCCAGGGCGATCGGCCGCGACCTGCCGGTGCGGATCGTGCCGACGCTGCTCGCCGCCCACGCCTTGCCGCCGGGCGCCAAGGAAGGTCCCGAACGCGACGCCTATTTGAAAATGATCGTCGAAGAGATGATCCCGGCGGTTGCCAAGGCGGGCCTAGCCACCAGCGTCGATGCTTTTTGCGAAACCATCGCCTTCACCCCAAAGGAGGTCGACCGCGTCTTCACCGCGGCGCGCGCCAACGGGCTTCCGGTTCGCATCCACGCCGAGCAATTGAGTAATCAGAAGGGCGCCGAGCTCGCCGCCCAGTATAAGGCGCTGTCGGCCGATCATCTCGAATATCTCGATGCCGCCGGCGCCAAGGCGATGGCGGCGGCGGGCATGGTCGCGGTGCTCCTGCCCGGCGCCTATTACACGTTGCAGGAAACGAAAAAGCCGCCGGTCCAGCTGCTTCGCGACCATGGCGTGCCGATGGCGATCGCGACTGACTGCAACCCGGGCACCTCGCCTCTCCTCAATCCCCAGCTCGCCATGAACATGGCCTGCACCCTGTTCGGCCTCACCCCGGAAGAAGCGATCCAAGGCATGACCGTCAACGCCGCCCGCGCGCTCGGCCTCGCCCACGACATCGGCACCGTCGCCGCGGGCAAGACCGCCGACCTCTGCGCCTGGCGCATCGATGATATCGCCGAGCTCGGTTATTGGGTCGGCATGCCGGGACCGGAACGACGATTTTTTGCGGGGCAGGACGGCTAGGGCAATGTCCTTTGTTGTGTCGTCAGAGCAGTCTCATGAGCGAACCCCGGCTCAAAAGAAGCAAGCCGCAATCATAGCAGCGGTCACGGCTTTGCTGTTCGCGAACTTGCTTCTCCAGAAGGCCACGCTGGTTGACCAACTTCCTTTCCAGGTAAACTTCCTCAGCGGTCTGTGCGGACTAGCGTTTGGCCTATGGGCGGCGCATTTGGTTTCCAAAATGCCTACAGCTCAGTCGACGACGCGCCAAACAATTGGGCTGATAGCGCTTCCGATTTTTTCCATATTTGTCGGCATTTACTTGTGCCGGACCCTTACAGCAGAGCTTGCGTTCGTGGGCGGCAATCGGACAGTTCATGCTCTAGAGGCAAAAGTGACTGGCTTCCGAATAGGCAGGTCCGGACAATACGCGTCGTTTACGGTCGACGATGATAGCCGCGAGATAGAAGTAAAGGTCACTCCTGACCTCTACGCTAGCCTTGACCCTTGGAGGGCGCCCGGCAGGGATTGCCTGATGCTCCCGATTGAATATGGGCGTGGCGGTCTGCGTCGCGTTATCCTCCCGAACCTATCATTGGATGAACCTCTCGGGGTTGAGCACTATCGACGGTGCAGTCCGGTCATCTGACAGTCTCGATTATGCTTGGGCAGCGGCCTTGCCGGCGTTAAAGGCCGCGCGACTCTCCAAATTTGTCGGATTGCCATGACCAACCCCCGCCTCGACAACAGCCGCCGCATCAAGGCGCGCACCGGTTCCGAAAAAGTCGCCAAGCATTGGACCACCGAAGCGGCGGTGCGCATGCTGATGAACAACCTCGACGATGAAGTCGCGGAGAATCCGCAGAGCCTCGTCGTCTATGGCGGCATCGGCCGCGCCGCGCGCAACTGGGCCTGCTACGACAAGATTGTCGAAGTGCTCGAACGGCTCGAGGAAGACCAGACGCTGCTGGTCCAGTCGGGCAAGCCGGTCGGCGTTTTCCCGACCCACAAGGATGCGCCGCGGGTACTCATCGCCAACTCCAACCTCGTCCCCAAATGGGCGACGTGGGAAAAGTTCAACGAACTCGATCGCAAGGGCCTGATGATGTACGGCCAGATGACGGCCGGATCGTGGATCTACATCGGCAGCCAGGGCATCGTTCAGGGCACCTACGAAACCTTTGCGGAGATGGGCCGCCAGCATTTCGGCGGCGACCTCACCGGCAAGTGGATCCTCACCGCGGGCCTCGGCGGCATGGGCGGCGCGCAGCCGCTTGCGGCGGTGATGGCCGGCGCCCACTGCATCGCGATCGAAGTACAGGAAAGCTCGATCCAGAAGCGGCTCGAAACCCGTTATCTCGATTACCGCGCCGACAGCATCGACGAGGCGCTTGAAATCATCCGTAACGCGAAGGAACCGGTCAGCGTCGGCGTCCTCGGCAACGCGGCGGAAATCCTGCCCGATATGGTGAAGCGCGGCATCCGCCCCGACGCGGTCACCGACCAGACGTCGGCCCATGACCCCGCCAACGGCTACTGCCCCGCCGGCTGGAGCGTCGCCAAGTGGGCCGAGATGCGGGAACGCGATCCCGCCGCGGTGGTCGAGGCCGCGCGCCATTCGATGGCCGCCCATGTCGAAGCGATGCTCGCCTTCCAGAAAATGGGCATCCCGACCTTCGACTATGGCAACAACATCCGCCAGGAAGCCTATGACGACGGCGTCTTGAACGCCTTCGACTTCCCCGGCTTCGTTCCCGCCTACGTCCGCCCGCTCTTCTGCCGCGGCATCGGACCGTTCCGCTGGGCGGCGCTAAGCGGCGACCCGGAAGACATCTACAAGACCGACGCCAAGGTGAAGGAATTGATCCCCGACGATCCGCACCTCCACCGCTGGCTCGATATGGCCAGGGAACGCATCGCCTTTCAGGGCCTTCCCGCGCGCATCTGCTGGGTCGGCCTTGGCCTCCGCCACAAGCTCGGCGTCGCCTTCAACGAAATGGTCGCGAACGGCGAACTGAAGGCCCCGATCGTCATCGGCCGCGACCATCTCGACAGCGGCAGCGTCGCCTCGCCCAACCGCGAAACCGAAAGCATGATGGACGGCAGCGACGCGGTCAGCGACTGGCCGCTGCTCAACGCCCTGCTCAACACCGCGGGCGGCGCGACCTGGGTCTCGCTCCACCATGGCGGAGGCGTCGGCATGGGCTATTCGCAGCACAGCGGCATGGTCATCGTCGCCGACGGCACCGAAGACGCCGCGCGCCGCCTGCAGCGCGTGCTGTGGAACGACCCCGGCACCGGCGTCATGCGCCACGCCGACGCGGGTTATCAGATCGCCATCGACTGCGCGAAGGAACAGGGTCTCGACCTGCCGATGATCTAGGTAAGCAAGATCGGTCGAGCACGATCGACCCTTTTCGTCCACCTGCTGCTGCGCCACGATAGCGGTGAGGAAGATGACGGCCAGGCTTCAACATTATCATGCCCGGATGCAGCGGGTGCTGGATCATATCGACCGGCATCTCGATGACGATCTGGACGTGACGACACTGAGCCGGGTCGCCGCCTTCTCGCCATTCCACTTCCATCGGCAGTTTTCGGCGACGTTCGGCATTACCGTGCACCGTTACCTGCAGCTGCTGCGAATGAAGCGGGCTTCCTATCGGCTCGCCTACCGTTCCGGCGACACGGTCACCGATGTCGCGTTCGATGCGGGTTATGACGCACCGGATGCCTTCGCGCGGGCCTTTCGCCGACGGTTCGGCCAGTCCCCGTCGTCGTTTCGCAGCGAACCGGATTGGGAAGCGTGGCATGCGGCATTCGGGCCACTCGATCATGCCAGGAGCAAGCTTTTGACTCAGACCTATTCACCTGACGACGTAACCATCCGCGATGTGGCGCCGATCGCGGTGGCCTTCATGGAACATCGCGGCGATCCTGCCGCCCTAGGCGCGACGATCCAGCGCTTCATCGCTTGGCGCCGGGCCAATGGCCTGACCCCGAAGAACAACCCGACGTTCAACATCTTCCACACCGACCCCCGCCCGACCCCGATCACCGACTATCATGTCGATTTGTGCGTGGGGGTCGACTCGCCGCGCCATGCCCTCGGCGACGGGATCGAAGCCGGCAATATCCCGGGCGGCAGGCGCGCCGTGCTCCGGGTGGTCGGGCCCGGTGACAAGCTCGAAGCAGCGGCGCTTTATCTCTACCGGAATTGGCTGCCGCAAAGCGGCGAAGAGGCTGGCGATTTTTCCTTGTACGGACAGCGACTGGCCTTCTTCCCCGACGTGCCCGAACATGAAGCGGTGGTCGACCTTTTCCTGCCGCTCAAATAGGCGATACCGTCAATTCTGATGATGGCTCAGCACCGTCGGCCAGTTGGCGTTGCCGCGTTCGATCGCTGCGTCCTGGTCGGCTTCCCAAAGCTCTTTCGCGCGGGCGTTGAAGTTCAGGTAGAGCTTGCCGCCGACGATCTTCCACTGTTCCGGATCGCCCGGCGCGACATAATTCTGGCTGACCGCCCACGAACAATATCCGCCGAATTGCGGTGCGAACGCGGCGGGATCGGCAAGGAATTTCGCCTTGGCGTCGGCTGAGGCGAAGCGCCATGTCGCGCCCTTATACTCGGTCGAAAATTCCGCGCGGCCGCGGACCGCCTTGCCGTCGGTGAAGTAGGCCGTGACGTCGTATCCGCGCGCTGCGAGGTGGTCGGCCTCGGCACTGATCTCCGGCGCAGGCGGCGCCGCACTCGCGACGGAGGTGACGGTGGCGAGGGCAAGTCCGGCGGCGATGAGGGGAAGGGGCAGGCGCATGGCAGATCCTTTGGCTGGAGACCTACCCTGTTCGTCGCAAGCCGGCCTGCCGTTACCGCCCCGACATGTCGTCGCCCTGAAGATGCAAGAAGGGGCCGCCCCATCGCTGGGACGGCCCCTCCTTTTTGCTTAGCCGAAGCTTAGCCGCGTTCGGGTTCCGGCGGCGGCGGCGGCGGCGGGGGCGGCGGCGGCGGCGGCGGGCAGGCCTCGCTCGCCAGGATCACCGAACCGTCCGCGCAGGTCTGCGTCGCCGGCGGGGGCGGCGGCGGGGGCGGCGGGGGCGGCGGCGGGGGCGGCGGAGCTGCCGTTTCGCCACCGAAGTTGAAGATCAGGCTCGCCAGCAGGCTGTGCGAACGGAACTTCTGTTCGAAGTCGGTCGACACCAGCGCGTTGGTGGTCTGGTCGACGATCACCGGCGCCGTGGTGCCGACGGTGAAACGGTTCGGGTTGCCGGCAAGGGCAGCCGCGCCGTCATCGAAGAAGCTCAGCTTGCCGGTGCGGAAGTAGCGATACTTCAGGCCGATTTCGACGTTCGAGCTGACCGGGTAGCGGACACCGGCGATGAGCTGGCCGGCCCATGCGCTGTCCTTGCTCCCACCGAGCTTCGCCCAGGCGCGGCCAAGGCCGAGACCCGCGTAGAAGTTGAGGCCGTTGTTGTCGCCAAAGTCGAACAGGCCGTTCACCATGGCCGACTTGACCTTCATGCTGCCGTTCAGGTCGAAATCGCTCGCGACCAGGGCCGGCAGGCCCGGCGCGCCGGGATCCGGCGCAACCGACGGACGGTTGAGCGCGGTGTTCAGACCGGTGACGAACGCCGGATCGATCTGGAATTCGTCGATGTTGGCCTTCTTGTAGCCCAGTTCGCCTTCGAGGCGGAACATGCCGAAGTCGTAACCGACAATGGCGTCGACATCGAGGCCCTTCTTGTAATCAAGGCCGAAGGCGTTGTTGAAGGTGGTGTCGGCCGGGCCGGCCGGGGCAGCCGGAGTGGCCGGGGTCTGGGTCGTCGTGTAATCGACGATCGCATCGCCGTCCTGATCCTTCGGGAACATGATGCCGCCTTCGATGCCGAAGTACGGCGAACCGTCCTTGGCCATCGCCGGCGTCGCAACGGCCGCGACGGCCGCTGCTGCTAGCAGATATTTCTTCATAGGGTTCTACCTTTCAAAACTCGCAACCGTTTCGACCGGCGACGTTGGTCCCCGGAAAGGGGCGAACGACGACGGTCCAGTCAGGGTGTTGCAATGGCCCCAATGCATGGGACGGAATGAAGGTTGCGGAACCTTTTTCAAACAGTTCGAAACCGTGTCATTATTGCCACAGCCAAAAATGCGGCGCGCCGAAGAGGGATACGGCGCGCCGCCAGGGAGGGCTCGTGACTACCGCGCGACGCGGTGGAAGGTGAAGTTGCGGACGAAGGGAACGCCCTCGTCGTCGACGTCGGCGGCGGACTCGGTCATCGTCTTGCCGTCGGCCGACACCGCATAAACCCGGACCGATTCCAGCTGCTTGGCCTTGGCCAGGGTCAGCACCAGCACGTTGGGGGCGGGCGATCCTGCGGCAGCATGATCGCCTTCGTCCTTGTTGCCGGCGCTTGCAACGACGCTGCCATCACGCGTGAATTGCGCTTCCATGTGGCGGACGCTGTCGTCCTGCGCGGTGATGTCGATCTTGGTCTGCCACTGCCCGCCGCCGACGTCGACAAAGCGGTAGGTGACGCGCTTGGGGGGGGTGCCGTACGTCACCGGCATCTTGCCAAGGTCTAGTTCCCACAGGCCTAGGAACGGCGAGGCGGCGGGTCGCTTGGCCCAAGTCGGCTCGGCGGTTCCGATTGTCAGGCCGAACAAGGCAGGCAGGAGTAGGGACAGGCTGCGCATAAATATCGCTCCTTCGTTTTGGGTCGGAATGTAATTGGATGTTTGGCGGATCAGGCCGCTATTCGCGCCGCGTCCGGCCAATCGTCATAGGGCACGAGTTCGCGCCACCAGTGGAGGGCGACCAGCGCCATGGTCTCGACCGCGACGGCGGCCACCATCACCAGCACCAGTCCGCCGGCGACCGAAAGGATGGCGGTGACCAGCATCAAGGTCGTCAACGCCGCGGCATTGAACCGCGCGATGCTCGAGACCCGGTCCCAATTGCGGTCGACCAGCGCGAGGGCGAGCATGAACTGGCCGACGCTCAGCGCCATCACCATCAGCGTCAGGGCCGGGGCCATCGCCCGTTCGCCGACCAGCAGGGTGGGAAGCTGCTGGCTTTGTCCGGCCAGGAAGCCATCGATGCCGACATTGCCGATCGACAGATAGGGAAAGCCGATCGCCCCCAGCCACAGGCCGACGCCCGCCATCGGTACGATCAGCAGGACCGCCGTCAGGTGTAGCGCAAGTGCAAATCGGCCCTCGGGCATGAACGCCAGTTCGCGCCATGCTGCCGACAGGCAGCCGATGGCGAAGCCCAGCGGGCGGCCTTCGTCGACCGCCGCCGACAGTTCGGCCTCCATGGCCTGAGCCCAGACCCGGTGACGCGACCCCAGCGCGCGCGATGCAAGCGCCAAGAGCGCGCGGGCGATCCGCTCGCTCATATGGTCACCGTCCGACCGGGTTGGACGTCGGCCTTCGGGTCGTACAGCTGCGCGGCGAGCGTTCGGCCCGCGCTCGTCAACCGATAGGCGTGCCGCGGCGGTCGGCCGGGCTCGTTGGGCGCCTGCCATTCGGACTCGACCAACCCCTGCTCGGTCATCCGCATCAGCAGCGGATAGAGGGTACCCGAACTAAGGCCGGTCGCCTTCATCAGCGGATAGCCATGCTGCCATTCACCGCGCGACGCCGACAAGGCGTCGAGCAGCGCAATCATTTGGCGGGACGGACGGCGTTCACGCTTGGTCATGCCATAAATACGACATATGTAGATTTAAGAGTCAAGCCCTGTTTTCGGGCCTGTCACAGAACGGATTTTCGCAAAGATTTTGAACGACTTGTCAGTCGTGCTCATGCTCGTGTCGGGTCAACACCGGTTCGACTTTTTCGAGCGCGCGCTGGACCCGCCGCTCGAAATCGGCGTCGGGCAGCGGCACGATACCGTCGTGAGCGACGCACACCCGCGCGGCATCGCTCCACCGTGCGCCAAGCTCGCGCGCCCACCCGCGGAAATCGTCGGATGCGGAGGCCTGCCGCTCCAGCGCCTTGGCCAGCGTCGGATGGAAGAACAGGCCGCTGTCCTTCTTCACCAGCGACACGGGGAACGGAAACGCAAGGTAGCTCAGCGTGTCGTCGACATGGATCGTGCGGGACGGCTTGTGGAAGGCGAGCAGCGAGGAGAAGTGAACCTTCTCGTTGGCGCTGATATAATCCACCCCCCGCGGCAGCGAAAATTCGAGAACCTCGGCGTAGAGCTCGGCGACACGCGGGTCTTCGACGTTGGGCTCCTCCCAGTTCAGCCCCGGGAATTTGCGCTTGTGCCGTTCGGATCCGTACAGCTTTGCGCCCGGGAAGGTCTTGCGCGCCCATTCGCAATGCAGCGTGTGGAAGGGATGAAGGTTGAGGATCGCCTCGACCGCCTTGCCCCCGTCGGTAAGGCGCATCGCTTCGCTGAGCGCCTCGCCTTCGAGCGTATAGCTGTCGAGCCAGACGAACCGCCCGCCGGGCAGCGCGACCAGCGATGCATGGGTGCCGACGTTGAGGACGCCGCCGATCCGGAAATCGCCGCGCAGGTTCCAGAACCCGTTTCCGAAATCGACCAGCTTCTTCGCCGCCATGCCTTGTCCCTTCTTTAATTGACCCTCAGACGGTCGATGGCCGTCGCCAGTTCCACATCCCGGTCGGTCACCCCACCCGCATCATGGGTGGTCAGCCGGAAATCGACCCGGTTCCAGACGCTGGTGAATTCGGGATGATGATCGCGCTTTTCGGCTTCGATCGCGACGCGGGTGAGGAAGGCGAAGGCTTCGGAGAAATCCGCGAAGGTCATCCGCTTTTCGATCGCCTTGCCGTCGGCGCTGGGCGTCCAGCCATTGGGAATGTCCATGTCACCCGCATAGGCGCATCGCCCCAACCTTGAAAAGATCGCCCCGTCGGCGCAGAGGGGCGCTCACAAGGAGAGATGATCATGGCAACCGCCCCTTCCGTCGAGCTCGGCCCGCTGGGCCTTGAGAATCCGATGGGCACCGACGGCTTCGAATTCGTCGAATATGCCGCGCCGGACCCTGAGCTGCTGCGCGAATTGTTCGGCAAGATGGGCTTCCCCGGAGTCGCGCGTCACAAGCGCAAGAACGTCACGCTCCACCGCCAGGGCGACATCAATTTCATCATCAACGCCGAACCGAACAGCTTCGCCGCCCAGTTCGCGGTCGACCACGGCCCCTGCGCCTGCGCCATGGCGTTCCGGGTCAAGGACGCCGGGGCCGCGCACAAGCGCGCGCTCGATCTTGGCGCGACCAACGCGCTGACCGACGTGGCGACGGGCGAGATGGACATTCCGGCGATCGAGGGCATCGGCGGATCGCACCTCTATTTCGTCGACCAATATGGCGCGCACGGCTCGATCTACGACGTCGACTTCGACTTCCATCCCGACGCCGACCAGCGGATGGCGGCCCATGCGTCGAATCTCACCTATGTCGACCACCTCACCCACAATCTGAATCGCGGTCGGATGGCGGTTTGGGCGGAGTTTTACGAAAGGCTCTTCAACTTCCGCGAGATTCGCTACTTCGACATCGAAGGAAAGGTCACCGGCCTCTTCTCCAAGGCGATGACCAGCCCCTGCGGCAAGATCCGCATCCCTTTGAACGAGAGCCAGGACGACAAGAGCCAGATCGAGGAATTCCTGCGCGAATATAAGGGCGAGGGCATCCAGCACATCGCGCTCGGCTCGACCGACATCTACGCGACCGTCGACACGCTCCGTGCCCGCGGCATTCCCTTCCAGGATACGCCCGACACTTATTACGAGCTGGTCGACGAGCGGGTGAAGGGCCATGGCGAGCCCACTGCCGAACTCGAAAAGCGTCGCATCCTCGTCGATGGTGCGCCGACCGAAGGCCAGGGCCTGCTGCTGCAGATCTTCACCCAGAACGTCATCGGCCCGATCTTCTTCGAAATCATCCAGCGCAAGGGCAACGAAGGCTTCGGCGAGGGCAATTTCAAGGCGCTGTTCGAAAGCATCGAGCTCGACCAGATCCGTCGAGGGGTGATCGAGGCCGAATGAGCGACGCTTACATCTGCGATGCCGTCCGCACGCCGATCGGCCGGTTCGGCGGGGCGCTGAAGGACGTTCGCGCCGACGACCTGGCGGCCATCCCGCTGGCGGCGCTCAAGGCCCGCAACCCGGGTATCGACTGGAACCAGGTCGACGACCTTATCATGGGCTGTGCCAACCAGGCGGGCGAGGACAATCGCAACGTCGCGCGGATGGCTGCGCTGCTGGCAAGCCTTGGCGATGCGGTGCCCGGCACCACCGTCAACCGCCTGTGCGGCTCGGGCCTCGACGCGGTCGGCATGGCGGCCCGGGCCATCAAGGCGGGCGAAGCGAACCTCGTTATCGCCGGCGGGGTCGAAAGCATGACCCGCGCGCCGTTCGTCATGCCCAAGGCCGACAGCGCCTTTTCCCGCGCCAACGCCATCTACGACACCACCATCGGCTGGCGCTTCGTCAACAAGAAGCTGCAGGCCGAATATGGCATCGATTCGATGCCCGAAACCGCCGAGAATGTCGCGGAAGACTATAATGTCAGCCGCGAAGACCAGGACCGCTTCGCCGCCGAGAGCCAGCGCCGCGCCGCCGCCGCGCAGGCCAATGGCCGTCTCGCCGCCGAAATCGTGCCCGTCACCATTCCGCAGCGCAAGGGCGAACCGATCATTGTCGACCGCGACGAACATCCCCGCGAAACCAGCGTCGAAAAACTCGCCGCGCTGAAACCCATCGTGAAACCGGGGGGCACCGTCACCGCAGGCAACGCCAGCGGCGTCAACGACGGCGCTGCCGCGCTGATTATCGCATCGGGCGAAGCGGTCGAACGCTTCGGCCTCACCCCCCGCGCCCGCGTGCTCGGCACCGCCGTCGCCGGCGTTCCGCCGCGCATCATGGGCATCGGCCCCGCGCCCGCTTCCGCGCGCCTGCTCGAACGGCTGGGCCTGCACATCGACGACATCGACGTGGTCGAATTGAACGAGGCCTTCGCCGCGCAGGGCCTCGCCGTGATGCGCGAGCTCGGCCTTCCCGACGATGCCGCGCATGTGAACCCCAACGGCGGCGCCATCGCGCTCGGCCACCCGCTCGGCATGTCTGGCACGCGCCTCGCGCTGACCGCGACCGAAGAGCTGCAGCGCTCCGGCGGCCGCCTCGCGCTGTGCACCATGTGCATCGGCGTCGGGCAGGGCATCGCCATGGTGATCGAACGCGTCTGATGCACGATGTCGCCGCCATCCGGGCGGTGCTGGCCGCCGTTCCCGACCCGGAAATTCCGGTCGTGTCGGTGATCGATCTCGGCATCGTCCGCGATATCGCGGCAACCCAAGTGACCATCACGCCGACCTATTCGGGCTGCCCGGCGACGGTGTTCATCGAACAGGAAGTGCGCGCCGCATTGGACGCCGCCGGCTATCGCGATGTCGCGGTTCGCACCGTGCTGACCCCGCCCTGGTCGACCGACATGATCAGCGAAGAGGGCAAGGCAAAACTCAAAGCATATGGCATCGCCCCGCCCGACCCGTCCCGGGACGTCGAATGCCCGCGCTGCGGATCGATGGCGACCGAGGAGGTCAGCCGCTTCGGCTCGACCCCGTGCAAGGCGCAGTGGCGCTGCCGCACTTGCCTTGAGCCGTTCGACCGCTTCAAGTGTCATTGAGCAGCACGAACGCTGCGGGGGCCGACAATGCATTTCACCACCACCGAACTCTTCCTCATCGCCATGCTGGTGATCTTCACCGTGCCATGGCTGGTCTGGCGCCTGCTCAGGACCGACAATTATGCGCCGCTGGTGGTGGTGCAGATCGTCGGCGGGATCCTGCTCGGCCCGGGCGTCTTGGGCGCGGTCTATCCCGACCTGTACAAGACCGTCTTCACGGCCGACGTCATCACCGCGCTGAACGGCATCGCCTGGTGGGCGGTGATGATGTTCGTGTTTGTGGCAGGCGTCGAACTCGACCTCCACGACGCCTGGAAAAACAGGGTCGAAACCGGCACGACGGCCGCATTGGCGCTGTTCACCCCGCTGCTGTTCGGCTGCGCTGCCGCCGCCTTCCTGATGCAATGGAACGGCTGGGAGGGGCCGAAGGGCAAGGACTGGCAAGTCCTGCTCGGCTTCGGGATGAGCTGCGCGGTCACCGCGCTTCCCATCCTCGTCCTGTTCATGGACAAGCTGGCGATCCTGCGCAGCAAGCTTGGCCAGCGCATCCTGCGCTACGCCAGCCTCGACGATATCGCCATCTGGGGTGTGCTCGCGCTGATCCTGCTCGATGTCGAACGGCTGGGACGGCAGGGCCTGTTCCTGGTCGTCTTCACGCTCGCCGCCTGGGCCATGCGCAAGCTGTTCAAGCGCGTGGAAGAGCGGGACCGCTGGCCGCTGTCGCTGATCTGGCTGGCCTTCGTCGGCCTCTCCGCCGACTGGTCGGGGCTGCACTTCATGGTCGGCGCATTCCTCGCCGGGGCGGTGATCGACAGCCGCTGGTTCGATCAAAAGAAGATGGACCTGTTCCGCGACCATATCCTGCTCGCCGTCATGCCGGTCTTCTTCCTGTCGACAGGGCTTCGCACCCGATGGGACATGGGCGGCACCATGGTCATCGGCGCGGCGCTGCTGCTGCTGCTCGCATCGGTCGCGGGCAAGCTGGCGGGGGTCGGCATCGCGGGCCGCATCCTCAAATGGCCCAGGGGCGATGCCGGCCTGATCGGCTGGCTGCTTCAGACCAAGGCGCTGATCATGATCATCTTCGCCAACGTCCTTCTGGACCGGCAGATCATCACCCCGACGGCGTTCACCGCGCTGCTGCTGATGGCGGTGATGAGCACCATGCTGACCATCCCGATGGTCCGGCCGATGCTGGCGAAGCGGGCGACCTAGCGATCCGCGCAAAGCGGCTGCGTTTCGCGTCCCTTGCAATAGCTGTCGCGCGCAGCCCCGGCGAGGTCGATCTGGCCGACCTGCGAAATGGTCGACGCGATGATCGACGGCATGGCCGACTGCAGGTGCTGGGCGGCGGGCGTCCGGGCGAAGGCCACCAGCGCGCGCAAATCCTCGATCGACAGGTTCGTCGCGAACGACCGCGCGTCGGCGGCGAACAGCCGTTCGCGCTCGGCGGCGTAGCTGCCGGTCACCGCAGCCTCCAGCGCGGCCTTGTCGGCGTCGGACATGCCTGGATTCTTGGCTGCCATCTCTGCCTTGTCCTTGGCCTCGGCGACCGTCAGCAGCGTCGCCAGCGTCCCGCGCTCCGAAAGCTCGCGGCCCAGCGACAGCGCTTCCGCGCTCGGTTCGGCGGCGGCGACCATCATCAAGGCTGCTAGCAACATCTCACCCTCCACATTGGCCGCGGTGCAGCAACTTATGATCGGCCAGCACCAGCGCCATCATCGCTTCGACCACCGGGGCACCGCGCAAGCCCACGCACGGGTCGTGGCGACCGTGGGTCACCGCATCGACCTCTTCGCCCGCCGCATTGATCGACGCCACCGGCTTGCGGATCGAACTGGTCGGCTTGAACGCAACGCGCACGACGATCGGCTGACCCGTCGAAATCCCGCCCGCGATGCCTCCGGCGTGGTTGGCCTCGAACGTGCCGCCGCTGCGCATCGCATCGGCATTTTCGCTGCCCTTCAGCCGCGCTGCGTCGAACCCGTCGCCGATCTCGACGCCCTTGACCGCGTTGATGCCCATGCAGGCCGCGGCCAGGTCAGCGTCGAGCTTGGCATAGATGGGCGCGCCCCATCCGGCCGGAACGCCGGTCGCCGTGCATTCGATCATCGCGCCCAGACTGTCGCCCTCGGTCCGTGCGGCGTCGAGCATCGCTTCCCAGCGCGCCGCGTCGGCCTCGCCGCCGACCTCGACCACGCGCGCCTCGATCGTCACTTCGGGGATGACCAGCCGCGCCACCGCGCCGCCCGCCACGCGCATGGCGGTCTCGCGTGCCGACGATCGACCGCCCCCGCGCGGATCGCGCAGGCCATATTTGCGGTCGTAGGCATAGTCGGCATGGCCGGGGCGATAAGCCGCGTCCTTGGGATAATCTTTCGATCGCTGGTCGACATTCTCGATCATCATCCCGATCGGCGTACCGGTCGTGCGGCCCTCATAGACGCCGGACAGGATGCGAACCTGGTCCGGCTCCTGCCGTGGCGAGACGTTCTTCGACGTCCCCGGTCGGCGCAGGTCGAGGTAGCGCTGCACCCGCGCCTCGTCGAGGTCGATGCCCGGCGGGCAACCGTCGAGGACGCAGCCGATGGCGGGCCCGTGGCTCTCGCCCCAGGTGGTCAGGCGCAGCAGATGGCCGAAGCTGTTGACGCTCATGCGATGTCCGCTCCCAATCCTTGCATCAACTCGACATAGCCCGGAAAGCTGGTCGCGATCATCTCCGGCTCGTCGACGCTCACCGGCTGTTCGCTGGCAAGGCCCAGCGTCAGGAAGGCCATGGCGATACGGTGATCGCCGTGGGTGGTGACATTGGCGCCGCCGCGCACCGATCCGCGACCGAAGATGCGCAGCGCATCGCCGTCAGCCAGCGCGGCCACGCCGCACGCCGTCAGCCCTGCCACCACCGCGCCCAGCCGGTCGCTTTCCTTGACCCGCAGTTCGGCCAGCCCCTCGATCACGCTTTCGCCCTCGGCATAGGCGCAGGCGACCGCCAGGATCGGGATTTCGTCGATCATCGCGGGGACCTGCTCGGCCGTCACGTGGCAGGGCCGCAGCGCCGACGCGCGAACCCGGATGTCGGCGACGATTTCGCCCGACTGCAGCCGTTCGTTCGACAGCTCCATCTCGGCCCCCATCCGCTCCAGCGTCTCATAGACACCGGTGCGCAGCGGATTGACCAGCACGCCGGTCGCGGTGACGTCCGATCCGGCAACGATCGCGGCGGCGACCAGCGGGAAGGCGGCGGAGGAGGGGTCGCTGCCGACCGCGATCTTGCAGCCGCTCAGCGCCCGATGTTCGCCCAGCGTCGTCACCCAGCCGGCTTCGGTATCGTCGACGCTGACGGGGCAGCCGAAGCGCGACAGCATGATTTCGCTATGATCGCGGCTCGGCACCGGTTCGGTGATGCGCACCGCGGCACCCGACTCCAGCCCGGCCAGCAGCAGCGCCGATTTGACCTGCGCTGATGCGGGCACGTTGCGATGGTCGATGCCGCCCAGCCGCGTGCCATGGATGGTGATCGGCAGGGTATCGCCGCCCTCGATCTTCGCGCCCATCCGTTCCAGCAGCCCGGTCACCCGCCGCATCGGCCGCTTCGACAGGCTCTCGTCGCCGGTGAAGGTGGCGGTGACGCCGTCCATGCCCGCAACCGCGCCCATCAGCAGGCGGACCGCCGTACCGCTATTGCCGCAATCGACCGGCCCGGCCGGCGATTGCCAAGGCCCGCCGACCACGCGCCATTCGCCCGGACCCGTCCGCTCGACCGTCGCGCCGAATGCCGCGACCGCGCGCGCCGTCGCCAGCACGTCTTCGCTCTCCAGCAGTCCGCTGATCTGCGTCTCGCCCGCCGCCATCGCGCCGAAGATGAGGGCGCGGTGCGAACAGCTTTTGTCGCCGGGAACCGACACAGTTCCGCACAGCGGATCGCCGCGCTTTGACGTCAGGCTCACGACAGCAGCTCCGCGACATGGCCGGCAAGGTCGACCGCCTGCTGCGCGTTCAGTCGCGGATCGCACGCGGTCAGCCAATTCTTGTCCAGTTCCTCGACCGACGCCGGGCCGCGGCCGCCGATACATTCCGTCACGTCCAATGCGCTCATCTCCAGATGGATACCTCCCGGGTGGACGTCCTCCGCCCGGGCGATCGCGAAGAAACGGTCGATCTCGCCCAGGATATCGGACAGCCGCCGCACCTTGCGCGTCCCGGCTATCGCCGTGTTGCCGTGCATCGGGTCGCTCGTCCACACCACCTTGCGCCCCGCCGCGCGCATCGCGCGCATCAGCGGCGCCAGCGCCTCTTCGATCGCCTTCACCCCGAACCGCCCGATTAGCACCAGCTTGCCGGGCCGATTGGCCGGGTCGAGCCGATCGGCCAGTGCCAGCAGCGCGTCGGCGGTCATCGTAGGGCCGACCTTCACCCCGACGACATTTTCGATGCCCCGCAGATATTCGACATGGGCACCGCCCAGCTGGCGAGTCCGGTCGCCCAGCCACAACATATGCCCCGACGTCGCCCACCAGCGCCCGTGCGGGTCGCGGCGGGTCAGTGCCTCTTCGTAGGGCAGCAGCAGCGCCTCATGGCTCGTGCGGATGGGATCGCCGCTGGCGGTGGCGGCGGCAAGGCTGGCGGCGGTGCCGACCGACTGCATGTGCGCGCGGACCATCCGCAGCGGGTCGGGGATACGGGCTAGCGCGTCGAAGGCGATGCCGTTGATGATGTCGCCGCGATAGGCGGGCAGCGTATCGCCGCCGTGCTGCTCGACCGGCGCACTTCGCGGCTTGGCGAACTGCCCCGCGATACGCGCGACCTGGACCAGCGGCCCGTCGACGACCGGCCCCAGCCGCTCGCCCATCGCATCGAACAATCCGACGATGCCGGCGACCTGCTGCGCAACCGGATCGTCGAAGCTTTCGGCGCAATCGCCGCCCTGCAACAGGAAGCCGCGACCCGCGGCCAGCCCGGCCATGGCGTCGCGCAATTGCTGGCAATCGTCGAACGCGACGACCGGGGCCGCCGCCGCCAGCCGCGCCTCGACCGCACGAAGGGCATCGCCGTCGGCGTAGGCCGGCATTTGCCGCGCCTCGCGCGTTCGCCAGCTTGCCGGGAACCAGCCGTCGTTCGATACCAGCGTCGCGCTCATCGCCAGATGCCCTAGACCCGTTCGGCGCCCGAGTCAGCCATTCAGCACCTCGACCGCCTGGTCGTAGAGCGATCGGCTGGCAGCCGCGACGATCCTGCCCGGCGCGAAGTCGCTGCCGCCCTGCCAGTCGCCGACATGGCCGCCCGCACCGCGCACCACCGCGATCAGCGCGTCATAATCGTGGCGCTTCAGGCTGTTTTCGACCACCAGGTCGATGTCGCCGGTCGCGACCCGGGCATAGGCCATGGCGTCGAGGCCGAAGCGGGTGACGCGGCTTGCCGAACGAACCCGTTCGAACGCGTCCCATTCGGGGCCGGCGAACAGGTGCGGATCGGTGGTCGACAGCCTTGCATCCGCCAGCGCCGTGCATCCGCTGCTGCGGACCCGTTCGCCGTTGCGCCGCGTCTCGCCGTCGATACCGACCAGCGTTTCGTTCAGTGCCGGCAGGTCGATCATCCCGCCGATATGCCGGTCGCCTTCCAGCAGGCCCACCAGCACCGCCCAGCTTGGCAGTCCGCACACCAGCGCGCGTGTCCCGTCGACCGGGTCCAGGCTCCACACCGTTGCCGCGCCCTCGCGGGTCCAGCCATATTCCTCGCCCCAGATGCCATGGTCGGGAAATGCGGCCTCGATCGCGCCGCGCAGCGCCCGTTCGGCGGCGCGGTCGGCTTCGGTGACCGGGTCGAACCCATGCTCCAGCTTGTTGTCGGCGACAAGGCCGCGCTCAAGCTCGGCCGCGATCGCAGCGCGAGCGACATCCGAAAGCGTGGCGAAAAAGGCGCGATCCATATGACGTCCAAAGCAGCCCCGCCTCTTGACCGCAAGCCTCCGCATCGCTTGGGCAGGGCGGACCATGCAGCGATATGACGTGATCATCCTTGGCGCAGGCGCCGCCGGCCTGATGGCCGCGCGGGTCGCCGGCCGGCGCGGTCGGCGCGTGCTGCTGGTCGATCATGCCGACCGGCCGGGCAAGAAAATCCTCATTTCCGGTGGCGGTCGCTGCAATTTCACCAACCTCCATTGCGCGCCCGATCGCTACATCAGCGCCAATCCCCATTTCATGAAGTCGGCGCTTGCCCGCTACACCCAGCATGACTTCATCGACCTGGTGACCCGCCACGGCATCGCCTTCCACGAAAAGACGTTGGGGCAATTGTTCTGCGACGGCTCCGCCCAGCAGATCGTCGACATGCTCTGGTCCGAATGCGCCGACGCTGGGGTCGATTTGTGGCTCGGCCATCCCGCCGACGTCAGCCGTGATGGGGACGGCTTTCGCATCGCCTGCGGCAATCGGCGGGCACAGGCCCCGCATTTCGCCCTCGCCACCGGCGGCCCGTCGATCCCCAAGATGGGCGCGACCGGCTTTGCCTATGAACTGGCCAAGGCCTGGGGACTGAAGCTGGTCGAACCCCGCCCGGCGCTGGTGCCGCTCACTCTGAAAGGAGAGGACGCGCTGTTCCGCGAACTGTCCGGCGTATCGACCGAGGTCGTCGCCAGCGCGACACGCGGCCCGCCGTTTCGCGAGGCCGCTTTGTTCACCCACAAGGGGCTCAGCGGCCCCGCCATCCTCCAGGCCAGCAGCTACTGGCGCAACGGCGAAACGGTCGTGACCGACCTGCTTCCGGGGGAGACGGCCGACCTGCTGGTCGAGGCGAAGCGCGCCGACCCGCGTGTCCCCGCCGCCAAATGGCTGGGCCTGCAGCTCCCCGCCCGCCTCGCCGATGCGCTGGCCGACTTATTAGGACTGGGCGGCCCGCTCGGAGCGCACGGCGACAAGGCGCTGCGAACCGCGGGCGAGCGGCTGAAGCGCTGGACCTTCACCCCGTCGGGCAGCGAAGGCTATGCCAAGGCCGAAGTGACCGTCGGCGGGATTTCGACCGCCGAACTGTCGTCGAAGACGATGGAAGCGAAGAAAGTCCCAGGCCTGTTCGTCATCGGCGAAGCGGTCGATGTTACCGGATGGCTCGGCGGCTATAATTTCCAATGGGCTTGGGCCAGCGGATTTGCCGCTGGAGAAGCTGTCTAAGTCGTCGCGGCTGTGCCATGGACGGTGGCATGCAAAAGCTTCCGACGCGTATCGTCGACAAACCCTGGGGCCGCACCGGCATCGACCCGAAATATGGCGTGGACCCCCGGCGCAAGATCGGCGAGCTGTGGTTCGAGGCCCCGCCCGGCCGGCCGCTCGACGTCATGGCCAAATATCTGTTCACGTCGGAACGGCTGTCGATCCAGGTCCACCCCGACGATAATACGGCGCGCGCGCACGGCCATCGCTGCGGCAAGGAAGAAGCGTGGCTGATCCTCCATGCCGAACCCGATGCCGAACTTGGCATCGGCACGGTCCGGCCGGTCCCGACCGACGAATTGCTGGCAGCAGCCAACGACGGCACCATCGTCGACCTCATCGACTGGCGTCGTCCCCGGACTGGCGATTTCATCGTCAATCCGGCGCGGACCGTCCATGCACTGGGGGCGGGCCTTACCGTGCTGGAAGTCCAGCAGGCGATCGACCTGACCTGCCGGATTTACGATTACGGCCGCCCGCGCGACCTGCATCATGAAGAGGCGGGCGATGCCTGCGATGCGAAGCCGCACATCCATCCGCTTGATGGCCCGCTCGGCGATGCCAGTCGGGTCCTGATCGACGGCGACCATTTCGGCGTGGCGTGGTGCGTGGGCGCGGCGCCGCCGATCCCTTCGCATGCCCGCGACATCCAGCTGCTGCCGATCGACGCGCCGATCGGCGATCTGGCTGAAGGCGAATGCGCGCTGGTCAGCGCCGAAGAAGCTGCGGCTCTGTCGTCTTCAGGCCGCTTCGTCCTGGCCTGGAGCGTGCCCGCCTAGCTGCGGCGGCGCACCTTCCTGTTCGGACAGGAACAGCCGGATCTCGCGCCCGATCCGCGACAGGGCCGCGCGACTGACGACGAAGCCCATATGGGTGGTGTCGATTTCGACCGCCTTGTCGCGCTCGCCGTCCAGGCCGCGCGCCGATCGCACCGATACGATGCCGTCGCGCTTCGACCACAACGCCAGCGTCGGCACCGGCGGCTTGTCGGTGATGCGCGGGAAGGGGGGCTGGTCGACCGGGTGGCCGGCCACCCATTCATACACCGCGCGGACATTGGTGTTGCTCTTGAGATCGCCCGAAAAGGGGGAGCCTAGCGTCACCACCGCCCGCACCATCTCGGGGTGGGCCCGCGCCAGTTCGCGCGCGAACAGTCCGCCCAGACTCCACCCGACCAGCAGCACCTTGCGATGGTCGTGGACCGCGTCGAGACGGTGTTTCAGGCGGACCAGCGTGTCTTCCTTGGCGCCGGTGTTCCAGCCCATCTCCCACGGATAGACCCGCCACCCCTCGCGGGCGAGCGCGCGGCGCAGGTCCATCGTCGTGCGGTCGGTGGCCAGGAAACCCGGGACGACCAGCGCCGGCGGCCCTCCTTCCGGCCCGCGCGGGCCCAATGGACCCAGCCCGGCCAGGAAGCGCGGCAGGTGCCACAGCATTTCCTGCAGGCGCAGGCGGGTCGACGGTGCGCGGTCGTCGGGGTCGAAGTCGTGGCCAACGGGCATGGACTCAATGATCGGCGGCGCGGACGAAATTTTCAATGATGGGAATGATCCGGTCGACGGCGCGGCGCTGGGTCGCCATCGCCATATGCGCCGCGTCGACCTCAACCGACCGGTCGCATTCGCCCGCGATCCCGCTTGCCGCGCGCTCGGCGACTATCCCGTCCCGCCGCGACCATATCGCCAGCGTCGGCACCGGCGGCTTGTCGGCGAAATGCTCGATCGGCGGCGCGTCGACGCTGTGCCCGGCCACCGCTTCGTACAACCGCCAGGCATTGTTGGCACGGCGGTCGCTGCCGCCGAACGGCGATCCCAGCGTCACGACATGGCTGACCCTGTCGGGAAAGCTGCGGGCGGTTTCGCGCGCGAACAATCCGCCCAGGCTCCAGCCCACCAGCAGGATCGGACGGCCGTCGCGCACCGCGTCGATCCGCTCGCCGATCTCCTCGATCAGCCCGGCGCGCGCGCCGCGGTTGAAGCCCAGGCCCCAGCCATGGGTGCGCCATCCCGCTTCGCCCATCCCCTGCCGCAAGGGGCGGGTCAGCGGGTCGGTCGCCATGAAACCGGGGATAACTATTGCCGGCGCCGCGCCCGGTTCACCCTCGGGCGCAATGCTCGCGAAGGAATGCCGCACCACGTTGGGCACGTGCAGCAATTCGCCGAGGAAAAGGCCCAGCCGCGGCGGAGCGGCCGACAGGCTCACAGATATTCGTCCCCGCCCATCAGCTCGCGCATCGCCTTGGGCAGGCGCACCCGCCCATCCGCGGTCTGGTGATTCTCCAGCAGCGGGACGAGGATGCGGGGGCTCGCCAGCGCGGTGTTGTTGAGCGTGTGGGCGAAGCGCACCTTGCCCTCGGCGTCGCGGTAACGAAGGTTGGCGCGACGCGCCTGCCAGTCGTGCAACGTCGAACAGCTGTGCGTCTCGCGATATTTGTTCAGCGACGGCACCCAGCTTTCGATATCGTTCATGCGATATTTGCCCAGCCCCATGTCACCGGTCGATGTCTCGATCACCTGGTAGGGGATTTCGAGGTCCTGCAGCAGGCTCTCGGCCAGCCCCAGCAGCTTGGCGTGCCACTCGGCGCTGACTGCCTCGTCGGCCTCGCACATCACCCATTGCTCGACCTTCAGGAACTGGTGGACACGCAGCAGCCCGCGCACGTCCTTGCCCGCGCTCCCCGCTTCGCGGCGGAAGCAGGGCGAATAGCCGGCATAGGTGATCGGCATCTTCGACCATTCGACGATCTCGCCCGAATGGAGGCTGGTCAGCGCGACCTCTGCCGTGCCGGCCAGGTAGGCGTCGTCGTTGGGCAGGGCATAGGTTTCCTCGACATGGCCCGGGAACTGGCCTTGGTTCAGGAAGGCCTGCTCGCGTGCGATGGCGGGAACGGTGATGGCGGTGAAACCGGCCGCCGCGATCTTGTCCATCGCATAGGCCATCAGCTTCATCTCGAGGATCGCGAGCCGACCCTTCAGGCAATAGGTGCGGCTGCCCGACACCTGCACGATGCGGCTCAGATCCGCCCAGTCGTTCTTTTCGATCAGCGCGACATGGTCGAGCGGTTCGAAGTCGAACTGCGGCACGTCGCCTTCGGTGCGAATGACCGTGTTGAAGGTTTCGTCCGGCCCGACCGGCGCGCCGTCCCACGGCACGCCCGGCATCTTCAGCATGATCTCGCGGATGGCCGCCGACTTGGTTTCCAGCTCGCCTTCCAGTTCGCCCGCTTTCGCGCCCGCAGCCTTGGCCTCAGTGCCCAGCGCAGCCTTTTCCGCGGGCGAGGCGTCCTTGAACTTGGCGCTGATGGCGTTGCGGCTGGCGCGCAGCGTGTCGATCTGGGTCTTGAGCGCGCGGCTTTCGCTATCGAGCGCCAGCAGCGCGTCGAGATCGACGCTCACGCCCTTGTCGCGGATGGCGCGCTCGACATCGGCGCGGTTCGACTTGATGAAATCCATGGACAGCATGGCCAAAAGCCCTGCGTCAATCGCGCGCCTTAGGCAAGACTGTTGGCAGGAACCCGGGCCTGCCCTAACGCATTGGGGGGCGAACAAGGGGAAATTCATGCCATCCGGACTGATTGCACTGCTCGACGATGTCGCGATGATCGCCAAGGCGGCGTCGGCCAGCCTCGACGATATCGCCGCCGCGACCGCCAAGGCGGGGTCGAAGGCGGCGGGCGTGGTGATCGACGATACGGCGGTGACGCCGCGCTACGTCCATGGCCTGACCCCCGACCGCGAACTGCCGATCATTTGGAAGATCACGCTCGGCTCGCTGCGCAACAAATTGCTGTTCCTGCTGCCGGCAGCGCTGCTGCTTACCGCCTTCGCGCCATGGGCCATCACGCCGATCCTGATGATCGGCGGCGCCTACCTTGCCTTCGAAGCGACCGAAAAGATCATCGAAGTGCTGTCGAACGACCATCATGAAGAGGCCGAACTGGCCGAAGCCGACACGCCCGAGGAACTGGAAAAGCGCCAGGTCGCGGGCGCCGTTCGCACGGACTTCATCCTGTCGGCGGAAATCATGGCGATCGCGCTGGCCAGTATCGAAGGCTATTCGCTCGCCCTTGAAGCCGCGGCGCTCGCCGTGGTCGCGATCGGCATCACCATCGGCGTCTACGGCACCGTCGCGCTGATCGTGAAACTTGACGATATCGGCCTTCACATCTGCCAGAAGCGGCAGGGCGCGATGGCCGCCTTCGGACGCGGGCTGCTCCATTTCGTGCCCAAGCTGCTCAAATTCCTGTCGACCGTCGGGGTGCTCGCCATGCTGTGGGTCGGCGGCGGCATCCTGCTCCACGGGATGGAAGAACTGGGTCTCGAAACGCTGCCCCACACCGTCCATGACGCCGCCGACAGCATCGCCGCGGGCTTCGGCCCCTTGGGCGGGCTGGTCGGGTGGCTGGCCAGTGCGATCGCCGCGTCGATCGTCGGTCTCCTGATCGGCATCGTCATCGTGATCGTCGTCCGCCAGTTCACCACCCACCCCGAAAATCTGGTGGTCGACGCCTGATGCACTGGCTGCTGGTTTTCCTCGGCGGCGGGCTGGGGGCCAGTCTGCGCCATGGCGTCAATCGCGCAACCCTGGCCTGGTTCGGCCCCGGTTTCCCGGTCGGCACGATCGGCGTCAACGTCATCGGCAGCTTCCTCATCGGGCTTTGTGCCGGCCTGTTCGCCGCGCACGGCACCGGCCAGCCCGCACGGCTGTTCCTGGTCACCGGCGTCCTCGGCGGGTTCACCACCTTTTCCGCCTTCAGCCTCGATGCGCTTACCCTCTGGCAGCGCGGCGAGACCATGACCGCCGCCTGCTACGTGCTCGGCAGCGTCGCGCTCAGTCTCGTCGCCATCTCGCTCGGGTTGATGCTCTCGCGCTAATGCGTTGACCAAATTGCAAGACTGACCGACTATCACCTCGCCGAAACGGGGGTGTTGTATGGCGTTGACGATGCAGCTGGCCGACGATCGGCTGGGCCAGGTCGAACCGGTCGGTCCGGTCACGTTCGACAAGGCGAGGATCACGGTCCGGGACCTGATCCGCGCGCGGGTCGAACTCGAAATCGAACGGGCCCGCGACCAAGATCGCTTCGCGCTCGGGGGGCTGGTTAAGCCCGGCGCGATCGAGACCGCGCTCAATGGCGAGCGCCCTTCCTTCGGCTTCGGCTCCTTGATGCCGCGCCGCGCGTCGCAACCAGGCGTCCTCGACCGGCTGGTGGCCGATGCCGAGGAAGGCTTCACCACCGCCCGCTATTATCTCCTGCTCGGCGACCGCCAGGCCGAACGGCTCGATGAGGTGATCGAGCTGGATCGCACGGGCGAAGCCACCTTCCTTCTCCTGACCCCGCTGCAGGGGGGCTGAGCCATGTTCGGTCGTCTGGTTCGCTCCGTCTTCGGCGGCAACGAAACCCCGCGCGAGTCGGGCGAAGCGCGGCTCGACGATGTGCTGGCCGTGCCCAGCCCGCCGCTCCGCGCCTTGTTCGAAGACCGCTATCGTGGCGCTGAGGCCTATCCCGCCGGCTGGCGTGACGAAAATCAGGCCATGTTCGACCGGGTTTTCGCCGGCGACCCGTTGCCGCTGTCGCTGGCGCTCGTCGCCCGGGCGGTGCTCATGAACCAGCTCAACCGCCGGTTGAACGACCACAGCACTCGCGCGCTACAGAATGTGTTCGACGCCGCGATGGAGGCAGGCCATGCGGCCAGCGTCGCCCGCCATGGCCCGAACCTTCCCATCGCCGACGACCAACTGCCGCTCCTGCTACAAGCCTGCGCGGTGCTCGTCCTCCAGGGCAAGCTTGAAACGCGCTATGGCCAGGGCCTCTGGCTGACCCCGATCGCCGCCGCGGCTGGCCGCAGCCGTTCGCCCGCCGTCCGCCGCGCGCTGCTGGGCATGTTCGACACCATCTTCACCGACATGGATTGGGTGAAGGACTGCCACTACGACCTCGCCACGCAGCTGCTCCCGGTCACTGGCCTGACTGCCGACGACATCCCGGCGCTGCGTCGCAGGCTGAACGCGACCGACCGGCTCGACGCCGTTCGCCAGCGAATCCTCGCCGACGCTGGCGAGCCGCTGGGGGCCGCCATCGGCACCGTCCTCGACGGAAATTTCTCCTGGCTCAACAATCTCAACGATGCGGCCAAACGTCCGCAATTCCGGGCGCTGTGCGACCTCGACCCCGCCGGACGCGGCGCTACCTTCACCAAGGCGCTGGACATTATCGGCAACCTGCCGCGCTACGGCGTGCAGAATTGGGAAGAGCTTGAACGGAAAAGCGACAAATATGCCGTCAAAACCCAGTACAGGAAGCATCTGTCCGCGTTTGGCCTGCTGCTCGGCGTGCTAGCGACGCGCAAGCTGGAATTGGCAGATCCTGATGCGACCGTCGCCCGCTTCGTCGACCTCATTCCCAACTTCTACTCCATCAACCACAAGTCGATCCTGAAGATGATCCTCGGCGTCGCGCGTGCCCATCCGCAGGGCAAGACCGTCGCCGCCCTGCGCGCCTTCAACGGCAATGTGCAGTTGCACAGCAGCTTCAAGGAATGGCTTCCGGACATCCAGGACCTGCTGCGCGAACTTCCTGCCTCCGCGCCGACCGCCGCGCCCGCAGCCATGCGACCGTCCGTCCCCACGACGGGCTTCGGTCGCAAGGGCGTGGCGCCGACGACCACCGGACAAAGCGTGCTGCCGGGCCTGCCGCCGATCGCGCTGCCCAAGTTCGCGATCGATCGCTATCGCTGCGGGTCGGAACTGGCCGTGCACTTCGACAATCTGTTCGATGCGCGCCTGTACGACCAGCCGCATCGCGATTTCCTCGCCAGGCTGGCGGCATTGTCGGACGGCATCGAAGCGACGTCGTCGGACGATCGCCGGGCACAGATTTCGGCGATCATTGCGCTGGCCGAACGGTCCGGCCTGACGCTGGAAGGTGACGTGGACCCGTCGCGGCGTGCCACCGCGCTCGCGCGGACGGCCGAAGTGGGCAAGGACTTCGATGCGCGGTTCCGCGTTTTCGCCCCCTTCGTGGCGGCCCATCCCGAACAGGCCCGGGCGCTTGGCAAGCTTGCCGCGCAGATCGCGACCAAAAGCGCGCCGCCGGCGAAATGGCTGGCAGACGCCAAGGCGGCGCTGGCCGGCATTTCGAATGAACAGCGCCTCGCGATGCTGACCGAATTGTCGAATACGCCCAGCCCGCTGGCCGGCTATGGCGGCGGCGAACAATATCTGCGGGCACTGCTGTACACGTCGGCCGACCTCGACCCCGCAATCCTTGGGCCGCGCCTCGCCGACTATGCCCTGAAGCGCTGCTATGTCACGCAGGCCGGGCACGGCATCCGCGCCGAAAAGCTCGGCAACGCTTGCCTGTGGACGCTCGCCGCGATGCCCGGCGGGGCGGGCGTGCCCTACCTCGCGCGGATCCTTGCGCGGACCAAATATCCCAAGATCCGCGCCAAGATCGACGAGAAGCTCAACGAAGCCGCCGCCGCCGCCGGCATCAGCCGCGGCGCGCTCGACGAGATGACCGTTCCGACCCACGACCTGTCGCCTGACGGCACGTGCGAAACCGCGCTCGGCGGTGGCACGGCGGTGCTCCGCGTCGATGGCGCGCGCAGCGTCGCGATCGACTGGTTCGGCGACAACGGCAAGCCGCTGAAGGCACCGTCGACGGCGATGAAGGCCGAGAAGGCGGCGCTCAAATCGGTTCGCGACGCGGCCAAGGAAATCGAATCCGATCTCGGTACGCAGGTCGTTCGTCTCCAGCGCATCTATCTCGACGACCGGTCGTGGTCCGACGGCGAATGGCGCGAACGCTATCTCGATCATCCGCTGATGCGTACGCTGGTCCGCCGCCTGATCTGGTCGGTCGAAATGGCCGACGGCAGTCGTCGCAGTGCGATGCCCGACGAAGCGGGCGAGGGGCTGCGCGATGCCACTGGCATGCCAGTGCCGACCGACGGTGCGACGATCCGGCTGTGGCATCCGATCGATGCTACGGTGGACGAGGTGATCGCCTGGCGCGACCGGCTCGAAACGCTCGAAATCGTCCAGCCGTTCGCCCAGGCATGGCGCGAAGTCTATGCGCTGACCGACGCCGAACGCACGACCCGCACCTATTCCAACCGCTGGGCGGCCCATATCCTGAAACAGCATCAGGCGATGACGCTGGCGCGGTTGAACGGCTGGCGCACGACCCACCGCATGTGGGTCGATGCACCCAATGACGAACCCTGGCACCTGATGATCCCGGCGCACGGGCTGGTCGCCGACTATTGGGTCGAAGGCGCTGGCGGCGACGATCCGGACGTCAGCGAAAGCGGCGCCTACACCTTCATCAACACCGACCGCGTCCAGTTCCACGCGATCCCGGACGGCGCCCGCGACAGTGCGCGCGGGCCGCAGCGCGACGTCGCGGTGCCGTTGGAAGACGTGCCGCCGGTCGTCTTTTCCGAAATCATGCGCCACGCCGACCTGCTCACGTCGGTCGCCTCGATTGCCGCCGATCCCAACTGGCTCGACCGCGGCGGGGACGCGGCGCACCCCAACCAGTGGGGCCAGCAGGCCGCGGACTATTGGACGCAGACCAACACCGCCGACCTCGCCGAATCCGGCAAGCGGCGGCGGGCCATGCTCGAACGCGTCATCCCGCGCCTCGCCATCGCGCCCAAGGTCGGCTTCGACGATCCCTACCTCACGGTCCAGGGCATGCGTCACAACTATCGCATCCACATGGGCTCGGGCGCCTGCTTCCGCGGCCAGCGCCATATCTGCATCGTGCCCAAGACGGCCGACGCCGGGGACCGGCTATGGCTGCCGTTCGAAGGCGACCGGACGCTGTCGATCATCCTGTCGAAGGCGATCCTGCTCGCCGCCGACGACAAGATCAGCGACCCCGTGATCCTGCGCCAGCTCTAGGCTCGGGCAACCCTTGTCGTCGGGGCGCAGCTTCCTATGTCGGTTGCCCGACGAAACTGATTGACGACAAGGACCCGCCCCATGGCCGACACCGAACCGCTCCCCAACCAGCCCGCCGACTACACCCCGCCGAAGGTCTGGACCTGGGACAAGCCTTCGGGCGGCCAGTTCGCTAGCATCAATCGCCCGATCGCCGGCGCGACCCATGACAAGGAATTGCCGGTCGGCGACCACCCGCTCCAGCTCTACAGCCTCGGCACGCCCAACGGGAAGAAAGTCACCATCCTGCTCGAAGAGCTGCTCGCCGCGGGCCATGCCGGCGCCGACTATGACGCCTGGTTCATCGACATCGGCAAGGGCGACCAGTTCGGCAGCGGCTTCGTCGACCTCAACCCCAATTCGAAGATCCCCGCGCTCCTCGACCGCACCGACCCTGCAAGGCCGCAGCGCGTGTTCGAAAGCGGCGCCATCCTTCTCTACCTCGCGGAAAAGTTCGGCGCCTTCCTGCCGACCGATCCCGCCGCCCGCACCGAAGCCCTGTCGTGGCTCTTCTGGCAAATGGGCAGCGCGCCCTTCCTCGGCGGCGGCTTCGGCCATTTCTACGCCTACGCCCCGTTCAAGATGCAATATCCGATCGACCGCTACGCGATGGAGGTGAAGCGCCAGTACGACGTGCTCGACCGCCGCCTCGCCGACAACCGCTACTTGGCGGGTGACGACTATAGCATCGCCGACATGGCGATCTTCCCCTGGTATGGCGGCGTGGCGCTGGGCCAGGCCTATGGCGACGCCGCGACCTTCCTCGACACCGCGAGCTACAGGAACGTCAATCGCTGGATCGAGGAGCTATCTGCCCGCCCCGCCGTCCAGCGCGGCAGCCGCGTCAACCTGAACCCGACCGACGCCCGCCCCGACCTGATCCGCGAACGCCACAGCGCGGCCGACCTCGACTAGCCTACCGCGTCCACAACCCGACCAGCACCGCCCCGGCGACCAGCACCAGGAACCCCGAAAAGCCGACCATGATCCAGGCCGGCAGCTTGCGGACGTCGGGCCGGGGCGGTGGCACCCCGGTATCGACCTCGCGCCATACCGCGGCGATGAAGCTGAACTGCGCGAACAGCACCAGCATCACCGACGTCGCAAAGGCGACCCATGTCGGCACCAGCCCTTTCAGCAGCGCGCCCGCGCCAACGCCCGACACCATCGCCGCAACCCCGGTCCGCATCCACGCCGCATAGGTCCGCTCCGCCGCCAGCACGGTACGGTCGGCGGCCAGCTCGGTCCGCCGGTCGGCGCTTTCTTCCTGCCGAAGCGCGCTGCTTTCCTGCCGCTTGACGCTCTTTTCTTGCCGTACGGTCGACGCCGCGACCGTCTCCTGCGTCGCCGCCACCTTGGCCTGCGTCTTATCGACCGCCTTGGCCGTCTGCGTCACCTCGTCGCCCATGCGCCCTCAACGCCCTTGTCTCCAAAACTTTCCTACTCGGCGATTTTCTGATCCACACTCGCGGATGAAGAAATCCGCCCTCGCCAATCCGCCCGCCCTGCCCGATGCCCTCCCCGTGCTCTGCGCCAAGTGCCGAGAGCCCGGCCGCATGGGGGAGGGCGACTTCTCCTACCTTGGCGAACTGCTCGCCTTCACCCCGGTCCCGCGCCGCCCCCACGTCAATGGATGGGAATTGGTGGCGCAGGTCATTCCGGGGGAATGACCGAGCAGCCAATGACAGCGCGTCCATTGCTCGCCAGTCCCCCGGACTGGCTCCGCTTGAACGCATCGCCGCCCTCGCCGTCACCGGCAGCCCCTCGCGCGCCGCCCGCGCCATCGGCAAGCATGCCTTCGGTGCCGAACAGCTGCGCACCGCGCGCGGCGGCCAGTCCTTCGCCGCTGCCTGGGACGCCGCCATCGAAATCTCGCGCGAACGCGAACTGGTCCACTTCTCCACCGGCCTCGCTAACCTTGCGCGGGAGGAGGAACGGCGCCTCGCCGCAATGGACATCGCCGTCCGCCCCGCCGGCCCGATCGTCAGCTGCGACGAGGAGGAAGAGGTGCGCGAAGCCACCGCCCGCATCCGCCTGCGCCTGACCAAGGCCCGCCGCCTGTTCCTGCTCCACATCGCCGGCGACGCGAAGAAGCGCCGCGCGTGGGAGGTGCTGGTCGGCAAGCCCGATTGGAAACGCGCCGAACGCGGCGACCCCCAGCCCGGCGACATCGACGAAGAAGAAATCATGGCCCTGCGCTTCATCGAACAGGGCATGCCCAACCTCGGCAAGCCCGACATGGTGGTCACCGCCGCCGCCGGCTTCCTGCCCGAAGTCACCGGCGGCCCCGACGCGATGCAGCCCTACCGCGACCTCGTCGGCGCCTTCGGCAAGAAAGCCGCCGACCTGACGCCAGAGGAGAAGAAGGTCGTCGCCGACTATGCCGATCTGTATCGCCAGAACGGCTGGCTGCAGCACAAGGACGGCAGCTGGTACCTCCCGCTCCTCGCCCCCGAAATGCGCCCGTCGATCCTGCAAAGCCGCAAAGCGCAGGCGAGTGATCGCCCGCGATCACGACCCAGCGCGAATAGACGGCGAATGCCGGCCAGCGGGTCGGCAAGGCCGAACCCGACTGACGTCACGAAGTGAGGGTCAACGATGCGCCAGCATCGTGAGAGCGAACGCAAGTGACGAAAGGACCCAACATGAAGAAAGAAACCCCGCCCAAGGTCGATCGCGCCACAAAGGGCCCGCGCCACGGCGACCCCCGCATCAGCGCGGAGGAGATGATAGCCCAAGCCCTGGTCGCCGCCGGCCTCCGCGCGCCGGGGGTGAGGACGTACGGTCTCAACAGCCCCGAAGCCCACCGCACCATGATCCCGCCCTACCCGGAACGCCCGACCGGCCCGAGGTCGCAGAGCGGGGAATATGTGTGGGGCGGCTATGAAAAGCTGCCATGGGGGGTGAAGCGGGAGGATTGAACTTGGCCGAAAACGCAGGCTTAAGGTTCTCCGCCATCGGGATCAGGCAGAAGTCCGGCGTCGCGCAGGGCCACAGCCAGAGCGGATTCGAACGTATCTGGACTACGCCGCTCGCGTCGCAAGGCCCGCTTCTCTGCTATCATCTTTCGCTCGCGGAGAAGTTGCTGAAAGTGGGCCTTGCCTTGCTCCTCTCGCCACAGTTTTGCGAGCTTAGGAATCAAGCGTTCTGTGGCTTTAATTTGCTTCCGCTTCGCCGCTTCAGCTTTCTTTTTGGCTTGCCGCCTAGCCTCAGCGGCAGCCTTTGCACCCGAACCACCCCTTACCGGCGCACGACCAATCTTTGACGTCGGGCCAATCAGCGTCCCGCCTCCATAATAGTGTCCCTTGCCCACAATTCCCCCGTTGAACGCTTACTGTGCTCTTGACCGACGATAGCCGGCAGCTCTGGCCTCGGCCTCCGTGCAAAACATCTGCTCGGCCCTCGTTTCGTTGTAATAGGGCATGCCGGGCAGATGGTAGATCAATTCCCCCCGGCGGCTATGATTGCCCTTGATTGAACAACCTCCGGTCCACCCTGAAGCCTGTGGCTTTGATCGGACGGGAGCGGTCGGTCGATTACGGACAACCCGTTCAACCGGGCGCGTCTCACCCCGATACTGCTGCGGGTTTTCAAAGTTCCCTGCCCAAATGCCACGCTTGCTGGCCTTGGCTGTCTCCTCGGCGCTGACATAGTCTGTCGAGTAGCGACGAAAGGCGATGGCATAGCCCCGCTGCACCATCGTCCGATTAACGTCCACCGTGCCGACCGAACATTGCGCAAGGGTGCGCTGATGCTGGTCCCTCCCCATCGGGTCGCAACGCACATCTCGGCCCGTCACCAAATCAGAAAGCTGCTTGGCGGCCTCCTGGCCACAAGCCCATTCCGCGCCACCCTTTTTGCAAGTCTGATCCCATTCGGGCGCGTCGATGCCGAACAGGCGAATTTCTGTGTCGCCGACGTGCAGGGAGTCGCCGTCCATGGCGCGGGCTATGCCGTAGATGGGGGCGGCGGTGGCGGACGTCAGGGCGACGAGTTGCGAAAGCAGGCATGTCGCGATGCCTGAAAATATTTTCCACATCAACGTCTGTAATCCAACAGAGTCAGCATGTTTGTGAAGTTTACCACTCCCCAACATTCGCGAAGCGATATACTAATTATAAAATACATCCAAAAACCGGATAATTTTCCATCCCAATGATTGTTGAATATCCTAATATTCAACCCGCCGGCAGACATAATGCATACATAAATTACCATGCAAATAATCGATAGAATAGCTAATTGGTAACCATACACGTAATCCTCGGCAGGTCGAAAATCGGTTATTAGTTTTTCTCTCAGCTCTCTATTTTGAAGAGCAGTTGAAGCCCGAGTTGTCCATGCCAAAGATAGGCCGACCAAAATCGAAGCCGCAGGAAAGAGTGCTTTTCCTGCGAACTCGTATGGGTCAGCATTAATGCTTGTTGTAGCAATCAAGCCGACTACAGCATGGAATAATAGACTTGGATTGACGATATTGCGAACGCCTGCCGGGGAATTATCTCCTCCCCTAAAAAGCCACTTCCAAAATGGCAGCACGCTCATCCCAATCTAGCATTTCTAACTCGATCGTACGCTTCACGCGTCGCCTCGAGCATTCGAAACAGCAATCCACGAGCATCATCGATTGCGACCGGTTCGCTGACAGGGTTGCCAGCGAGATGAATACGTTTCGTGCGAGCACAGGGTTCCGGTCTGACGTTTGCTGTGGCTGTTTCACCAACCGCAGCCACAGCCTGCGAAAGGTCAGTTAAGACCTGCCGGTCCAAGTCCTCTCCCTCCACTTCCACCTTGGTCCGCTCGCCCCCTGCTGCTTGTGTAAATTCCTCCGCCGGACGCTGTATCAACCGATTAACGTCGTGTGGGTTGGGGCGACTGGCATAAAAACTAAAGCGAGTAACTGCGCTTGCCGTCTGTAAGGCTTCAATGAAAGATGTGGGGTCGCGAACTGGATCAACAATGATTTTTGCGTTGGATTCGCGTGGAAAACGAGTGGCATTCAAAAGGGTCTGGAGCTTCGCCGCAATCTCAGTGGCATTTTGCGACACACCCGGTTTCCGGATGATGCCGCATGCCTGATGTCTCTGATCGAAAATGCCTAAGGTAAACGGAGCTCGCTTGGTTTCTTCTTCAAGGAAATCATGGGTCGTCTCATCGAACCGAGGAGAAGTGACCATCGCCGTACGACCCATCGCAAAGCCAACTGCGTCTTCTTTTTCTATCTCCTGAATGTTTCCGAGGTGCCATTCCGAGCCTCGCCCGACATCCGCCGTCGGCTTTGCCTTTATTGCTTGCGAGATGACTTCTACCGAATCCAGCTGTTTCGCTAGAAAGTCGGATTGCTCAAGCGGTTCACATTTCACACGCAGCACATGGATGAATACCATACCCCCTCCTTCATCCGAGCAGCGCAGTAGTTGGCAGCCAGACGGCTACAGGGCAATAGTCAGAAATATGGCGGGAGGGCCTTTCACCGATAGACCGGTCCACGTCCAAATTGGACGGTTCGAGATTCGAATATTTTGGGAAAGAAGAAATTTACGAAGTAGGGTCGTTAAGTCGAACGGGTTAGGCATTGCCTACCCTTCGGCCGGGCTTCGCCGTCTTTTTGTGCTACTTCCCGGTTTCTAGCGAAACCGCTCTTTTACGCTCGGCGGCTCAGCCTTCATTACCCATCCGCAGCGCTGTGATAAAGGCCTCCTGCGGAATGCTCACAGAGCCATACTCCCGCATCTTCGCTTTGCCCATGTCGGCTTCGGTCAGTCCCCCGGACTGACCTGCAGGCGCCATTCTGCTTTTCCAGCAGCTAGCTCTCGTCTCCCATCCTCAAAGCAGCAATGAAGGCTTCCTGGGGGATGGACACAGACCCATACTCCCTCATCTTAGCCTTACCCTTCTTCTGCTTCTCGAGCAGCTTGCGTTTCCGGGTCGCGTCGCCGCCGTAGCACTTCGCCGTCACGTCCTTGCGCATCGCGCTGATGGTTTCGCGGGCGATGACCTTGCCGCCGATGGCGGCCTGGATCGGGATTTTGAAGAGGTGGCGGGGGATGAGGTCTTTCAGCCGCTCGCACATGCCGCGGCCGCGGGCTTCGGCGGTGCCGCGGTGGACGATCATGCTCAGCGCGTCGACCGGCTCTTCATTGACCAGGATGCTCATCTTGACGAGGTCGCCCTCGCGGTACCCGATCTGCTCATAATCGAAGCTGGCATAGCCCTTCGAAATGCTCTTCAGCCGGTCGTAGAAATCGAACACCACTTCGTTGAGCGGCAGCTCATATTTCACCTGCGCGCGGCCGCCGACATAGGTCAGCTCTTTCTGGATGCCGCGGCGGTCCTGGCACAGCTTCAAAATGCCGCCCAGATATTCGTCGGGGGTGTAGATCGTCGCCATGATCCACGGCTCCTCGATGCTCTCGATCCGGTTGGGGTCGGGCATGTCGGCCGGGTTGTGCAGCTCGATCGTCTTGGCCTCCTCATTCTTCGAATGCGACAGGTGCATCCGGTACACCACCGACGGCGCGGTGGTGATGAGGTCGAGGTCATATTCGCGGATCAGCCGCTCCTGGATGATTTCCAGGTGTAACAGGCCAAGGAAGCCGCAGCGGAAGCCGAAGCCCAGCGCCGCGCTGGTTTCCACCTCGAAGCTGAACGAGGCGTCATTGAGCCGCAGCTTGTAAAGGCTTTCGCGCAGCTTTTCATATTCCGCCGCGTCGGTCGGGAACAGGCCGCAGAACACCACCGGCTGGACTTCCTTGAAGCCCGGCAACGGCGCGTCGGCGGGTTTCTTGACGTCGGTGATGGTGTCGCCGACCGCGGTCTGGCTGACTTCCTTGATCTGCGCGGTGATGAAGCCGATTTCGCCCGGGCCGAGCTCGGCCAGCTGCTCGATCTTCGGCGTGAAGCAGCCGACGCGGTCGACCAGATGCTGGGTGCCGGTCGCCATGAACTTGATCTGCTGGCCCTTCTTCAGCACCCCGTCCATCACGCGGACCAGAATGACGACGCCCAGGTACGGGTCGTACCAGCTGTCGACCAGCATGGCTTTCAGCGGCGCGGTGCGGTCCCCCTTGGGGTGGGGGATTTTGTCGACCACCGCCTGCAGCACTTCGTCGATGCCGATGCCCGACTTCGCCGACGCCAGCACCGCTTCCGACGCGTCGATGCCGATGATGTCCTCGATCTCGTGGCGCACCTTTTCGGGTTCGGCCGCGGGCAGGTCGATCTTGTTGATGACCGGCACGATCTCATGGTCGTGCTCGATCGATTGGTAGACGTTGGCCAGCGTTTGCGCTTCCACGCCCTGCGCCGCGTCGACCACCAGCAGCGCGCCTTCGCACGCGGCGAGGCTCCGGCTGACTTCATAGGCGAAGTCGACGTGGCCCGGCGTGTCCATCAGGTTCAGCGTATAGGTCTCGCCGTCCGAGGCCTTCCACTTCAGCCGCACGGTCTGCGCCTTGATGGTGATCCCGCGTTCCTGCTCAATCTCCATATTGTCCAGCATCTGCCCGCGCGTCATCTCGCGGTCGGTCAGGCCGCCGGTGCGCTGGATCAGCCGGTCCGCCAGCGTCGACTTGCCATGGTCGATATGGGCGATGATGCTGAAATTCCGGATCTTCGAAAGGTCTGTCAAGGCTTTGGTCTTTATGCTCGATAATGCAGGTTTGAGGCCCGCTAGCAGACCCAACCCCCTCTGTCAGCAACCAGCCCGATTTGAATTGGTCGTTGCACCCAGAAGGGCGGTTAGTGGACTATGGGTTTAATCCAAAGTTAACGCGTGTTATAAACGCGATGCGGTCGAAAGACCGTCGGGGGCTTGCGTTGAAATTGGACTCATCGCGCCGATGTGCGGGCGCGAGCCAGATGGTCTCCGCCATCATTTGGGAGGCGCGATTTTCCATGCTTAAGACCGTGATGCTTGCTGCAATCGGAACGACGCTTTTGGCGACCGGAAACCCGGCTGTGGCGAAGAAGCCTGACGAAAGCTCTGCACGCCAAGACCAGACGCGCGGCACCGCGGAGATCCCCGTTTGCACGCGCAGGCTGGGTACCATCGCCATCGTCGAGCCGGACAATCAATGGTGGCGCGAACTGAACCTCGGCAGCCCCGAGGCCATTCTCCGCGTCTTCGTGCAAAAGTCGGGCTGCTTCGGCTTGGTCAATCGCGGTCGGTCGATGCAGAGCCGCGCGATGGAGCGCGCACTGGCCGACCAGGGCGAACTGCAGGGTGGGTCCAACATCGGGAAAGGTCAGGTCAAGGCCGCCGACTATTTCCTTGAACCCAATATCGTCAGTTCCAACGCCAATTCGGGCGGTGGCGGCGTCGGTGCGGGGCTGGGCGGCGCGATCGGCGGCCTGTTTGGCGGTGCCGGACGCGTCATCGGCGGCATCGCCGGCGGCATCAATGTCAAGAAGGGCGAGGCCAACGTCACCCTGTCGATCGTCAATGCCCGCACGACCGAGGAAGAAGCGCTGGTCGAAGGCTATTTCCGCAAGCGCGACCTTAGCTGGGCCGGTGGCGGCGGCGCCTTTTGGGGCGGTGGCGTCGGCGGCATTGGCGCGACGGGCTACCAGAACACCGAAATCGGCCAGATCATCGTGCTCGCCTATCTTGATGCCTATAAAAAGCTGGTGACCCAGCTTGGCGGCCTGCCGGCCAATGCATCGGCGGCGGCGCCGCCTGCCCAATAGGCCTGCAGAAGGCCCGCGACGGCACGGCGGCACCCCCCGCCGTGCCGTTCGTCGATTGCCACCGGTCGTTGGTCGACCAGATTTGCATAATCCCGACTGAACCCTAAGGTCCGCGCCGGTCTTAGGGGAATGAAAACATGAGCTTATCCGTGCGCCGCCTTCCGATCCTTCTTGCCAGCGCGTCGCTGATCGCGGCCTGCGCGGCCAACCCGCCGGTCGATACAGCGATCGCACCGCCGCCGATCCCGGCCGAAGCGCCCGCCGTCCCGCCGGTCCCGGCCGCAGCGCCGGTCAGCGCGCTGGTCGACCAGGTGTCCATCCCGCACCAGCGCTTCACGCTGGACAACGGCCTCACCGTCCTCGTCCACGAAGACCGCAAGGCGCCGATCGTCGCCGTCAGCGTCTGGTACAATGTCGGGTCGAAGGACGAGCCCAAGGGCAAGACCGGCTTCGCGCACCTGTTCGAACATCTGATGTTCAACGGCAGCGAAAACCTGCCCGGCGACTATTTCGAATATCTTCAGAAGATCGGTGCCACCGGCTATAACGGCACCACCTGGTTCGACCGCACCAACTATTTCGAAAATGTCCCGACCGGCGCGCTCGAGCGCGCGCTGTACATGGAAAGCGACCGCATGGGCTACCTGCTCGGCGCGATCGACCAGACCAAGCTCAGCAACCAGATAGGGGTGGTGCAGAACGAAAAGCGGCAGGGCGACAATGCGCCCGGCGGCCTCGTCAGCTATGAAGTGCTGGCCAACCTGTTCCCGGACGGCCACCCCTACCAGCACGACACCATCGGTTCGATGGCCGACCTCGACAGCGCGACGCTGCGCGACGTGAAGCAGTGGTTCATCGACAAATATGGCCCGAATAATGCGGTCCTGGTGCTGGCCGGCGACATCAACGCCGCGGAGGCCCGCCCGCTGGTCGAAAAATATTTCGGTGCCATCAAGCGCGGTCCGGTCAATACCCCGGCGGCGGCCGATGTGCCGACGCTGGCGGCGTCGAAGTCGATCGTCATGAAAGACCGTGTCGCCGCCGTCCAGCTGCAGCGCCACTGGGCCGTGCCCGGGCTGCAGTCCGACCAGCTGCCGGCGATCGACCTCGGCACCTCGATCCTCGGCGGGCTTGCCAGCTCGCGCCTCGACCGCATCCTGGTGCGCGAGGAAAAACTGGCCGTTTCGGTCAGCGCCAACGTCCAGCCGTTCCAGCGCGTCAGCCTGCTGGAGATCGACGCGACCGTGAAGCCGGGGGTCGATCCGGCGCTGGTCGACAAGCGACTGGACGAAATCCTCGCCGACTACCTCGCCAACGGGCCGACCGAAGAAGAGGTGCAGCGCGCCGCGACCAGCGACGTCGCCGGCCGTATCCGCGGGCTCGAACAGGTCGGCGGCTTCGGCGGCAAAGCGGTTGCGCTGGCCGAAGGCGAAGTGTTCGTCGGCGACAGCGATTTCTATAAAAAATCGCTCGACCGCTATGCTGCCGCCACCCCGGCCCAGATCCGCTCGGTAATGCAGCAATGGCTCGGTCGCCCGGCGTTCAAGGTCACGCTCGAACCCGGCGAACGCCCGCCCTACACCGAAGCCAAGGGGGCGAAAACGGCCAGCGTCGATATCCCGAGCAAGAAGACGGTGCGCCCGATCCCGTCGGTATCCGACACGCCGCCGCTCGATTTTCCGACGGTGCAGCATGTGCGCCTGTCGAACGGGATTGCGGTCGATTATGCCCAGCGTGCCGCCGTCCCGCTGACCCAGCTCGCCCTGTCGTTCGACGCCGGCTACGCGGCCGACGCGCCGACCAAGCGCGGCCTGCAGAACCTGACGCTCAGCCTGCTCGACGAGGGTGCGGCGGGGCGCACGCCCCAGCAGATCGCCGAGGAAGGCGAGCGGCTCGGGCTGCAGCTGGCGGCAAACGGAAGTGCCGACCGCAGCGTCGTCACCATGGGGGCCTTGAGCGCCAATCTCGATCCGTCGCTGTCGCTGCTGGCCGACGTCGTCCAGCGGCCCGATTTCGCCCCGGCCGAGGTCGAACGGGTTCGCACCCAGACGCTGACCGCCATTGCACAGGCGAAGAAGGAACCCAATTCGATCGCCGCGCGCGCCCTGCCGCCGCTGCTGTTCGGCGCCGATCACCCCTACGCCACCACCAACGGCGGCGACGAAGCGGCGGTGAAGGCGATCAGCCGCGACGATCTGGTCGGCTTCCAGCAGGCGTGGCTGCGCCCCGACAATGCCAAGATCTATGTGGTGTCGGACCTGCCGCTGGCGGCGTTGATGCCGCAGCTGGAGCGCCATTTCGGTCAATGGGCCGCGCCGTCCGTGCCGAAGGGCGCCAAGACGTTCGTGGCGCCGCCGGCCCGTCCCGCCCGGTCGCGCATCGTGCTGATCGACCGTCCGGGATCGCCCCAGTCGGTCATCCTCGGCGGCCAGCTGGCCCCGGTCGACCCGCGCGGCGACGTCGTGCCGGTGAATGCAGGCAACGAAGTGTTCGGCGGCAACTTCCTGTCGCGCATCAACATGGACCTGCGCGAAACCAAGGGTTGGTCTTACGGGGTGCGCGCCGGCTTCGGCTACAACCTCAACGCCACATCGTTCACCGTCAACGCGCCGGTCCAGGCCGATCGTACCGGCGAATCGATCAAGGCGCTCGACAGCCAGCTCAGGGCCTTCCTCGGCGCCAAGGGCGCGACGCAGGAAGAAATCTCGCGCGCCATCACCAATAACGTCCTCGCCTTGCCGGGCCGGTTCGAAACGTCGGGCGCGGTGCTTTCGGCGATGATGAGCAACGACCTCTATGGCCGTCCGGACGATTATTACGAACAGCTCGACGGCAAGTATCGCGCCTTGACCCGCGCCAGCGCCGACGGCGCGTTCCGCAAGGCGGTGACGCCGGGCGGCTTCGTGTGGGTCGTCGTCGGCGACGCCGCCAAGGTGAAGCCGCAGCTCGCCAAGCTCGGCCTGCCGGTCGAAACGGTCGAAGCGAAGTAAACCAAGGGGCGGTGCGGGCCTTCGCCTGCGCCGCCCTTATTTCAGGCGGGTGACATGGCCCATCTTGCGGCCGGGGCGGGCCTCGCCCTTGCCGTAGAGATGGAGGTAGGCGCCGGCCTCCGCGACATAGTCGGCCCAGGCATCGACGTCGGATCCGATGAGGTTGTCCATCGTCGCCCCTGCCGACACCAGCGACACGTCGCCGAGCGGCAGTCCCAGGATGCAGCGCAAATGCTGTTCGAACTGCGACGTCTTCGCGCCTTCGATGGTCCAGTGGCCGCTGTTGTGGACGCGCGGTGCGAATTCGTTGACGACCGCACTCGCCCCGCAGGCGAAGAATTCCACCGTCAGCACCCCGACATGGTTTAACCCGGTCACGATCGAGCGGGCGAAGTCGGTCGCTTCGGCGATCAGCGGCTCGATGTCGGGTCCGGCGGGCACGGTCGATCGGCGCAGGATGCCGTCGCGATGGTCGTTGCGCGGCACGGGAAAGGCGCGGGTCTCTCCATCCAGCCCGCGGGCGATGACGATCGAGAATTCGGCGGCAAAGCGCATGCCCTTTTCGGCCACGGCCGGTTGCTCGCCGATGGCGTTCCACGCCGCTTCTGCGTCTTCTGCCGAACGGACCCAGGCCTGACCCTTGCCGTCGTAGCCGTAGCGGCGGGTCTTGAGCAGGATCGGGCCGCCCAATTCGGCAAAGGCCGCCCGCACATCGTCGAGGCTGTCGATCTGCCGCCACGGTGCGACGCGCGCGCCGCAGCCCTCGATGAAGCGCTTTTCCGCCGCGCGGTCCTGCGCGATTTCGAGGCTGGCCGTGCCCGGGCGAAGCTTGTCGCCAAGCCCCGCCAGCGGACGCGCGTCGAGATTTTCAAATTCGTAGGTGACGACGTCGCAGGCCTCGGCAAAGCGCTTCAATGCCTCGGCATCGCCATAGTCGCCGCGCGTGAAGTCGGCGCTGACTTCGGCGGCGCAGGGTTCTTCATGCGGATCGTAGATGTGGCAGCGATAGCCCAGCCGCGCCGCCGCCAACGCCATCATGCGACCGAGCTGGCCGCCGCCGACGATGCCGATGGTCGATCCGGGGGCAAGCATCATTCGGGCTGTTCTGGCACCGATTCCGTCTGCCGCGACCGCCAGTCCGCCAGCCGCACGGCCAGCGCGTCGTCGGTCGTCGCCAGCATCGCCGCCGCCAGCAGCGCGGCGTTGATCGCGCCGGCCTTGCCGATGGCTAGCGTGCCGACCGGGATGCCGGCGGGCATCTGGACGATCGACAGCAGGCTATCCATGCCTTTCAGCGCCTTGGATTCGACCGGAACGCCCAGCACCGGCAGCTCGGTCATCGACGCGGCCATGCCCGGCAGGTGCGCCGCGCCGCCCGCGCCGGCGATGATCACCTTCAAACCGCGGCCCTTGGCGGCTTGCGCATAATCATAGAGGCGCTTGGGCGTGCGGTGGGCCGACACGACCTTGCTTTCGTGCGGGATTCCGAGCGCATCGAGCGTTTCGGAAGCATGGCGCATCGTCTCCCAGTCCGACGTGCTTCCCATGATGATCCCGATCGTCGGATCGCCCATGCCTGATCCCTGTTGTCGCCCTTGCAAGCTGGCGGCTTAAAGGGGGCGGGCGACTGGCGCAATCCGGGACAGTCACGAAAGCGCAATTCAGCCAACAGACAAGATCGGCTATATACTCGTGCAACAGCGGAATTGATGATGCACGACGTCGCCCATGAAAGCCGCGCTGCGGCCGACCTGCTCGAAGAGATTGCGCGCCTCAAGCAGGAAGTGGCGCAGCTCAAGGCGCGCGTGTGCGATCTCGACCGGCTGGCGCATGAAGACACGCTGGTGCCGCTCGCCAACCGCCGCGGGCTGGCGCGGGCGCTGGGCGAATCCATCGCCCGACGTCGCCGTCACGGGACGCCGGCGGCCGTCCTGTTCGTCGACCTCAACGGGTTGAAGTGCCTCAACGACGTCTTCGGCCATGCCGGCGGCGATGCCGCGCTGGTCCATGTCGCCGAGCGGCTGCGGGCCGGGACCCGCGATACCGATTGCGTGGCCCGGATCGGCGGCGACGAATTCTGCGTCCTGCTCGACCATGCCAACCAGGCCGAGGCGCTGGAGACGGCCGAGCGGCTGGTCGACGATATTGCGGGCGACGAATTCCTGTTCGACGGGGCGCCGATGCCGCTGTCGGTGGCAATCGGGCTGACCGCGGTCGAATCTGACGACACGGTCGAGACCGTCATCGCCCGCGCCGATGCGGCAATGTACCGCCGCAAATATGTCGCCTGAGCTCAGCGTTCGCTGAGGTAGTAGCGGTCTTTCACCGCCAGATCGTCGTTCAACTCGTACACGATCGGCTGGCCTGTCGGGATTTCCAGGCTGACGATGTCCGCGTCGGCGATATTCGACAGATGCTTTTCCAGCGCACGCAGCGAATTGCCGTGCGCCGCGACGATGACCCGCTCGCCGGCCTTCAGCGCCGGCGCGATCTCCGCCTCAAAATAGGGCAGGACGCGCGCGATGGTGTCCTTGAGGCTTTCCGTATTCGGGATGGCGATGCCTTCGTAGCGGCGATCGCCCGCCAGCTGGAACGGGCTGTCGGCGTCGAGCGGCGGCGGCGGCACGTCGAAGCTGCGGCGCCAGATCTTGACCTGCTCGGCCCCGACCTTGTCGATCATTTCCTGCTTGTTGAGGCCGGTCAGGCCTCCATAATGACGCTCGTTGAGGCGCCAGTCCTTTGTCACCGGCAGCCACAGCCGTCCCATTTCCTCGAGCAGCAGGTTGAGCGTCTTGATCGCCCGCGTCTGGACCGAGGTGAAGCAGCGGTCGAAGTCATAGCCCTTGTCGGCCAGCATCCGTCCGGCGCTGCGTGCTTCCTCGATCCCCTGGTCGGTCAGGCTGACGTCCCACCATCCGGTGAAGCGGTTTTCGAGGTTCCACTGCGACTGGCCGTGGCGGAGAAGGACGAGGGTCGGCATCGGCTTACTTGGCCTTGCGCTTCTTCAGCTCGGGCAGGATCGCGTAGAGCGAATCGAGGCAATGACCGGCGAGATATTTCGACCGCTCGGTCGACCAGCCGTACAGCTCGTCCGGAAGGTCGAAATTGTCCTTGAACGGCATTTCCAGCGTCATCGACACCGTGCCGTAGCGCTCGGCCAGCTGGGTCGTCGACATCGACATATTGGCCTGGCCCGGCGCGGCGATTTCATAGCCCTTCTGCTGCTGGAAGTCGGGCGAGATGCGCTCCAGCGTGTCGCCGAACAGCTTGAACAGGCCGACCTGTTCGTCGGTGATCGAGGGGATGCCTTCGAAGCCGGCGAGGAAGTTGGCGGGGATGGCTTCGTCGCCATGGACGTCCATCGCGAACACCGGCGGATCCTGGTCCATCGCGTTGCGGACGCACAGCACTTCCGGGCTCTTTTCCGCGCTCGGCTCATGCCATTCGCGGTTGAGGTTGATGCCGACCGCATTGGTGCGCAGGTGGCCGCGGAAGCTGCCGTCCGGGTTCATGTTCGGAACGACATGGAAGGTGCAGTCGCGGCGCAGGACGCGGGCGACGGGATCGTCGGGGTCGGTCAGCTTTTCCAGCGCGCCTTCCATCCACCATTCGGCCATCGATTCGCCCGGATGCTGGCGGGCGTAGAGCCAGACGGTAAGGTCGCCGTCGCCCAGCGTTAGGCAGTCGATGTCGCGCCCGTCATGGCTCTTGCCCAGGCTGCGATATTCGACGCCCGGCAGCGCCGCGACGGTCGAGATGAGGTCGTGGTGCCGCTCCATCGAATAGGGCGGGAAGTACGCGATCCAGACGCAGTCGGTTTCCGGGACCAGCTTCACCGTCATCACGCCGTCGGCGTAGCTGGTGTCGTGGACGCGGGTCCAATCCTCGCGGTCGATCGAATAGCAGGCCTTGTAGTCGGGCCAGCCGTCGGGATAGGCGGCGCTGCCGCAGTTGGTGAAGCGCAGCGTGACCTCGCGCCCGCCGGCACCGGCCAGGCGGAAGTAGAACCACTGATGGAAGTCGCTCATGTGGTCCTTGACGATTTCGAGGTCGATCCTGTCCCCGTCCTGGCCGACGACCTTGATGTTGCCGGCGTCGAACGCGCTCGAAATCGTGATGGTCATTGATGCCCCTGTACTGGCTGGAAATGGTTAATCGGCGGCCCTGATAGAGCCCGCCGCCCGGATCGGCAATCCGCGCCATTCGACGAACGGCGGCGACAGATGCTGGCGCAAGCGGCGAGGCTCCGTTAGCCAGCAAATCCAAAGCGCCGGTTAACGGCGCAGGGATGCGGAGAGATTGATGCGCAAGATGATCGTCGCCCTTGCGGGCGTTTCGCTGTTGCTGTCTGGGGCGGGGCTCGCCGCGCCGGGCGCGGACCAAGCGTCGGCCAACCGGGTCGAAAGCCACGTCCGCTTCCTGGCCGACGATCTGCTCGAAGGGCGCGACACCGGCAGCCGCGGCCATGAAATCGCCGCCTCTTACGTCGCCAACCAGTTCCTCGCGCTGGGCCTCAAGCCGGCGGGCGAGCAGGGCGGCTGGTATCAATGGGTGCCGTTCCGCCGCGCGACGCTGGTTCCCGGCAAGACCGTCCTGACCCTTGGCGAGGGTAGCGGCGACACCGTGCTGCCCCCGTCCGAAATGATTGCCCGCCCCAGCCTTACCGAACGCATGCGCGATTTCCGCGCCGGGCTGGTCTTCGTGGGCTATGGCATCGACGACAAGGCGCTGGGCATCGACGATTATGCCGGGCTCGACGTGCGCGGGAAGATCGTCGTCGTGCTGGCCGGCGCCCCGGACAAGGTCGACAATGACATCGCCGCGCATCTGCGCGCGACCAAGGACGTCATCGCGGCGCAGCACGGCGCGATCGGGATCATCGAACTCGGTGTCCGCCCGCCCGATCCCAAGCGGCCGATCAGCCCCGAACGCTTCGCCGCGGCGCCGTTGGTCGACTGGGTCGACGCCAACGGCCAGTCGGGGTCGGAGCCGCAGGGCCTGCGCGTCCGGCTGATGCCCTCGGCGGGCATGGCCGAACGGCTGTTCGTCGGCGCGGCCCAGTCGCTGTCGCAGGTGCGCAAGGTGGCGGGCCTCGGCAACAAGCGGGTCAGGGGCTTTGCGCTGAAGCCGACCGTTGCGATCCAGAGCGAAAGCACCTGGACCGATTTCAAGAGCCCGGAAGTGGTGGCGATGCTGCCCGGCACCGACCCGGCGCTGAAGGGCGAATATGTCGCGATGATGGGCCATCTCGACCATCTCGGCATCAAGAAGGATGCCAAGCCGGGCGAAGACAATATCTACAACGGCGCGCTCGACAACGCCGCCGGCGTCGCGACGCTGATCGAGGCGGCGCGCCAGTTCGTCGACAGCGGCGAGGCGCCGAAACGCTCGATCCTGTTCGTCGTCCACACCGGCGAGGAAAAGGGACTGCTCGGCGCCGACTATTTCGCCGCCCATCCGACCGTCCCGATCAAGAGCATTGTCGGCGGCGTCGACCTCGACATGCCGGTGCCGCTCTATCCGTTCAACGACGTCGTCGCCTTCGGCGGTGGCCACTCGACGGTCCGCGACGCAATCGCCAAGGCGGCGGCGGAAATGGGCATGAGCGTGTCGCCCGATCCCATGCCCGAACAGTCGATCTTCACTCGTTCGGACCACTACCAGTTCGTCCGTCGCGGCGTGCCGGCGGTGCTGCTGTTCACCGGATACGGCAATGGCGGCAAGGCCAAGTGGGACGACTTCTTCGCGAATCGGTACCACAGCGTGAAGGACGATGTGTCGCAGCCGATCCTGTGGGACGCGGCTGCGCGCTATGCCCAGCTCAACTATCGCATCGTCCGCCAGCTTGCCGATGCACCGCAGCGGCCGATGTGGATCAAGGGCAATTACTTCGGCGACCTGTTCGACCCGAAGGGGCCGCGCGCACCGGCGGAAATGGCGCACTAAGCTTGACTTCGGCGGCATCCCGCCATAGGGGGACCGCCGGTTTTCCAGAAACCTCCAACAATTTAAACACGAAGGCAGGCGTTTTCGGCCATGAAGATTCGCAATTCCCTGAAGTCGCTGAAGTCGCGTCATCGCGATTGCCGGGTGATTCGCCGTCGCGGCCGGACCTACGTCATCAACAAGACGAACCGCCGCTTTAAGGCGCGTCAAGGCTAAGGTCCGGGGGACCTTAGGCGTACGCGCCCGGCAGGGCTTCACTCGTCCGCGAGTTCAAAACCCCCGTCCGGACCCCGGGCGGGGGTTTTCGCGTTTGGGCTGCAGGATGAACCGCTGCGACGAGCCGATGTCAGCGTCCGTTAAGCTGATTCGCGATACAAGCGCGGCAAAGGAGGACATCATGTCCCGTATGTTGAAGTTGATTCTGACGGTTGCCGGCCTTGCGCTCGTCGCCACGACGGCGTCGGCGGCCTATGCCCAGGCGGCCAATACGCAGCAGACGCCGAAGGACTGGAACTACGAAATCGTCGACGGCAAGCGCGTGCCCAAGGGCCAGCGCAAGGTCAACGCCGACGGCAGCTGGCGCGAGGAAATCCGCCAGGGCTCGTGCGTGACGATCAAGGAAAAGTCCGCGTCGGGCGAATATAAGGAAACGAGGAAGTGCGACTGACCGGTCGCCCCTGATTCCTATTCCGCGTTGACGATATTGACCTCATCCAGCCCGGAGCCGCCCTCGGTTCCGGGTTGAACCACGCAGGCGGGAAGCCCCAACTTCACATTGTCGTCGCACAGCCGCACCTGCACATTTTCATTGGCCGAAATGAACAGCGACCACTGGCGCTTGTCGGAACAGGTCGCGGTCCAGACATCCATATTCTTGTAGCGGCCGACGAAGCCGCTGGCGGTGATCTGCTTGCAGGTCAGTCCCTGGTCGGTGATCGCGCGCTTCAGCGCGATCGCGCGATTGAGGTCGTTGAGGTCGAACAGCGCCTTTTGTCCCTCGCTGCGCACGATGATCGCCTCTTCGCGGTTGGCAGCCTCATTATCGTCGGTCTTGCCACAGGCGGCCAGCAGCGCGGCGCACAGGATGGTCGGGACCAGGCTCTTCATCGTCATATCCTCTCCGGCACGTCCGCCGGCGGTATCAGGGGCCCGCGCGGCGGCTCTGCAATATGGCTGCAACATCGGCGGGTTTGGCGCCGTCCGCAAGGGCCACGAAGATCGTGTCGTCGCCCGCCAACGTTCCGGCGATCTCGGGCAAGGCGGCCGAATCCAGCGCATTGGCGACAAGGTTGGCGGAGCCGGGCGGCGTCTTGAGCACCAGCAGGTGGCCGGCCGGAATGATCGCATCGACCCATTCGTTGAGCAGGCGGTCGAGCTTGGCGGCGGCATGGCCGGGCTCGACCTGGTCGGGCATGACGTAGCGGATCGTGCCTTCGCGCTTCAGCTTGACCGCGCCAAGTTCCAGCAGATCGCGACTGACGGTGGCTTGGGTCGCTGCGATCCCGGCCAGCGACAGGCGGGCGACCACTTCTTCCTGGCTGCCGACCTTGTGCGAACGAAGCCAGTCGGCGATCATTCGCTGGCGCTGGGACTTGCCCGCCATCGCTCAGCTCTCCTTGCTGATCATCGTGCCGATGCCCGCATCGGTGAACAGTTCGACCAGCATGGCATGTTCGATCCGCCCGTCGATCATGTGCGCGCTGGCGACGCCGCCGTCGACCGCCTCGGCGCAGGCCGCCAGCTTGGGGATCATGCCGCCGCCGACACCGCCTGCCGCAATCCGCTGGCGCGCGTCGAAGGGGGTTAGCCGGGCGATCAGCGTCTCGTCGTCTGCCGGGTCCTCGAGCAACCCGGGCGCGCCGGTCAGGTAGATGATCTTTTCGGCTTTCATCGCCACCGCAATCGCGCGCGCGGCATCGTCGGCGTTGATGTTGTAGGGCTGGCCGCTGGGATCGGCGCCGACCGTCGACACGATCGGGACCAGCCCGTCTTCCAGCAATGCGTTGAGGATGCCCGTCCGCACCTTAGTGACCTTGCCGACGAAGCCGAGCCGCGGGTCGACCGGCTCGGTCTCCAGCAGCCGCCCGTCTTCGCCCGCCACGCCGACCGCGACCGGCTCCAGCGCATTGACCGCCGCGACCAGTTCGCGGTTGGTCTTGCCGACCAGCACCATGCGTACGATGTCGAGCGAGGCCGCGTCGGTGACGCGCAGGCCGTCGACCCGCTTCACCTCGATGCCGGCCTTCGCCATTTCCTGGTCGATCTGGGGCCCGCCGCCATGGACCAGCACGGGGCGGATGCCGACCGAATGGAGCAGCAGCACATCCTTGGCCAGGCTGCGCATGCGGTCCGGGTCGGTCATCGGCAGGCCGCCGACCTTCACCACCACCACTTTGCCGGTGAAGCGGCGGATATAGGGCAGCGCCTCGATCAGCAGCCGCGCAGTGTCGTTGGGGGTCAGCGTCATGAGGTCGCCGCATTCTCTTTGATGTAGCCCGGGCCAAGGTCGACCGACACCGCGCGGCCTTTGCCGCCACCGATGCCGAGGTCGATCAATATGTCGATCTCCGCGCCCTGCATGTGCGCCCGCACCGCGTCGGCATCATGCGCAATCTCCACGCCCGCTTCCGCGACCTTGATTCCGCCATAGCTGACGGAGGATTTCAGCGTCTCGAACTCGGCGCCGCACGAACCTGCTTCGGCGAGCAGGCGGCCCCAATAGGGGTCTGCACCGTACCAGCTGCACTTGATGAGGTTGTTGTTGCCGATCGACCGCGCGACCAGCCGCGCCTCGGCATCGCTGGCCGCGCCGATCACCCGGACGACGACCAGCTTGGTCATCCCTTCGGCATCGCGCGCCATCATCAGCATCAATTCCTCGCACACCTGCCGGACATCGTCCTCGAACGCCGCGAGGTCGGCGGGGCGACCCTTGCGGCCGCTGGCGAACAGCATGACCGTGTCGTTGGTCGAGGTCGCACCGTCGGTGATCAGCTCATTGAAGGTGGCGTCCGTCGCGCGCTGCAGGATCGGCTTCAGCTCGGCCGGCGATAGCGCGGCGTCGGTGGTGAGGAACGCGAGCATGGTCGCCATGTTGGGCGCCAGCATGCCACAGCCCTTGGCCATGCCGCCGATCGCATAGCCGTCGCGCTGGATCGCCGCCTCCTTGGGCCGCGTGTCGGTGGTGAGGATGCCTTTTGCCGCATCGCGGTGACCGTCGACGCTAAGCGTCTCGCCCAGCGTCGGGATCGCGCCCAATATGCGCCGCATCGGCAGGCGAAACCCGATCAGCCCGGTCGAACAGACCAGCATGTCGCGGGGGTCGCAGCCGACCGCCTTTGCGGCCTCGGCACACATGGTTTCGGCATCCTCGCGCCCCTTGGCGCCGGTCCCGGCATTGGCGTTGCCGCTGTTGACGACCACGCCTGCTGCCATTCCGCCCGACACGTTCAGCCGCTCGAGGCTGGCCTCGACCGGGGGCGCACGGAACTTGTTCTGGGTGAAGACCGCGGCGGTCGGCACCGGCTTGCCGTCGTCGGTCGCCAGCAGGCTGACGTCGCGGCGACCGCCGGTCTTGATGTTGGCGGCAATTCCGGCGGCGACGAAGCCTTCGGCGAGGGTAACGCTCACGGATATACTCCCAAGGTGGACAGGCCCGCGCCTTCGTCGAGGCCGAGCATCAAATTGGCGCACTGGATCATCTGCCCCGCCGCGCCCTTGCCGAGATTGTCGATCGCGGCCAGCGCGACGACCATGCCCGTGCGCTCGTCGTAGCGCGCCGACAGGAAGGCGGCGTTGCTGCCGGTAGCCCATTTGGTCTCGGGCGGCCGCTCACCGACATGGACGAAGCGCTCGCCCGAATAGGCGTCGCGAAGGATCGCCAGCGGGTCGCACGCCGCCGCCGCCCTGGCATAACAGGTCGCCAGGATGCCGCGGCTGGTGGCCATGAGGTGCGGGGTGAACAGCACTTCGGCGCCAGACACCATCTGCATTTCGGCGGTGTGACGATGGCGTGTCAGTCCATAGGCGCGAAAACTGCCCTCGACCCCGCAATAATGGGTCGCGTCGCTCGCCTTGCGGCCTGCGCCGCTTACCCCGGACGCCGCATCGACGACGATGCCCTTGGGATCGATCGCCCCGGCATCGACCAGCGGCTTTAGCGCCAGGTTGGCGGCGGTCGGGTAACAGCCCGGGGCTGCCACGCGCGACGACGACCTTATCTGTTCGCGGTAAAATTCGGGCAGGCCGTAAGTGAAGCTGTCCAGCAAATCGGGCCGCTGGTGCGGTTCGCCGTACCAGGCTTCGAATTCGTCGGCGCTGTCGAGGCGGAAGTCGGCACCCAGGTCGACGAAGGGAATTCCGTCGGCCAGCAGGTCGTCGGCCAGCCGCTGGGTCTCTCCGTGCGGAAGCGCGGCCATGACAAGGTCGCTGCTGGCCAGCGCGGTCGCATCCCATTCGGCGAAGCGCAGCCCCGGATAGGCCAGCGACAGGTGCGGATGCACAGCCTCCACCGGCTGCCCGGCATTGGACGCGCCGAACGGTACCGCCACCTCCATATCGGGGTGGGCGGCGATCAGGCGCATCAGCTCGCCGCCGACATAGCCGGAGGCTCCAAGGATCGAGACACGAATCATGGGGCGCGGGCTATGCGCCGTATTGCATATTTATGCAACAGCCACATCAGGATCGCGTTCAAGCCGCTCATATTCGTCGGCCAGGTCGCGGAGCGCGCGTGCGACGATCGGGTCCCTGGCCTGCCGAGCCATGGAACGCAGCGTCGCAATGTCGGGTTTGCGGTTCCACTTGTTCATCGGGTGGGAAAACCGATGAACGTGCGAATGGTTCAATCGCGATAGGCGATCCGGACCTTCGACGCGGCTGCCACGGCGCGCCCCTTCGCATCCTCGGCATCGCGTCCACGCGCCAGTGCCACGCCCATGCGCCGGTTTTTCAGCGTGTTGGGCTTGGCGAACAGGCGCAGGTCGACAGGATGGTCCGCCTCGCCCCCCGCCAGCGCCTCCGCCACGCCTTCGAAGGCGAAATCATGGCTTTCTTGGGTAGCCAGGATCACCGCCGACGCCGCCGGACCCGCCAGCTCGATCGCCGGGATCGGCAGGCCCAGGATCGCGCGGAGATGGAGCTCGAACTCGTTGGGAAACTGGCCTATCAGCGTCACCATGCCGGTGTCGTGCGGACGCGGGCTCAGCTCGGAAAAGATCGCGCGGTCGCCGGCGATGAAGAATTCGACGCCGAACAGGCCATATCCGCCCAGCGCGGTGACGACCTTCGCCGCTTGCTCCTGCGCGGATGCCAGCACCGCGTCGCCCATCGGCGCGGGCTGCCAGCTTTCGCGATAATCGCCGCCCTCCTGCCGGTGGCCGATCGGCGGGCAGAACAGCACGCCGTCCTTCGTGGCCACCGTCAGTAGCGTGATCTCATAGTCGAAGCGGATGAACTCCTCGACGATCACCCGCGGCCGGTCGCCGCGCATGTTGGCGACCGCATAATCGAACGCCGTGCCCAGTTCCTCGACGGTGCTGGCGACGCTCTGCCCCTTGCCGCTGCTGCTCATCACCGGCTTGACCACCGCCGGCAGGCCGACCCCGGCGTTCATCGCCTCCTCGCGCGTTTCGGCGAAGATATAGCGCGAGGTCGTCAGCCCCAGCTCCTTGGCCGCGAAGTCGCGGATGCCGTCGCGGTTCATGGTCAGCTGTACCGCCTTGGCCGACGGCACGACGTGCCAGCCTTCGGTTTCCAGCTCGCCCAGCATGGCGGTGTCGATCGCCTCGATTTCCGGCACGATATGGTCGGGGCGATGCTTTTCCACCGCCGCGCGCAGCGCCGCGCCGTCGAGCATCGGGAACACCTCGCGCGCGTCGGCGACCTGCATCGCCGGCGCGTCGTCATAACGGTCGCAGGCGATGACCCGGCAACCGAGCCGCTTGGCGGCAATGGCGAATTCGCGGCCCAGTTCGCCCGAGCCGAGCAGCATGATGGTGGCAAGATACATGGCCATGCTTCCTAGCGGGGTTGCGCCGCGATTGGGAGGCGGCAATCATCGCCAGCGAATCCGAAGGGGGAAATCCATGCGTATCATCGTCGCCCTGCTTGCCGCCGTGTCCGCCGCCGCCATGGCTGCCGATCCCCCAGCGCTCAAAACCCCCAACGACGTCGTCGCCGGCGCCCCCGCCAAGGACTGGGTCGCGATCCCGGCGGGCGACCTGCTGCAGATCGAGCTTGCCGACGGCCGCAAGGTCGTGCTGCAGCTCGCAACCCAATTCGCCCCGGTGCATGTCGCCAACATCAAGGCGCTGGCCCGCGCCGGCTGGTGGGACGGCGCGAAAATCTATCGCGTGCAGGACAATTATGTCGTCCAATGGGGCAATAACGAAAGCGACAAGCCGCTGCCGGCGGGCGTCGTTGCCAAGCCGCCGGCCGAATATTCGCGCAGCCTGAAGGGCCTAACGGTGGTGCCGCTCGGCTTTCCGGACGCCTACGCACCCGCGGTCGGATTTTCGGGCGGATGGCCGATGGCTTACGACCTTAAGGATGAATCCGCCAACCTGACCCATTGCTACGGCATGGTCGGGGTAGGGCGCGATCTCAGTCCCGACACCGGGACGGGCGGCGAACTTTATGCCGTCATCGGCCATGCGCCGCGCCATCTCGACCGCAACATCGCGGTGGTCGGTCGGGTGATCAGCGGGTTCGAGGCGATGACGGCACTGCCGCGCGGCACGGAGGCGCTGGGCTTCTACAAGGACCGCTCATCCGACGTGCCGATCAAGTCGGCGAAGCTGGTCAGCGACCTTTCGCCCGACGCTCAGCCGCGCTTCGAATATCTCGCGGGCGACAGCTTTGCCGAATATGTGCACCTGCGCGCCAACCGGCACGACGCATTTTACATACGTCCTGCCGGCGGGGTGGATGTCTGCAATGTGGGGGTGCCGGTACGGGCGGTGCCCGCACCGGCCAAATAGGTCAGGCGGCCCAGGCCGGCTGGGTGTCGCGGTTGCGGTGCTGGATCACGATCGGCGCATTGTGATGGCGCATGCTGGCTTCCGCCAGCGGCAGCGCGGTGGCGCAGAAGGCGCATTCCGCCGATACGCGGCCGATGATCCAGTGCGTACGGCCGCAGCCGGGGCAATGGTTGACCTGATGTTCGCGGTACACCGCATGGTAACCGCGGTTCGCAGGGTCATGGCGCATATTGAGCTCGCCGAGCGTCGGGACAGTGGCCATTTCGATCGTTCCTTTCGGATGGATTGAACACCGAAACGAACGCTAGGTTCCACGGCGCGAAATCATCGCGCCAAAACTGTTCCGCAATTGGACTGGAAAATTAGGCGGTTAGTCCGTCGAGGCTGATCGGTTCCGCGAACTCTGCACCGATCTTGCGGCCGGCAATCCAGCGCACCAGCGCATTGGCCCGCTCGCGCCCGGGGAGGATCAGCCACACGCGGCTACCCACCTCGAACTCGCCGTCGGCTTCGGCCATGAAGCCGGTTTCGCTAATGTTGATCAGCCGCGCTTCGAACCCTTCGCTGCCAAGCTCGCGGACGCGCGCGTCGATGCTGACGTCGAACCGGGTGGCCCGCCGCCGCTCCTCTGCGCTTTTCGCTTCCGAAATCCGCGCCCTGATCATCCGAAAATCATGCTCCACCGACTTATTCCAGCGGTCTTGCAAAGCCGATCCCGACCCTGCCGTCCCTGATCCAGCGCACCTGACCTTGAATGACGTCGCGGTCAAGCATCTGTAGCGAAATGCTTTCTCCGATGTTCAGCGGCGCGGTGCAGCGGATCATCGCGCCATTGGGCGACAGGTTGACCAGGGGAACGACGTGGTCAGCCCGGCGTGCGGTGAGGACGGCGGTGCCCTGTTCGATCGGCTGGCGGGGTTCGCTGCGCTGGTCGAACATGCGCCGGACCGTCCGCGGAATCATGCTTCCGTCGAGCTGGAATTTACCGGCCATCGTCACATCCTCCACCCGATGTTGCGCCGAACATCATGACGTCAAAGCCTTAAGGATTGGTTGGCCATTCCTCGCGCCCACCCCCTAGTGCGACCGGTTCATCCCATGTAAGCCTTGATGCATTAGGATGCGCCTGCCACTTTCCTGGCGGCAGACAGTAACGGATTGAAGGGGAAGCGAAAAGTGCTGAGGTCCACTTGGAAATCGAAGGCGATGCTGCTGGGCTTGGGCATGATTCCGCTAACCGCGGCGATGGCGCAGAATGCGCCCGCGCCCAAGGCCGACCCGATCGCGCCGCTGCCTGACGCGGCGGCAAAGGACGCCCAGCCGACGACGCCTCCCGCGCCCGTGCCGGAAGCGCCGCCGCCGATCTGGCAGGTCGACCAGGTTCGCGCCCTGCTGTCCTATATCTCCGGCGTCGGGAAGGAAGGCCTTAGCCCCGCCGATTACGACAGCGACGGGCTGCTCAAGGCGCTTGCCGCGGGCGATCCGGTCGCGCTGTCGGCGGCCGCGACCGACCGCTTCAATCGCCTGTCGTCCGACCTCGCGCTGGGCCATGTCCGCGGCGACGCGCGGATCGACTGGCATGTCGAAGACAAGGATCTCGACAAGGTCCGCCAGCGCCAGCTGCTCGATTGGGCGCTGTCGCAGAACAAGCTGAAGGACGCGCTCGACGGCCTGCTGCCGACCCATCCGCAATATGCCGCGCTCAAGGATGCGCTGGCCAAGGCGTCGGCCGGCGACGCGGCCGAGCGCGCCAAGGTCAACCGCATCCGGCTCAACATGGATCGCTGGCGCTGGCTGCCGCGCGACCTTGGCGACCGCTACATCATCGTCAACGTGCCCAGCTATTATGCGACGCTGGTCGAAAACGGCGCCACGCGGTGGAAGACGCGCGCCGTCGCCGGGGCGATCAGGACGCCGACGCCGCAGCTCAATGCGACCGCGGTCGGCGTGATCCTCAATCCCTGGTGGGAAGTGCCGCCGTCGATCTCGGGCGAAGTCGCGGGCAAGGCCGGCTTCGTCGCGGTCAAGGGCAAGGACGGCAAGATCCAGCGCTGGCGCCAGCCGCCGGGACCGACCAACGCGCTCGGCCAGTTGAAGTTCGTGATGTACAATCCGCACAACATCTATCTTCACGACACCAACGCCAAAAGCCGCTTCAACAGTTCGGTGCGCGCCGCCAGCCACGGCTGCATCCGCACCAAGGACGTGCTGACGCTGGCGACCATGCTGCTGGGCGACGACAATGGTCCGTGGACGCCGGAAAAGATCCAGGAACAACTCGCCTCGAAGCAGACCAAGCAGGCCAATTTCGTGAAGCCGCTGCCGGTCTACATCGTCTATTTCAGCGTCGCCGCCACCAACGACGGCGGCATCGTCGACTATGAAGACGTCTACAAGCGCGACGGCAAGGTGATCGCGGCGCTGCTCGATTCCGACGGCGAGGTCCCGGCCGCGCCCAAGGCACCGCCCAAGAAGGTCGCGGCGAAGTAAGGCAAAAAAGAAGGGCGGCTCGCGGGTCGCCCTTTTCTTATAAGCAAAAGCGAATTCGCTTCCACGACCGTTCCGTGGATGACCGCTTATGCAACCTTGTCCGCGTAAATCATGTGGCCGCTGCTGAGGCGGTGCATCACCGCCCACTGGTCCTTGCGGCTGAAGGCGAAGCAGCCCTGGCTGCGGCCCAGCTTCCCATATTGCTCGACGACTTCGGGTTCGGCGTACCAGGCATTGTGGATGACGATGGCGCGGGCCATCGCATTGTTGTTGGTCCAGTCCAGCCCGTCGACCTTCATCGACAGTCCGTATTTGCCTTCATAAAGGTCGGCGGTCGTGTAGGCGCCGTTCGACGAGGCCTCCGACCCCGGCATGTTCGAAAAATGGTCGAGGAAGCCGGTGTGCGCCGGATCGGACCCGCTGCCATGGGCGACGCGGAAGCTTTCGACGCTGCCGCTCGGCAGGTGCACGACATGGAAGCGCGGGTCGGCCGAGCTGGCGGCGAAATCGACCACGCCGATGAAGTCACGCTGGGTGATCGCCGGACGCGAATCGAGCGCCGCCTTGGCCTTGGAGAACAGCAGCGGGTTGATACCGCCCGGCGCACTCGGCGCGGCGATCGTCGCCGGTTGCGGCGGAACGGGCAGCGGCGAGGGGCTAAGGATCGAGGTCGGCAACACCTGCGCCGCCACCGTCGACGACAGCAGCAGGCCGCCGGCACCCGCCGCGCCAAGACGCAACATTTCCCTGCGATTCAACGACATCCACACCCTCCGGTTTCGAAAAGCCTTATAGCCCTCAACAGGTTAACCGCCGATAACCAGGATTAGTCGGTTCCGGCCCGTCACCGCGCACAGACCACGGTTCGTCGTGGTCGGCCGCTGCCCGCAACGCCTTGAAATGGGACAAGGTCGCTGCTAATGGGCCGCCTCCGCACGTGCCATGGGGCACGGGCGACAATGTTCATTGTCCGAGTGTCGGGCGGCCGAAACGAATCGGCGTCGATAAGCGGGCTGCCCGGTCGATTTCGGGCGATTTTGAAGGGAGTTCGACGGCTTTTATGCAGATCATCGTTCGCGACAACAATGTCGACCAGGCGCTGCGGGCGCTCAAGAAGAAGCTGCAGCGTGAAGGCGTCTATCGCGAGATGAAGCTTCGCCGTCACTACGAGAAGCCCTCGGAAAAGCGTGCGCGTGAACGCGCCGCCGCGATTCGCCGCGCTCGCAAGCTCGAGCGCAAGCGGGTGGAGCGCGAAGGCGGCCGTTAAGGCCTGCCTTCACCGCTGATCCTTCCCGTTTTCCCGCGTTAGGGAGCGTAACATGTCGGTTTCCCAGGTTCCGATCCGTCCGATCGCCAAGGGTTCGCTCGTCAAGCTGTGGCTCGCCGTCGCCGCGCTGATCGGGCTCGCCTACGGCGTCGCCGCAATGGGCGCGGGCCAGATGGCCGGTGTCGATGTCGAAACCGTCCAGGCCGGGACCGGCGACAAGGTCGCCGAGCTCGATGGCGTGATCATCGAATATACCGGCAAGACCAAGGACGGTACGGTGTTCGACACCACCGACGGACGCGGTCCTGCGCCGCTGTTGGTCGCGCAGGTCGTGCCGGGATTCAAGCAGGCGCTGCTGCAGATGCAGAAGGGCGGCCGCTACAAGATCGTGATCCCGGGCCGTCTGGCGTACGGCGATTCGCCGCCGCCGGGCAGCCCGATCGGCAAGAACGAAGACCTCTATTTCGACGTCCACGTCCTCGAGGTCGCGCGCAACGCAGCGCTTCAGGCGGGTCTCGGCCAGCCGACCGACGGGGCGCCTCCAGCGCCGGGTCAATAAGCGATCAGGCCTTCGATTTTTTGGGGCGCGGTTCCGCTGTCGGGGCCGCGCCCTTTCTTTTGGCGAGGTCTTCCAGCGTCGTCTTGATCGTCGCCACGATGGGATCGGCCAGCAGCAGTCCCATGATCCCGAACAGCGCGCCAAAGATCAGCTGCGCCGCCAGCACCAGCGCCGGGGCCAGGTCGACGGTCTTCTTCGCGACGTAAGGCACGATCAGGTAGCCGTCGATCGTCTGGACGATGAAATAGGTGGCGATCGCCCACAGTCCGGTGTCGGTCCCGGCCGAAAAGCCGACCGCGACCATCAGCAGTCCCGACACGATCGCGCCGATGTTGGGGACGAAGGCCAGCAGGCCGGTGAGTAGGCCGAGGAGCGCCGCCATCGGCACGCCACCCCATAACAGCATCAGCCAGGTGCCGACGCCTTCGACCACCATCCCGACGATCCGCCCGAACATCAGGCGGCGCAGGACGAAGCCGACATGGTCGCTGATGTCGTAGAAGCCCTGACGCCTCGCCATCGGCAGCATCCAGGCGAAGCCGCGGTCGTACATGCGCGGTTCGATCGCCACGAAGATGCCGATCACCAGCACCATGACGATCGACGACAGCGCGCCGACCGCGGTGCTGACGGCGCTGGTCAGGCGCCCGACGCCGCCCATCAACTGGCCGCTCATGTTCGACAGGCCGCCTTCGGGCAGGATGCCTGCCTCGTTGATCGTCGCGAACAATTTGTTGGCCTGGGCGGTGACGACGTCGCGCAGCGCGCCCGCCTGTTCGGCCAGCGTCGTCCCGGCGAAATAGAAGACCCAGCCGATGAACCCGAAGCCCGCCAGCGTGACGATCGCCAGCCGCCAACCACGCCCGATCGGCAGCACCCGGCCCAGCAGGCGCGTCCCGCCGTCGAGGATGATGGCGAACACCATGCCGCCGATGATCAGCATGATCGGCTGGGCCAGGACGATCGCGCCCACCACCAGCAATGCCATGCCGATCCACACTGCGGCCCGGCGCGCCTCGTCGCGCACCACGCCGCTCGACAGGTCGGCGGGACCGGGCCGCTCGACCGGGGTGGGGGGCGGCACGGTCTCGCTCATCGCTTACTCCTTCTGGCCTCTCAGGCTGTCGCCCGACCGGCCGCTACGGAAGCCGAAAATCCCCGACCCGTCGAGGCTGAAGGTGATGAATTCGGCGCGCCCGCCGATATTTTCGAACGGCACCGGTCCGCCCAGTCCCTGCTGCGACAGTTCGTAACGGCTGTCGGCGCTATGGTCGCGATTGTCCCCCATCAGGAACAGATGGTCGGCCGGGACCTTGATTGGGCCGAAGGTGTCGCCTTCGCTGTTGCCGTCGTCGATGGTGTCATAGGTGACGCCGTTGGGCAGCGTTTCGCGCACGATCGGCAGGCGGCAGACCGTGCCAGCGGCGGTTTCCTCGCGCCGATTCCAGAAATCATTCTCGCCGCACGGCGCATTGGCGTCGACCGGAATGTCCAGCGGTGGGCGGACCTCGGCCTTCACCGCCTGGCCGTTGATGAATAACCTGCCATTACGAAGCTCGATCGTGTCGCCGGGCAGGCCGATGACGCGCTTGATATAATCCTCATTCTTGCCCGGCGGCGTCACCACGACGATGTCGCCGCGTTCGGGCAGCTTGCCCAGCACGCGCCCCTTCATGAAGGGCAGGGTGATGCCCCACGGCTCCGGTCCCTGCCGCAGGATTAGCGAACGGACGATCGCGGCCGGATTGGGGATGGTCGGCGATACATAGGACCAGCCGTAGGGATATTTGGTCACCACCAGCCGGTCGCCGGTCAACAGCCGCGGCATCATCGATTCCGACGGGATGTAGAAGGGCTTGGCGATGAAGCTGTGGAACAGCAGCACCGCGACCAGCACCCAGAACATGCCCTTGGCTTCGCGCCAGATCATCTGGCCCTTCGTTTCCTTTGGCGTTTCCGCGGGCGTCGCGGCTTGCGGGGCGGCGGTCTCGGACGCGACCGGCTCGACGGGATCGGACAATCAGGGCTCCATCTTGCGAGCGTAAAGGATGACGAAGGCCTGCGCCCAGGGATGGTCGTCGGTCATCGTCAGATGCACCTCGATGGCGTGGCCGTCGGGGGTCAGTTCGTCAAGCCGCGCCTTGGCACCGCCGGTCAGCCTCAGCGTGGGCGCGCCCGACGGCGCATTGACCACGCCAATGTCCTTCATGAACACGCCGCGCTTGAAGCCGGTGCCGACCGCTTTCGAAAACGCCTCCTTCGCCGCGAAGCGCTTGGCCAGCGTGCCGGCGCGCGTGAAGGGCCGCCGCGCCGCCTTGGCCTGTTCGACGTCGGTGAAGACGCGCTGCAGGAAGCGCTCGCCGAAGCGGTCGAGCGATTGCTGGATCCGCTCGATATTGCACAGGTCGGAGCCGAGGCCGACGATCAACGTGCGTCGTCCATCAACTGCCGCATGCGGCGGATGCTGGCGTCTAGGCCGACGTAAATCGCCTCGCCGATCAGGAAATGGCCGATGTTGAGCTCGGCCAGCTGCGGGATGGCGGCGATCGGCTGGACGTTGTCGTAGGTCAGGCCGTGGCCTGCATGGGGTTCGATCCCACCCTGGACGGCCAGCGCGGCCGCATCGGCGATCCGCTTATACTCCACTGCCCGCTCGTCCCCTCCGACATGGGCGTAGCGCCCGGTGTGGAATTCGACCACGGGCGCCTTGAGGCGCAAGGCGGCGTCGACCTGCCGTTCGCTCGGTTCGATGAACAGGCTGACGCGGATGCCCGCGTCGGTCAGGCGCGCAACCATCGGCTGCAGATGGTCGAACAGCCCGGCCGCGTCGAGCCCGCCCTCGGTCGTCCGCTCCTCGCGCTTTTCGGGGACGATGCAGGCGGCGTGCGGGCGATGGCGCAGGGCAATGCCCAGCATCTCCTCGGTCGCCGCCATTTCAAGGTTGAGCGGCAGCGCAATCTCGCCTTTCAGGCGGGCGATGTCCTCGTCGGTAATATGGCGCCGGTCCTCACGCAGGTGGGCGGTGATGCCGTCGGCGCCCCCCGCTTCGGCCATATGGGCCGCGCGCAGCGGGTCGGGGTGCGGCCCGCCGCGCGCGTTGCGGATGGTCGCGACATGGTCGATGTTGACCCCCAGGCGCAGCTTCCCGCTCACGCCGCCGCGCGGCTCCCGGGCTTCACCGCCGGGATCGCGGCCAATTCTTCGGGCAGGTCGTTGGCGTCGTAGGTCGGGACGTCGATGCGGATCAGCGGGGTGAACGGCACGCCAAGGTCGGCCTTGCCGGACGAACGGTCGACCAGCGAGGCTTCGCCGATCACCACGCCGCCCGCTTCCTCGACCGCCAGAATCGCTTCGCGGCTCGACAGGCCGGTGGTGACGACATCTTCGACCATCAGCACCTTCTGGCCCTTTTCCAGCGCGAAGCCGCGGCGGAAATGGAACACGCCGTCGGGCCGTTCCAGGAACATCGCCGGCTTGCCCAGCGCGCGGCCCATCTCATGGCCGATGATGACCCCGCCCATCGCCGGCGACACGACGACGTCGATGGACTCGCTGAGCTCGGTCGGCAGCTTGGCGGCCAGCGCTCGCGCCAGCCGCTCGGCCCGCGCGCCGTCCATCAGGACCCGCGCACATTGCAGGTAGCGCGGGCTGCGAAGCCCCGACGACAGGATGAAATGCCCTTCAAGAAGTGCGTCCGCAGCGCGGAATTCCGCCAGAATCTCGTCGTCGGTCACGCATTTCCTCCCTGTGCGACGGGCTCCAGATAGGCGTGCCGGCCGACCCTCGCAACCGCCCCCGAAATTCGTGGCGTTCCAAGCCTTGAGGGACTGGAATGTCCCGCCTATAAGGCCGCCCAATTGTGGCCTGCCCGTCGCGGCGGGCCCAATCCCATATAACGAATCAATCGGGGTGACGATGAAACTGAAGGGATGGGTAATCGCCTTGGCCGCCGCGGCGATGATGCCGTCGGCTGCGCTGGCCCAGGCTCCGGCCGCCGCGACGCCGGCGACGGCGAGCGCGCCAGAGGCTGCGGCGCCCGCGGCTGCCACCACCGCCGCACCGGCGACCGACGCCGCCAAGGCCCCGGCCGCCCCGGCGATCGACTTCGCCGCGCCGACCCCCGGCATCGGCGTCCCCGACGGCCGGATGGGCATCCAGGACCAGGTGACCGACGTCGGCCAGGGTGCCAAGGACTTCCACAACCACATGCTGCTGACGATGAACATCGTCATCAGCGTGTTCGTCCTGCTGCTGCTGGCTTACACCATCATCCGCTTCCGCCGCGGCGCCAACCCGACCCCGTCGAAGACCAGTCACAACACGCTGATCGAAGTCATCTGGACGCTGGTCCCGGTGCTGATCCTGGTGGTGATCGCGGTTCCCTCGATCCGCCTGATCAGCAAGCAGTATAGCCCGCCGCCCGCCGACCTCACCGTCAAGGTGATCGGCAACCAGTGGTACTGGACCTACCAGTATCCGGATAACGGCGGCTTCGAAATCGTGTCGAACCTGTTGAAGGAAAAGGCCGACGTGAAGCCGGGCGAACGCTATCGCACCGACGCCGACGGCCCGCCGCTGCTGGCGGTCGACGAACGCATCGTCATCCCGGCCGGCAAGGTGGTGAAGTTCCTCGTCACCTCGAACGACGTCATCCACTCGTTCGCTGTCCCGGCCTTCTGGACTAAGATGGACGCCAACCCGGGCCGCATCAACGAAACCTGGGTCAAGGTCGACCGTCCGGGCGTCTATTTCGGTCAGTGCAGCGAACTGTGCGGCGCGCGCCACGGCTATATGCCGATCGCGGTCGAAGTCGTTCCGGAAGCCAAGTTCAACGCCTGGCTCGCCAACAAGGGCGGCAGCCCGAAGGGCGCGGCCCCGGCGCCAGCGGCTGAGGCCGCAGCGCCTGCCGCCACCCCGGCGGCGACGCCGGCTGCGGCCACCACCGAAGCCCCGGCGACCAACGCCGCGGCGCCGGCCACCAACTAAGACGCGGAAACGAGAGAGATATGAGCACCATTCCCGCCGACGCGCTTCCGCTGAAGGCTCACGACGCGCATGACGCGCATCATGACGCGGACCACAAGCCGGGCTTCTTCGCCCGCTGGTTCATGTCGACCAACCACAAGGACATCGGCACCCTTTACCTGATCTTCGCGATTGTCGCGGGCATCATCGGTGGCGGCATCTCGGGCATCATGCGTGCCGAACTGATGCACCCGGGCATCCAGTATCTCAACCAGGCCTGGCCGCTGCTCGGCTCGGTCGGATCGATGGACGAGGCGCTCCATCGCTGGAACGTCCTCATCACCGCGCACGGCCTGATCATGGTCTTCTTCATGGTCATGCCGGCGATGATCGGCGGCTTCGGCAACTGGTTCGTGCCAATCATGATCGGCGCGCCGGACATGGCCTTCCCGCGTATGAACAACATCTCGTTCTGGCTGCTGATCCCGGCCTTCCTGCTGCTTTTGGGCTCGACCTTCGTCAGCGGCGGCACCGGGCATGGCGCGGGTACCGGCTGGACGGTCTACGCCCCGCTGTCGACCACCGGTTCGGCCGGTCCGTCGGTCGACATGGCGATCTTCTCGCTCCACCTCGCGGGTGCCAGCTCGATCCTGGGTGCGATCAATTTCATCACCACCATCTTCAACATGCGCGCGCCGGGCATGACCCTGCACAAGATGCCGCTGTTCGTGTGGTCGGTGCTGATCACCGCCTTCCTGCTGCTGCTCGCGCTGCCGGTTCTCGCCGGTGCGATCACCATGCTGCTGACCGACCGCAACTTCGGCACCGCCTTCTTCAATGCCGAAGGCGGCGGCGACCCGGTCCTTTACCAGCACCTGTTCTGGTTCTTCGGCCACCCCGAAGTGTACATCATGATCCTGCCGGGCTTCGGCATCATCAGCCAGATCGTCGCGACCTTCAGCCGCAAGCCGGTGTTCGGCTATCTCGGCATGGCCTACGCCATGGTCGCGATCGGCGTGGTCGGCTTCGTCGTGTGGGCGCACCACATGTTCACGATCGGCATGGATGTGAACACCAAGATGTACTTCACCGCCGCGACGATGATCATCGCGGTCCCGACCGGCGTGAAGATCTTCTCGTGGATCGCGACCATGTGGGGCGGCTCATTGAGCTTCGAAACCCCGATGCTGTGGGCGATCGGCTTCATCTTCCTTTTCACCGTGGGCGGCGTCACCGGCGTCACCCTCGCGAACGGCGGGGTCGATAACTACATGCACGACACCTATTATGTCGTCGCGCACTTCCACTATGTGCTGTCGCTCGGCGCGGTCTTCGCGCTGTTCGCCGGCATGTATTACTGGTTCCCGAAGATGACAGGGAAGATGTACAATGAATTCCTCGGCAAGCTTCACTTCTGGGTGATGTTCGTCGGCGTGAACATGATCTTCTTCCCGCAGCACTTCCTCGGCCTCGACGGCATGCCGCGTCGTATTCCGGACTACACTCCGGCGTTCGAACATTGGAACACCATCTCGACCTATGGTTACATGGTGACCGTGGCGGGCGTGGCGGTGTTCTTCGTGAACATGATCCTGTCGCTCGCGGCAGGGAAGAAGGCTCCGGACAACCCCTGGGGCGAAGGCGCCACGACGCTGGAATGGACCCTCCCCAGCCCGCCGCCCTTCCACCAGTTCGAGACTTTGCCGAAGATCGACTGATCGAGGCACCGAGCAAAAGGCCCGGAATCGCACCAGCGGTTCCGGGCCTTTTGTCGTAGAGTTGCCGAGATCCGGCCGGCGGGTCGCCTCAGCGAACCCGTCCGACGTCACGTAGCGAATGTCAGCCATGCCCCTGCATGGCGAGAATGAGCGGCAGTGGCGGCTAGCGATGAAATGTCTGCAATCGACCCATTGCAGACGCAATGTCAGAAGTTCAGTGTGGTCGGACCCGTCCGAATAATTTCGCCCCTCGGATTCAAGACCACTGCAAATTGCTCGTCCAATCTCGGCGTGTCGAAGACGAGATATCTCCGCTTATCTTTGTCGATGAATTGAACACCACTAAAGGTCAGTTGGGTTGCTGCATCGTGGCAGCGAGAGACTTCGCTCAACGTTTCGATCGGTACGCCCAAGCGAAGCCGGTCCATGCTGCGAAGATCAATCGGCGTTTGGCTTGGAGCCTTCCAAACTGAACCGCAGCTTCCTTCATTTGAGCCGCAACTGACCGCTGCAAACGCAGCAAACGGAATCACGAGTGCCCAACGAAACATGAGAAAATGCTAGCTCAGCGAATGACCGCTTTCCACCCCTAGCGGACGGTCCGCTTTTCGCTGTCCTACAATGCCTCTGCCATGCCATCATCCCTGCACGGCTCTTTGACCTTGTAGGAATAACCCGCACAATCCGCGCGCTGGCTCCGCTCGCGCCCAAATTCTAAACTTCACGCAAACGGCCCAAAAACACGCATTTCGTGAGCCGATAGCGAACTTAAGGCTTCACCCGCGCCGCCTTCACGATCTTGACCTCAGGCTCCAGCATCTGGCCCTTCATCACGCCTTCGCCCTTGGTCGGGCTCTTGGGCGCGGCGAGGATGGCTTTGACCACATCCATCCCCTCGACCACCTGGCCGAACACCGCGAAGCCGCCATTGGTCGGGGTCGCATCGAAGGCCGGGATGTCGGTGGTCATGATGAAAAAGTCGCTGCGCGCGGTGCCCGGCCCCAGGCTCGCCATCGCCACCGACCCGGCGACGTTCTTCAGGCCGGTGACATTGGTCGGCTCATGCTTGATAGCGGGCAGCAGCTTGGCCCCGTCGCGCACCCCGCCCTGGATCAGGCCGCCGTCGCCATAGGGCATGGCGCGGTAGAAGGGCTGTCCGGTCAGCCACCCCTTGTCGACATAGGCGAGGAAATTGGCGACCGTGATCGGCGCCCGCCCGCGGTCTAGGGCGATGACGATGCGCCCCTTGTCGGTATCGAGCGCGACGCGGACCAGGTCGTCCTTCGCCGCCGGTGCGGCGGGCGCTGCGGCGGCGGGCGCCGTCTGCGCCGCCGCCGGGGCGGCGATGGTCAGGGCAAGGGCGGCGAGGGTCGCGAATCGATAGGTCATCCGCCAAGGCTAGCCTGACGCCCATGAATGCCAAGTGATTGGGCGGGCGGGGCCTTTTCAGGGGCGGGGCGAGCCCCTATAGGGCGCAGCCGTGACCAGCATCCCGCTTTCCCAGGACCAGCGCCTGCCCGCCGACTGGCGCGACCTGTTCGCGCTGACCAAGCCGGGTGTGATGCGCCTCGTCGTCTACACCGGCCTGTGCGGCCTGATGGCGGCGCCGGTCGTCGTCCACCCGATCCTCGGCTTCGCCGCCATCCTGTGCATCGCCATCGCGGCGGGCGCGGCCGGCGCGCTCAACCAATGGTATGAAGCCGACATCGACGCCAAGATGAAGCGGACGCAGAACCGCCCGCTTCCCGCCGGCCGCATGACTCGACAGACCGCGCTGCACTTCGGCGTCGGGCTGGGCGTCGGCTCGGTCGTGCTGATGGACCTGGCGACCAACCATGTCGCCGCCATCTGGCTGGCGATCTCGATCCTGTTCTACGTCATCGTCTATACCATGTGGCTGAAGCCCCGGACGCCGCAGAACATCGTCATCGGCGGCGCGGCCGGCGCCTTCCCGCCGCTGATCGGCTGGGCCGCGGCGACCGGATCGACCCCGCTGATGGCGTGGATCCTGTTCGCGATCATCTTCCTGTGGACCCCGCCGCATTTCTGGGCGCTCAGCCTGTTCGTGCGGACCGACTATGCCAATGCCGGCATCCCGATGCTGCCGGTGGTCGCGGGGGCCAGGCACACCCGCCAGCAAATCCTGCTCTACACGCTGCCGATGGCGGCGGTGGCGATCGCGCCGTGGCCGCTGGGTTATTCGGGCTGGCTCTACGGCACCGTGTCGGTCGTGCTCAACGCGATCTTCCTGGCGCTGGCGATCCGGGTCTGGCGCAACGAGGCGAGCGAGCCTTCTGGCATGAAGCCCGAAAAGCGGCTGTTCGCATTCTCGATCATCTACCTGTTCGCCCTTTTCGGGGCGCTCGCCATTGACGCAAAGGTTCTGGGATGACCCCCGACGATCAAGACGCCATCCGCCAGCGCCAGCGTTCCGGCGCCCGCGTGACCGCGATCCTGCTGTTCCTGTTCGTGGCGCTGGTGTTCGGCATCTCGATCGCCAAGATGACGATCAACCAGTAAGCCGCCATGACCAGCGTCGCTGACAAAAATCGCACCGTCGGGATCCGCGCCGCGCTGTTCGGGCTGGCGATGCTCGGCCTCGCCTTCGCCAGCGTGCCGCTGTACCGCGTGTTCTGCCAAGTGACGGGTTTTGCCGGGACCACCCAGCGCGCCGAAACCGCGCCGGGCGCCGTCGCGGGCGCATCGATCGGGGTGCGGTTCGACGCCAATATCGAGCCTTCTCTGCCGTGGCGGTTCGAGCCCGAGCAGGAAACCGTCCGCATCCAGCCGGGCGCGCGCACGACCATCTACTACCGGGCAACCAACCTTACCGGCCGCACCACGACGGGGCGTGCGATGTTCAACGTCTCGCCGACCCAGGCGGGTCCCTATTTCAGCAAGATCGAATGTTTCTGCTTCACCGAACAGACGCTGAAGGGCGGCCAGAGCGTGCGCATGCCGGTGGTGTTTTTCGTCGATCCGAAGATCCGCGAGGACGACGGAACCAAGGGCATCGACGAAATCACGTTGAGCTACACATTTTATCCGGTGGAAAAACCGGAAAGCGGGCGCTAGAGCCGCTAGCAATTACGGGGAACAGGACCAATGGCCGCGACCAAGAACCACGACTATCATATCCTTCCGCCCAGCGCATGGCCGCTGATCGGCTCCTTCGCCGCGCTCGCCCTTACCGGCGGCGGCGTGATGTGGATGCACGACAATCCTTACGGCAAGTTCGTCGCCCTGCTCGGCCTTGTCGGCGTGCTGGCGGTGATGTTCAGCTGGTGGGGCGATGTCATTCGCGAAGGCAAGGCGGGCGACCATACGCCGGTCGTCCAGCTGCACCTGCGCTACGGCATGATCCTGTTCATCGCGTCGGAAGTGATGTTCTTCGTCGCCTGGTTCTGGGCCTACTTCGCAAGCTCGCTGTTCCCGTCGGCCGCCGAAGCGGTCGGGGGCGTGTGGCCGCCCAAGGGCATGGAAGTGCTCGACCCGTTCGGCTGGCCGCTGCTCAACACGCTGATCCTGCTGTGTTCGGGCACGACGGTGACCTGGGCGCACCATGCGCTGATCCACGGCGACCGCGAAGGCCTGAAGAAGGGCCTGTGGTGCACCATCCTGCTGGGCCTGCTGTTCACCAGCATCCAGGCCTATGAATATATCCACGCGCCCTTCAGCTTTTCGATGAACAACGCGGACAACCCGGGCAACATCTACGGTTCGACCTTCTTCATGGCGACCGGTTTCCACGGGTTCCATGTCATCATCGGCACCATCTTCCTCGCGGTCTGCCTGATCCGCGCCTACAAGGGCGACTTCACGCCCAAGGCGCACTTCGGCTTCGAAGCGGCGGCCTGGTACTGGCACTTCGTCGACGTGGTGTGGCTGTTCCTGTTCGTCTCGATCTATGTCTGGGGCGGCTGGGGCGCGCCGGTTCACGGCGGCTGATGGCCGACAAGGCGCCGGAACACGGCGCCGCGCCGACGCTGGCGGCGGCGATGCTTGGGGGGCTTTGCCCCCGATGCGGGGCGAGGACGCTTTATGCGGGCCTCGCCCGTTTCGCGGCCAGCTGCCGCGTCTGCGGGCTGGACTTCCAGTCCTTCAACGTGGGTGACGGACCCGCTGCCTTCCTCATCCTGATCGTCGGCGCGATTCTGGCGACGGGGGCGATCCTCGTCGAACTGCGCTTTAGCCCGCCGTGGTGGGTGCACATCGTCTGGCTGCCGATCGGCATCGCCCTGACGCTTTATGGCCTAAGGGTCGGCAAGGCCGGGCTGATTTACCAGGAATATAAGCACAAGGCGCGCGAAGGGCGGATTTCGGAATGAGGAAGGTCCCGCTCATCCCGACCATCCTCGTCGTCGCGGCGGCGCTGACGATGGTCGGCCTTGGCATTTGGCAGCTGCAGCGCAAGGCGCAAAAGGAAGCGTTGCTGGCCAGCTACGCCGCCGCGCAGACGCTGCCGCCGATGAGCTGGCCGGCGGTGCCGCAGAAGGACCCGCTGCCGCTGTTCCGCACGGCCACCGCAAACTGCCTGAAGGTCGCGGCAATGCGTACGGCGGCGGGGCAGAATGTGAAGGGCGAGCCCGGATTCCTGGTCATCGCCGATTGCGTGACCGGCGCCGAAGGACCGGGCGTGTCGGTCGAGCTGGGCTGGTCGAAGGACCCCAATGCCGGGCGCGACTATAAGGGCGGGCTGGTGACCGGCGTCATCGCGCCCGACAGCCGCAGCCGGATGCGCCTCGTCGCCGCCACGCCGGGTCCGGGCCTACAGGCCAGCGCCCCGCCATCGCCCGATTCGATCCCCAACAATCACCTGAGCTACGCCATCCAGTGGTTCCTGTTCGCCGGGATCGCGCTGGTCATCTACGCGCTGGCGCTGCGCAGGAAGTGGCGGGAGGCGGGCAATGGCTGAGCTGACCCGCCTCGCCAACGGCGTCACCGTCGCCATCGACCCCATGCCCGGTGCGCAGTCGGCGGCGATCGGCCTGTACGCCGGGGTTGGCAGCCGCAGCGAGGCCGATGGCAAGGGCGGGCTCGCGCACCTCGTTGAACATATGGTGTTCAAGGGCGCGCGCGGCCGCGATGCCCGTGCCATCGCCGAAGCGATCGAGGACGTCGGCGGGTCGCTCAATGCCTGGACCAGCCGTGACCAGACCGTTTTCCACGGCCGCACGCTGGCACCCGATGTCGGGCTGGCGCTGGAGCTGATCGCCGACCTCGTCCGCGCGCCGAAGCTCGACGCCGACGAGCTGGAGCGCGAAAAGCTGGTCATCCTGTCGGAGCTGGGCGAATGCCTCGATACGCCCGACGACCTGATCCACGATCATCTGTTCGAAGCCGCCTTCGGCCAGCAGCCGCTGGCGCGCCCGGTGCTGGGCAAGGCCGACAGCATTCGCGCCTTCACCCGAGACGACTGCACAGGCTGGCTGACCGAGCAATATCGGCCCGAGCGACTGGTGATCTCGGCCGCGGGCAAGGTCGATGCCGGCCATATCCTGATGCTTGCCGAAGCGCTGTTCGGCGATCTTGAGCCCGTCGCGCCGCCGCCGATCGCGGCAGCGGAGTTCAAGGGCGGCGTGCGGTCCGATCGCAAGACCACCGAGCAGACCCAGCTTGCCTTCGCCCATCCCGGCCTGCCCGCCGCCAGCCCCGACGCGCCCGCCTTGTCACTGTTCGCGCAGGCGGTGGGCGGGGGCATGTCGTCGCGCCTGTTCCAGGAGCTGCGCGAGGATCGCGGCCTTGCCTATTCGATCTATGCCTGGACGCAGGGCTATGCCGATACCGGCCTGTTCGCGGTCAACCTGTCGACCGACAAGGCGCGCGCTGCGGAAGCCATGGCGCTGGCACGCGACTGCGTGGCGAAAGCCGCGGACGACCTCACCCAAGCCGAACTCAATCGCGCCCGGGCACAGGTCGAGGCGGGGCTGCTGATGAGCCTGGAGACGCCGCAGGGACGGGCGGATTCGATGGCCCGGTCGATCGAGCTGGTCGGGCGGATCATGAGCCTCGACGAAATGCTGGACGAACTCCGCGGCGTCGATGTCGCGGCGGCTCGGGCGGCGGGGCAGGCGGTGCTCGGCGGGCCCGTGGCGCTGGCCTCGATTGGCGGGAAGCTGGCGCTCGCGGCATGAGCCTCCACGACCTCAAGACGATCGTCGCCGAACCGTGGGAAGCCTGCACGCTGATCGATAGCGGCGACGGCCAGAAATATGAGCGGTACGGCAAGGTCCGCGTGGTTCGCCCCGAACCGCAGGCGATGTGGCAGCCCGCGCTCGACAGTTGGGATCCGGACGCGACCTTCGTGCCCGGCAGCGACGAGGATGGCGGCGGGCGCTGGGTCAAGCACCGCGACGTACCGCGCGACTGGCCGCTGGCGCGCGATGGCGTCAAATTCCACGCCAGCCTGACGCCGTTTCGGCACCTCGGCTTCTTCCCCGACATGGCCCCGCAATGGGACTGGATGCGCGAGCGGGCGGACGACGCCGATATCATGAACCTGTTCGGCTACACCGGCGTCGGCACGCTGCTGCTGAGCGAGGCGGGCGGGCGGCTGGTCCATGTCGATGCGTCGAAGAAGTCGGTCGAGGGCGGGCGCGCCAACGCCCAGCTATCGGGCCTCGCCGAACGGCCGATCCGCTGGATCGTCGACGACGCCGCCAAGTTCACCGCGCGCGAAGTGCGCCGCGGGCGCCGCTACGACGGCATCCTGCTCGACCCGCCCAAGTTCGGGCGCGGGCCGGAGGGCGAGGTGTGGCGGCTGGAAGAGCATCTGGCGCCGCTGCTGGCCGATTGCGTCAAGCTGCTCGACGATAAGAGCCGCTTCCTCGTGCTCACCGTCTATGCGGTCCGCATGTCGGCGCTCAGCATCGGCGAATTGCTGAGCCAGATGACCGCCGGCCTCGGCGGCCGGGTCCAATGCGGTGAGATGGCGGTGCGCGAGGAAACGCGTGGGCTGCTGCTGCCGACCGCGATCTTCGCCCGCTGGACGCGCGACTAGCCGCGTGCCGCGCGGATCGCCGCGCCCGTGACGAACGGTGCGCCGGCGAGCGTGAATAGGGCCACGGCGGCTTCCAGCTTCAACGCCGAACTGTCGCCGTCGCCGGTCGCGCTGGCGCCGAAAATGAGCAGCGGGACGGCAAGCGGCATCAGCAGCAATCCCGCTAACCCGCCCGAACGCGGCAGGCCGGCGGTCAGCGCTGCCACCGCCACCGCGAGGGCTGCGAGCGCCGGGGTGCCGATGGCGAGCGAAACGAGCGTGCGCTGGAGCCCGCCATCGCCCAGCCCGACGAGGAAGCTTCCGGGCACGGCGGCGATCAGTAGCAGCGGTCCGAAGGTCAGCCAGTGGCCGACGATCTTGGCTATGCCGATGGCTTCCTCGCTCGTCCCGCCGAGCGCAAGTTGATCGAGCACACCATCGGCGCGATCCGGTTCAACCAGTCGCTCGATCGGCAGCAGCGCGGCGGTCAGCGCCGCGATCCACAGCGCGCCGCCACCGATTCGACCCAGCAGCTGCGCATCGGGCCCGACCGCGAACGGCACCATCGTCGCGACCAGCAGGAAGAAGGCGACCGGAAGCCATGCCGCGCCATGCAGCGCGCGGCGCACTTCGCGGGCGATCAGGGCGGCGGTCATGCGCCAAGCTCCAGCGTGCGCCACTCGCCCGGGAACGGGACGTGGCTCGCGGCCAGGATGGCACCGCCGCTTCGCCGATGATCGGCGAGGGCGTTTGCCAGCCGCTCCGCGCCGTCCCGGTCGAGCCCGTTCAGCGGCTCGTCGAGCAGCCACAGCGGCGCACCGCTCGCCATCACCCGTGCCAGCACCGCCCGCTTGCGCTGGCCGGTCGACAGCAAGCGCACGGGTACGTCGGCCAGATGATCGATGCCCAATCCGGTCATCGCCTCGCCCAGCTTAGGCCCTGCCCAGAATGACAGGGCCCGCGACAGCGGCAGTTCGCGATCGAGCGCCAGTCCTTCGTCGGCCAGCGCCGCGTCCGCCCGCTCAAGCCTTCCCGCAGAGGGGGTAAGCAGACCGGCGACAAGGCGGATCAGGCTCGACTTTCCGGTGCCATTGGGACCGGTGACGTGGAGCGCTTCGCCCGGCGCCAATGCCAGGCCGAGACCGTCGAACAGCAGCCGCCCGCCGCGCACCAGCGCCAGTCGCTGTCCGTCGAGCAGCAGGCTCAAGCCTGTTCCTCCAGCGCGTGCATGTCGTCATCGCTGAAGCCGAAATGATGTCCGGCCTCGTGGATCAAAATGTGACGGACCAGATGTTCCAGTTCTTCGCCCTCCTCGACCCATTCGTCGAGGATCGCACGGCGGAACAGGCGGATGCGGTCTGGTAGGGTGCCCGACGTTTCGACGCTGCGCTCGCCGATGGGGATGCCTTCATAGACACCGGTGAGGTCGAGCGGATGGTCGATGCCGAGCTCGGCCAGCAATTCCTCGTCGGCGAGTTCGTCGACCTGAAGCACGACGTGGCGCAAGTGGCTCGCGAACGGTTCGGGCAGGGCCTGCAACTGCGCACGCGCAATGGCTTCGATCTCCTCTGGCGTGGGCGGATGGTCGAAACGGCGCGTCATCGCTTTCCGCCATAGGGGTGAGCCGACCCTTCCGGCAAGCTTGCGAGATGCGCTTCCGCCGACTAGAGCCCCCTGCATCCAGTGCATGCGGAGCGGTGGCCGAGTGGTCGAAGGCGCTCGCCTGGAAAGTGAGTATACGGCAAAACCGTATCGAGGGTTCGAATCCCTCCCGCTCCGCCATATTCCGCGCGCATCGCGTCCGACGCGGTTCATGTCAGCGAAAGCTGAGCGTACCATTTGCGCCACAAAATCAGGCTATTGGGCTCCCATGAGCAAGTATCTTTTGATGCCCATCGTGGCGATGTCGGCGGCCGTGATGGCGCAGCCGACGGTGCCGATCGAGGGAAAGTGGACCAATCCCAAGGGCAGCGTCGTCATCGAAATGGCGAAGTGCGGCACCGCCTATTGCGGGAAGGTGATCAGCGCGTCCGCGGAGGCCAAGGCCGATGCCCGGGCGGGCGGAACGCCCAACCTGGTGGGGCGCAACCTGCTGAGCGGCTTTACGCCTGACGGCAAGGGCGGCTGGACCGGGCGCGTCTTCCTGCCCAAGCGCAACATGAACGCAACCGGCACGATTCGTGCCGTCGGTGCGAGCCAACTCAGCGTCAAGGGCTGCGCGATCGCCGGCCTGATCTGCAAGGAGCAGCGCTGGCGGCGGGTCGGCTGACGCTCCGTTATTTTCCGGTTTACCACGATATATGCTAAGGCTCGCGGCGGGCGAGTCCGACGCCTGTTGATTGATCCACGCCGGTCCGCCCGGCCCGCAGGAGGTGCGGGTCGAGGGGGCCGGATGGTCGGCCGATCAGCAGGGGACGTTATCATGACCAAGAAGCTTTTCGCCGCCGTCGCGGCCGCTTGCGCGCTTTCCTTCGCCACGCCGTCCGCCGCAGCCGAGCCGGGGAAGGCGATCGTATCGCTGTATCGGGCCGCGCCGGGACAGCAGCTCGCGCTTCTCAAATGGATGGCGGGGCAGGATCGCGCAGCGGCCGCTGCCGGCGTCGCCCCCGCCCAAATCTATGTCCATACGTCCGGCGACAGCTGGGACTATCTGGTGATCAACCCGCAGACAACCGATGCGCAGGACGAGGCGGTCGACGCAGCCGCCAAGAAAATGGGGCTGACCACCGGGCCGAAGGCCAGCCTTGAATTCCGGACCATGATCGCGGTGCATACCGACACCATGGCCAACGGGCCGATGACGGCGGCCCAGATCCTGGCCAACCTCGAAAAATAGGGGCTAGAGCCAAGCCTGGTGCGCTAGCGACCCGTCGAGGATCGCGTTCTGGATCGCTGCCATTTCGTCCGCCCAATAACGGTCGGTTTCGAGGTGCGGCGACAGGGCGCGAACCTTGGCGTGCAGTGCCTGCAGTCTGTCCGACGTGGTGAGCGGCGCGTGATAGTCGACGCCCTGCGCGGCGGCGATCAGTTCGACGGCGATAATACCGGCGGCATTCCTTGCGATCGCGCCGGCCTTGCGCGCGGCGATCGGGGCCATCGATACATGGTCTTCCTGGCCGGCGCTGGTCGGGATCGAATCGACCGAGGCCGGGAAGGCCATCGTCTTGTTCTCGCTGGTCAACGCCGCGGCGGTCACCTGCGGGATCATGAGGCCCGAATTGACGCCGCCGTCATCGGTCAGGAAGGCAGGCAGGCCGCTCATCTTGGGATCCACCAGGACGCTGGTGCGGCGTTCCGAAAGGCTGCCCACCTCGCACAGCGCCATGGCGATGATGTCGGCGGCAAAGGCCACCGGCTGGGCGTGGAAGTTGCCGCCGCTGATGGCGATGTCCTCGTCCTCGAACACGATCGGGTTATCGGTCACCGCCGCCGCTTCGATCTCCAGCGTGCGGGCGGCGTTGACCAGAAGGTCCAGCGCGGCGCCCATCACCTGTGGCTGGCAACGGAAGCTGTAGGGGTCCTGCACCCGCCCGCAGCGGTGGTGGCTGTCGACGATGGGCGAGCCCTCAAGCAGTTGGCGGATGGCGGCGGCGACCCGAATCTGGCCCGGCTGGCCGCGAACGTCGCTGATGCGCGGATCGAACGGCTTGAGGCTGCCTTTCAGGGCGTCGACCGACAAGGCGCCAGCGACGATGGCGGCCCCGAACACGCGTTCCGCCTTGAACAGGGCGTCGAGCGCGATGGCGGTCGACGCCTGGGTGCCGTTGATCAGCGCAAGGCCTTCCTTGGGACCGAGTTCAAGCGGCGTCAGGCCGATCTGGGCAAGTGCGTCGCGGGCCGGCAGGACGTTGCCGGCAAGGTCGATCCGGCCTTCGCCGAGCAGCGCCGAGATAAGATGGGCCAGCGGCGCAAGGTCGCCCGATGCGCCGACACTGCCCTGGCTCGGCACCACCGGCATTGCGTCGCGGTCCACGAGCGTCTGCAAGGCTTCGATCACGACCGGCCTGACGCCGGAATAGCCGCGGCCAAGACCGAGCAATTTGAGCATGATCATCAGGCGGACGACGTGACGCGGCAACGCGTCGCCAAGGCCGCAGCTGTGGCTGAGGATCAAGTTGCGCTGCAGTTCTGCCAGCCGGTCGGCGGGGATACGGGTGTTGGCGAGCAGTCCGAAGCCGGTGTTGACGCCATAGACGGTGTCGCCGCCCGCAACGATCCGCTCGACCGACGCGGCCGACGCCCGGACCCGGTCCATGGCAGCGTCGTCCAACGTGGCAGAGGCGCCCTGCCAAAGCCGGCGCAGCGTGGCGAGGTCGATGTGGGACGGGACGAGGATCAGCATGGCGAGCGCTCTGACAGATTCGGCGGCGATGCGAAAGCGCCAGCCATCTTTCATTCATGCTTGAATCGCGATACACCAGCGCCATGACCCGCACGGCCACCATCGCCTGCATCAACGAACCGGCCATCGCGTCGGCTGCCCTCTATTATTATCGTCGCGCGGTGACCACCGACTGAGGCTGCGCGCGCTCACATCGGACCACCGCCCCGCCAAGCCTCGCTTCGGCGGGGCTTTTTCGTTTCACCGCCCCGGAGTTGCCAGACATGTTCAATGAAGACCGAACCCAGACCGCAGACCGCCAGCGAACCGACTGGCGACAATGGCTCGTTCCGCAAGACTGGGCACGGTTCACGCCCGAAGAGCATGGCGTGTGGGACACGCTGTTTGCGCGCCAGGTGCCGTACCTCGGCACGCATATCGTGAAACCTTTCCTCGATGGCCTGCCGAAGCTCGGCCTCGACCAGCCGGGAATTCCCGAACTGGAAGCGATCAGCGATCGGCTGGAGCGCTTGAGCGGCTGGCGGCTGGTGTCGGTGGCCGGGATCGTTCCGGACGACGCGTTCTTCGCCATGCTGGCCGAACGTCGTTTCCCGATCGGCAACTTCATCCGCTCGGCCGACAATCTCGATTACCTGAAGGAACCGGACTGTTTCCACGACATCTTCGGGCATGTCCCGATGCTCGCCAATCCCGACATCGCGCGCCTTATGGAAGCGCTCGGGAAGCTTGGCGTGGATGCCATCGCCGCCGGGTTGGGCGAGGTGATGAGCCGGCTCTACTGGTACACCGTCGAATTCGGCCTGGCGCTGGAAGAGGGGGAGGTGAAGATCCTCGGCGCGGGACTGGCGTCCAGCTTCGGCGAGGCGCACCTGTCGCTGGAAGCAGACCTGCCGCGACTGCCCTTCACCCTCGAAGCGGCGTCGCGCACGCCTTACCGCAACGACGTGTTCCAGCCGATGTACTTCGTGTCGCCATCGCTCGACGAAGTGGCCGATCAGCTCGAAGCGCTCGACATCGTCCAGTTGCGAGCCCTTGCGGGGTGACAGGCGAGGCGGTCCGCCGCTATGGCGGACCGATGGGCGACCTCCGCGAATATCGATCGGGATCGGATCCGCGCACCCTGCGCGACGCGCTGGGCTGCTTTGCGACCGGCGTCACGGTTGTGACCTGTCTCGATGCGGCGGGTGAACCGGTCGGCCTGACCGCCAACAGTTTCACCTCGGTCAGCCTCGATCCGCCATTGCTGCTGGTGTGCGTGGCCAAGCGCGCCGCCACCGCGGCACCGCTGGGACAGGCCGATCATTTCGCGGTCAACGTCCTGCAGACCGAACAGCAGCCTGCATCGATCACCTTTTCGACCCGCGTCGAGGATCGGTTCGGCCAGACCCCCTGGTCGCTCGGCGAGCATGGCGTCCCGGTGCTGCTCGATTCCCTGTCGGTATTCGAATGTGCCCGCCATTCAGTATTCGACGGCGGCGATCACTTCATCCTGGTGGGTGAGGTCAAGAAAGCGACCTTCGATCCGGGGCTCGATCCCCTGCTTTACTTCCGCGGCAGCTATCGTCGACTTCACTTCGACTGAGCCGGGCTGGGCGTGACTTCAACGGCATTTCGCGCCAGACTAAGTGCATGGCGAGCGGGGGGCAAAGCGAGTCGCGGTCGGATACGATCCGGTCGAGCGACGATTTGACGGCCCGCAAGGCGGATGAAACCATCGCGGCGGGATCGGTCGCACTTATCCCGGGCATCTTCGATTTCCATGGCATATTGGCCATTGCCGACGTTCTGCCGGTGATGATCGCCTATATCGATCGCGACCTCGTCTATCGCTTCGTCAACAAGCCGATCGCCGACTGGTACGAGCGGCCGCGCAGCGCGATGCTCGGCCAGCACCTTCCCGACGTGATGGGCACGAAGACATTCGAATCGCGTCGGCCGAGGCTGGAGGCGGCGCTGGCGGGGGAACGGCAATTCTTTACCGCCGCGTTCGACCATCCCACGCGCGGCACCCTTTCTACCCAGTCCGATTATGTCCCTCACGTCCTTGAAGACGGAAGCGTCGCCGGGCTCATCCTCGTCATCCAGGACGTCACCGAACAACGCGCGGCGGAACAGGCGCTGCGCGAAAGCGAACAGCGCTTCCGGCGCATTTCGGACAGCGCCCCCGTGCCGATGTGGGTGACGAGAATCGACGGAAGCCGCGATTTCGTGAACCAGGCCTATCACGATTTTTTCGGCTTCTCGGACGACGAGCGTGGCCAGCACGATTGGCAAAGTGCGATCCACCCCGACGACCGGGACGACGTGATCGAAGGGTATCTCAGGCAATTGGAGCGTAAGGAGTCGGTCGAACTGGTCGGGCGGTTCCGCCGGGCCGACGGCGAATGGCGCTGGCTTCGCTCGGTGTCGATGCCGCGGGTCGACGGCGACGGCAATGTCGTGGGATTCATCGGCACGGCCAGCGACGTGACGGAAGCGAAGGAAGCCGAATTCGCGCTGCAGCGGCTGGTAGACGAACGCACGGCGGACCTCGAACAAACGCAGGACCAGCTTCGCCAGGCGCAAAAGATGGAAGCGCTGGGCCAGCTGACCGGGGGTATCGCCCACGACTTCAACAACCTGCTGACCGTGGTGGTCGGCGGGCTCGACCTCATTGCCAAGCGGGTCGAGGACGACCGCCTCAAGCGCTATGCCGAAAGCGCGCTTTCTGCCGCCGAGCGCGGGGCCCGGCTGACCGCGCAGTTGCTGGCGTTCAGCAGGGTACAGCGGCTGGAAGTGCAGCCCACCGCGATCGCGCCGCTGATCGGGGAAATGGCACCGCTGCTGCGCAATGTGCTTGGCCCCGGCATCGACAAGATGTTCGATCTCGACCAGTCGGACCTGATGGTGATGGCGGACCCCACGCAGCTGGAAGTCGCGGTGCTCAACCTCGCGATCAATGCGCGCGATGCCATGCCTGGGGGCGGCACGCTGTCCATCGCCACCCGCCCGCTCACGGTTGAGGGAGACCCCGAACTGGACGACGGCGATTATGTCGAGCTGTCGATCCAGGATACCGGGCTTGGCATGCCCGACGAGGTCAGGGCGCGTGCGTTCGAACCCTTCTTCACGACCAAGGATGTCGGTAAAGGTACCGGCCTTGGCCTTTCGATGGTTTACGGCATGGCGCGCCAGTCAGGCGGGACCGCCCGGATCGAGAGCAGGGACGGCAAGGGCACCACCGTGCGCTTGCTGTTCCGGCGAGCGGGCGCGGGGGAAGCCATTGCAGCGACCATCAATCCCGAGAGGAACGACGGCACGGCGGTCGACGACAGCCTGTGCGTTCTGGTGGTCGACGACGACCCGGACGTGCGCGCCTTCATCGATGCCAGCCTGCAGGAATTCGGCCACCGCACGCGACTGTGCGGCGACGCGCGGCAGGCGCTGGCCCAATATGAGGCCGTGCGCCCTGATGTGGTGATCCTGGACTATATCATGCCCGGATTGAGCGGCGCCGATGTCGCAAGACAGATCCGGTCGCTCGATCCTAAACAGCCGATCCTGTTCGTGTCGGGCTATAGCGAAACCGACGAAATCCGGGCGGCGGCGCCCGATGCCCAGCTGCTCGCCAAGCCGTTCCGGCCGGCGGCGCTCGACGAGGCGATTCGGGCACTGATCGCAACCCAAGCCGCGAACTGACGTTATCGACTGCAGGTGGGGGCGCAACGAACGAGGATTGCGCCATGTCGATGTTGTTGTTGTTGGCCGCGGCGGCAGGGACTGCCAGCAGCGGAGTGCCCGGAGTGGAAGTCATCCGCGGCAACGAAATTTCGCCGTCGAAGCCGGCAGTTGCCATCCAGGCGTCCATCAACCCGCGGGCGATGGATCTCGTCGACAGCGACCCGGCGATCAAGCAATGGGCGGTCAAAAGCTTCGACAGCAATCGCGACGGCTGGCTGACGCTGTACGAAGCACAACCGGTGGTCGGTGCGTTTCAGGACATCGCCGACGAGGATCGCGACGGCCATGTGACCTTGCGCGAATATCGCGCGGCGGTCGATTTCCTGCGGACCCGATACTAAGGCGTCAGCCAGCCATCTTCTTGGCGCCGAGGCCCATCACCATTTGGTTGGCCCGGTCGTAGGTCAACGGTCGGCCGAACAGATAGCCTTGGATGGTATCGCAACCCAGGTCTCGCATCCGTTCGAAGTCTTCCGCCGTCTCGACCCCTTCGGCGCAGACGTTCATGCGGAAGTTCTTGGCGAGCTGGACGATCGACTGGATGATGGCGACATTGTCGGCGCGGCTGCCGGCTTCGCGAACGAAGCTGCCGTCGATCTTCAGCTTGTGGAAGACCGCCTTGTTCAAATAGCCGATCGACGAATAGCCGGTTCCGAAATCGTCGAGCGCGATGCCGACGCCGAGGGCGCGCAGGCGCTTCAGAACGTCCAGCGTTTGGCCATTGTCGCCCAGGAACACGCCCTCGGTCACTTCCAGTTCGATGCGGTTGGCGGCGACGCGCCAGCGGCCGAGCGCCTGGCTAACGATGTTGGGCAGCGCCGGCAGGATCTGCTTGGGACTGACGTTGAGCGCGATCGTGATGTTGTCCGGCCATGTCGAAGCGGTGCGGCAGGCCTCGTCGATCACCCATTCGCCGATGGTCGGCATCAGGCCAGCCTCTTCGGCGATCGGGATGAAGACGTTGGGAGGGACGAAGCCGCGCTGCGGATGGTTCCAGCGGATGAGCGCTTCGAAGCCGATCAGCTTCTGGGTCTTGGCGCTGACCAGCGGCTGGTAGACCAGGTGGAACTGCTTGGCCGTGATGGCCGCGCGGAGGTCGGCTTCCATGCGGACGCGGTCGTCCTGTTCGGACTGCAGTTCCGACGAGAAATATTTGGCGACGCCGCGGCCCGCGCCCTTGGCTTCGTACAGCGCAAGATCGGCCTTGAGAATCAGGTCGTCGACGGTGGCCCCGTCAATGGGGCCGAACGCGCAACCGATCGAAACCCCGATCCGGATTTCGGTCTGGTCGATCATATAGGGTTCTTTGATCGACTTGATGATGCGGTTGGCAAGGCCCTCGACATTGCCGCGCGACTGGGCATCGGTCACCACGATAGCGAATTCGTCGCCGCCCATGCGGCCGACATGGCCGTCGCTGCCAACCTCGTCGCACAGCCGCTTGGCCACCGCCTGCAGCACGGCATCACCCTTCGGGTGTCCGAAGGTGTCGTTGACCGGCTTGAAGCCGTCGAGGTCGAGGAACATGATCGCGCAGGGGACATTGCCGGTCGTCGCCGCACGCAGCGCTTCACCCAGCAGCTGGCGCACGCGGCCACGGTTGGGCAAGCCCGACAGGACGTCCATGTTGGCGAGGTTGGTCAGGCGCTCCTGCGTCTGGCGGACTTCGGTAATGTCGCTGCCGACGCCGCGGAAGCCTTCGAAGCGGCCGGCGGTGTCTATGATCGGATCACCGGCGATCGAAATCCAGCGCGGGCCGCGGGCGGTCGCCAGTTCCATTTCAAGCGCGCTGAAGGGCTGTCGGTCGAGCAGGATGCGGCCGAGTTCGGCATGACCGCCGAGCAGCGCCGGCAGCGAATGGCCGAGCAACTGCGTCGCCGGGCGACCCATCAGCGCGCTCATTCGGCTGGAGATGTAGGTGACGCGATTTTCGCTATCGACCTGCCACAGCCAACCCACGCCGCGCTGCTCATATTCCTGCAGCAGCAGGCTGGCGCTTTCCGACTGCGACCCGAAATCGGCGTTGGTCTTGAGCTGACCGAACGCCCAGCGCGCGACGGCCAGGACACCGATGATCGCCACGCCCAGCACGAACAGGATGGCGACGACATTGTCGAACGGGACATGGTTGCGCGCGACGAGCAGCTGGTAGCAAAGCCCGGCGGTGAAGATCGCCATCCATGCCTTGACGCAGTTCGGCTGGACGACGAGGCCGAGGGCCGAAATGCCGGTCCCGGCCACCAGCGTGGCCGCGATGACCTGAGCCGTCGGCGACAGGCCGGCGAAGAAAATGGCGGGAAGCGACAGGAAAACCATCGCCCGGACGACGATGTCGCCCATCATCAGCCAGCGAGGCACGCGCTTGCCCGAGCGGCCGACGTGGGTGATGGCCTGCATCCGGGCCAATTGCATCGCGCCGACATTGACGCCCACGACCGCGAGCAGCCAGCCGAAAAGGTAGGCACCGTCCACGTGGCTGTAGAGAATCATGCTCAGCAAGACGGCGGCAACGCTGTTGGCGGCCGCGAAGAAGGGCGAAAAATGGCCGCGGGCGATCAGCTGGGCGTCGCGCAGCGGGCTGGCGCCGTCATGGTCGTCCTGTGCGGCGAAACCCATCGACTCGCCGTCGGGCAGCCGTGCCGACACCATCCGCTTGTACCGATTAGGAGCCTCGTACATCCGCTCACCCGCAATGATAGGGACTTTGCGGATAGCGGACGAGGGTTACTTCGCGGTTAAGAAGACTTGTTCGGGGCCGGGGAAATCAGTCCCAATTCGTCCAGATCGCGCACCGTTACTGGATGGTACAGGGGACGCACCTTCGGATAGATTCGCTTGGCGATCGGCAATCCCCACTGGCTGTCCTTGGCCAGCGCGGTGAGCAGCGGTCGAACGAATTTGCGCCGACCCTGGTCGGTCAGGAAGGCTTCGAGCCCCGGAATTGCAGGATCATAGCGATTCGCCACCGCCAGGCTGAGGAAGGCGAAGCGCACCTCGCTGTTGGTTGCACGCGACAGGTTGAATGCCGAATCGAGCGATTGGAGGCGGTCGGCCGATTGCTTGCGGCCGAGCGTGTTGAGGAAGCGGAGCTTCTCGTCGGTCGTCCACTCCGCCCAGGTCGCGGCGTCGGGCTGCGTCCCGGAGGCGAAGGCGGCCACGGCCTTGTCCACCTCGGCAAAAGCGTTGGGATCGGGCTTGGCCATATTGGACGGGATTCCCGGCTTGCCGACCCAGTCGTCGAGCATCAGTCGCTGTTCGAGCGACTGATCGCCCTTCACCAGATATTGGCGGATATCGGCGAGGAAGATGCTGGTCGTCACCGGCTGGAACTGGTGGCGCTTGAACCAGCCCTTGAGCCATTCGTCGAATGCCGCTCGTCCCACGATCGATTCGATCGTCCGCAGGAAGGTCGCCCCCTTTTCGTAGGCGATATCGGTCAGCCCGTCGTCGGGATGGCGCCCGCTGAGGTCGATGTGGAGGCGGGTGTCGGCGCCGTTCAAGCCGCCATTGTCTTCGATCGCACTGTTCATGGCGTCGACGCCGAGTGCGACCTGCTGCGCCGCGACCTTGGGGCCATAGACCGACTCGACGATCCGCCGCTCGGCGTAGGTGGTCATGCCTTCGTTGAGCCAGAAGTCGGACCAGGTCGCGTTGGTGGCGAGGTTACCCGACCAGCTGTGGGCCAGCTCATGGGCGATCAGGCTGGTGAGGCTCTTGTCGCCGGCGATGAAGGTCGGGGTGAGGAAGGTGAGGGTCGGGTTTTCCATGCCGCCGAACGGGAAGGAGGGCGGAAGCACCAGCATGTCATAGCGGCCCCAGGCATAAGGACCGTACAGCGCCTCGGCAGCGCTGACCATTTTCTCGGTGTCTTCGAGTTCCTTCGCTGCCGCGTCGAGCGTCACCGGTTCCGCCCAGACGCCGGTCCGCGGACCGAGGTCGCGGAAAGCGAGGTCGCCGGCAGCGATCGCGATGAGATAGGGCGCGACCGGCTTGTCCATCCGGAACGAGAAGGTGCGCGTGTCGCCATTGTCGACGGGGTCGGCAGCGCGGGGCGCGGACATGACGACGGTCAGCGGCTTGGCGACGCTGATCTTGGCTTCCCAGCTCTGGCGGATCCCGGGGCTGTCCTGCGTCGGGATCCAGCTGCGATTGGCGATCGATTCGCCCTGGCTAAGCAGGAACGGGAATTTCTTGCCAGCGGTCTGCGCCGGGTCGAGCCATTGCAGCGCATCGCTGTCGGCCGGTGCCTTGTAGCGGATCGCGATCTTGCTGGTGTCCTTGATCGCGATGGTCAGCGGTGCGCCGAGGTTGGGATCGACCGTGCCGACCTTGTAGGCCAGCGGCTTGCCGTCCTGATCGCTGACCGCCTCGATCTCGAGGCCGCGGTCGTCGAGGATGATTTCCTTGGCGGTCGGCTTGGCGTCGATGTCGAGCGTCGCGGTGCCGCCGATCCGCTTGGTCTTGAAATCGACCGCAAGGTCCAGCGCGACATGGGTGACGCGCGCTTCCAGCGGCTTGGCGAAGCTGTGAATGTCGACCGCATCGGGCGCGTCGAGAATCGGTGCGACGCCCGCCACCTCTGCGCCGGGCTGGCCGGGGTCTTCTGCCGCCTTGCAGGATAGCAACAGGATGGCGGACAGGCCGATGGCCAGCAGGCGGTGGGACAAAGGCAGTTCCTTTTCAGGCGGTATAGATCGACCGGATCGGCCGTTCGAACACCCGCTTCACCATGGGAACGAAAAAGTCCAGCGTCGCGGTGTCGTAATCGGGGTCGAACGAGCTCTGGTCGTAAAGCTCGCAGAAGCGGGCCGCGGCCTCGAAATGATCGTGCCCGCGAAAGGCCTCGCGCATGTCGCGATCGAGGCCGAGGTAATGGAAGAAATAATAGCCTTGGAAGATGCCGTGCTGCTGGGCGATCCAGTGCAGGTCTTCGCTCACGAACGGTTTGAGGATGGCAGCGGCGATGTCCGGATGATTGTAGCTGCCGAGCGTGTCGCCGATATCGTGGAGCAGGGCCATGACGACATAGGCCTCGCTTTCGCCGCCGCGGTGGGCGCGGGTCGCGGTTTGCAGGCTGTGCTGCAACCGGTCGACCGGGAAGCCGCCATAATCGCCGTCGAGCAGGCGCAGGTGGTCGAGTACCCGGTCCGACAGCTGGGCGGCATAAGGAAAGAAGTGGCTGCCGATCAGCTTCCAGTCGGCTTCGGTTCCTTCCTCCATCGAACGAAAGGCGGCGCGGGGGGCTTCGTCGGTCATGCCTCTCTCCTCATCGTCCCTCTCTAGCGGGTTGGGGACGGTGCGACTATATGGCCCATGATGAACCGGCTTGCCCCCGCCACGACCGACCCGCATCGCGAAAGCGTCCGGGCGATTGCGCAGGCAGCGGCGGACAAGGAATTGCCCCGGCCGCGCGGCAAGGGCCCGGCCCGTCCCTTCCTTGCCGGCGTCGGGCTGGACCGGCCTTTTTTCGACGACAAGAACCGCGCCTTCTGGGTGCTCCAGTCGATCGGCTGGTCGGGCTATTTCTTCCTGCGCATCCTGTCCGGCTTCGCCAATTCGATGGGGGCGATGTTCATCGTCCACATCCTGCTGCTCACCGCGACCGGCTACTCGCTGACCTTGCTGATGGCCTCGCTGTACCGGCGGCTGATCACCATGCGGGCGATGTGGACCGTGGTCATCAGCCTGGCCACGGTGCTGCTGTCGGCCGCCGCCTTTTCGTTCATCGAAACGTGGAGCCTGGCGACCTTCGTAAATCCGACCGCGCGGCCGGCCGGCGTCCAGTATTTCGGCGCGATCATCCTCAATTTCTCGCTGCTCGCCGCCTGGTCGGCGCTCTATTACGGGATCAACTATTATCTGCTGCTGGAAGACGAGATCGATCAACGCGCGCAGCTGGAAAACCAGGCATCGACCGCGCAGCTGGCGATGCTTCGCTACCAGCTCAACCCGCACTTCCTGTTCAATACGCTGAACAGCATTTCGACGCTGGTGCTGCTGAAACAGACCGAGCGGGCAAATGCCATGCTGTCGCGGCTGTCGAGCTTCCTTCGCTACACGCTGGTCAACGAGCCGACGGCCAAGGTCACGCTGGTGCAGGAGGTAGAGACGTTGAAGCTCTACCTGGAAATCGAAAAGATGCGCTTCGAGGACCGGCTGCGGCCCCATTTCAAGATCGATCCCGACACGATTTCCGCGCGGCTGCCGTCGCTGCTGCTGCAACCGCTGATCGAAAATGCCATTAAATATGCGGTGACGCCGGCCGAAAATGGGGCCGACATCTGGGTCACATCGACCCGTGAGGGTCAGGCGGTGCGGATCGAAGTGGCCGACAGCGGGCCCGGACCGCGGCCCATGACCAACGACACGCAATCCACCGGCGTCGGACTGGCGAATATCCAGGACCGTCTGGCGCAGGCCTATGGGGCAGGCCATGGATTTTCGACCCGAACGAACGAAAAGGGGGGGTTCAGCGTTATCCTCGAAATTCCCTTCGAGACCGACCAAAAGGACCTTTGATGACCATCCGCACAATCCTCGTAGACGATGAGCCGCTTGCGACGCAGGGCCTGCTCCTTCGTCTGGAGGCGCATGACGATGTCGAAGTGGTCGCCACGGCGGCCAACGGCCGCGAAGCGATCCGCCAGATCAAGACCCACAAGCCCGACCTCGTCTTCCTCGACATCCAGATGCCGGGGTTCGACGGCTTTTCGGTCGTCCAGGGCCTGATGGAGGTCGAACCCCCGCTGTTCGTCTTCGTTACCGCCTACAGCGACCATGCGCTGCGCGCGTTCGATGCGCAGGCGGTCGATTATCTGATGAAACCGGTCGAGGAAGACCGTCTTGCCGCGACGCTGGACCGCGTTCGCCAGCGCCTCGCCGAAAAGCGCGGCAAGGAAGAGGCCGAGCGGCTGAAGGAAGCGCTGGTCGAACATGCGCCCGAGGCCGCCGAAGAATTGGACGCCGCGCCGAGCGAAGGCCCGGCATCGAACCGCTTCGAAAAGATGATCAACATCCGCGACCAAGGCCAGATCTTCCGGGTCGACGTCGACACGATCGAGCGGATCGACGCGGCGGGCGACTATATGTGCATCCAGACCGGCGAAAACACGCTGATCCTGCGCGAGACGATGAAGGACCTTGAAAAGCGGCTCGATCCGCGCCGCTTCCAGCGCGTCCACCGCTCGACCATCGTCAACCTTGACCAGGTCCGGCAGGTGAAGCCGCACACCAACGGCGAATGTTTCCTGGTGCTCGAAAGCGGCGCGCAGGTGAAAGTCAGCCGCAGCTATCGCGACGTGGTGGCGCGCTTCGTCCACTAATCCAACGAAGGGCATTTTCATGGCCAAGGTCACGGGGCTGGGCGGCGTTTTCTACAAGGTTGAGGACGTCGAAAAGACCAAGGCGTGGTATATGGAAATGCTTGGCGTCGGCGGCGAATGGGGCGCCATGTTCCCGTTCAAGGGCGATATGGCCGACGGTTTCGCCTTGCTGACGCCCTTCGGCGACGACACCGACTATTTCGCGCCCAGCGACAAATCGTTCATGATCAACCTGCGCGTCGACGACCTCGATGCGATGGTCGCGGATCTTGAAGCCAAGGGCGTCGAGATCCTCGGTCGGCAGGATGAGGATTACGGCCGGTTCGCCTGGATCATGGATCCCGACGGCGTGAAGGTCGAACTCTACCAGCAAGCATCGGGAGACGGTGAATGAGGGATTTTACAACGTTCGCCGCGCTCCATGTCCCGGGCGACCCTGTCGTCCTCTACAACATCTGGGACCCGGGCAGCGCGATCGCGGTTGCCGCAGCGGGCGCGAAAGCGTTGGCGACCGGCAGCCATCCGGTCGGCGATGCATCGGGCTACGGCGACGCCCACCAGGTCCCGCTTGACTATGTCTTCGACAATGCGCGGCGCATCCTGGCGGCGGTCGACCTGCCGCTCAGCGTGGATTTCGAAGGGGCCTATGCGACCGACCCGGTCGAGGCGGGCGTCAACGTGGCGGAATTGAAAGCGACCGGTGCGGTCGGCTGCAACTTTGAAGATCAGGTGGTCGGCGGGGAGGGCATCCACCCGCTCGACAAGCAGGTCGAACGCATTCGCGCGATCCGGGTCGCGGTCGGCGACGACTTCTTCATCAACGCCCGCACCGACCTGTTCATCAAGAACGAGGCGCGCGACGATGCGCTGGTCGATGAGGTGATCGAGCGCGGCAAGGCCTTTGCCGATGCCGGTGCGAGCGGCTTCTTCGTGCCGCGGCTCAGCGACCCGGCGCAGATCGAACGGATCGTGCGCGCGGTGCCGCTGCCGCTCAACGTCATCGCCTTTCCCGGCGCGCCGGACAAGAAGATCTGGGCCGCTGCCGGGGTGGCAAGGATCAGCCACGGACCCTTCCCGCACCGCGCCTTGATGTCGACGCTGACCGATATGGCCAGGGCCGCGATCGGTTAGGCAGCCGCCCTGCGCTGCCATGGCCAGCGAAAGCGCTTGCCCGACTTGAGCACGCTGCGCCGAAACAGGTTGGACGCGAGCCTGAGGATGATCGCCACCCACAATGCCTGCCATGCAAGCGCCGCCAGATGCGGCCAGACCAGCGGCGATTCCGCGGCCCGGGCGATCATCGCGAACGGAGAGGAAAGCGGGAAGATCGACGCGCCGATGGCTTCCGCGCTGTCCGGCTTGCCGACGCCCAGCTGGGCGAAGCCGAACAGCAAGACCTGCGCCATCGTTACCGGCATCGACATGGTTTGGACTTCGCGGACCGTCGAGGCCTGCGCGCCGATGCCAAGGAAGGTCGCGCCGATCAGCAGGTAGCTCATCGCGAAATAGAGGATGATGAGCGCGATGAAGAAGGGCCAGCCGACCGCAGGCGGGGGCAACGCCCCGAGCCCGCCGGGCGCGTAGAAGGCGATTCCGGCCGCCCCGGCGCTCGCCCACACGGCGATGCCGACGATCGACATGCACAGCATGGCGAACAGCTTGCCGAGGAAGATGGCGTCGACGGGAACCGCCGCCGCCAGAACCTCGATCACCTTGTTCGATTTTTCCTCGATCAGCTGGCTCAGCAGCATGCCGGCCAAAAGGACGGTCAGCAGGAAGAGGATGGTCTGCCCCAGCCGCGCGGTCAGGCCGCGTGCGAAGGCGATCGAACCGGACGAACTTTGGGTCAGCGTGACCTGCATCGCCGGACCCTCGTCGACCGCGATGTCGGCACGGCGGGCTTCGCGGATGAACATTTCCATCTGCTTGACGGTCCGCCCATCGGCATTGACCGCACCGGTGAAGTGCGGTTTCGCCAGCCCGCCTTCAAGGACGCCAAGCACCTGCTGCTCTTCGGAATCGAGGAGATGGCGAGCCTGGTCCTTGACCCCGGGTTCTGGAGCGACCGACCGAAGGGCAACCAGCGGCTTGTCTCCGCCCAGACCCGACAATTGCTCGCGCGCCTTGTCCAGCTTTGTGTAATCGGCCGGGCTGGCGATCACCGCCACGGTCGGCGGCGCGGCGTTGCGGTCGACGCGCGCACCGATACCGCCGAACATCAGGCCCATCGCCAGCGGAAACAGCGGTCCGAGCAGGAAGAACAGGAAGGTCTTGCTGAACACCGTTGCCGCAAAGTCGCGGCGTCCGATGACGAAGGCAGCGCGGAGCGTTTCGTTCATGCGCATCATTCCATTCCCACCGTGCGGGCATCGCCCATTTCGCGCGCCGCCGATTCCCCGGCGATGGCGATGAAGGCGTCGTGCAGCCCAGGTCGCTCGATGCTGAGCGTTTCGATGCCCGCGCCGCCGTCGATCAGCGCTTTCAGCAGGGGTTCGGGGCCGCTTTCAGGCAATTCGAAGCGCCATTCGCGGCCCGACAGCTTGGCATCGGCAGGGATGGCGCCGCGCCATGGCCCGTCGACGGCGCGCGTCGTCAGCTGGACGATCGGCCGCAGTCGGTTCCGCGCCTCGCTGACGCCGCCTTCGAAGGCGACCTTGCCGTCGGCAATGATCGCCACCCGCTCGCACAGCCGTTCGGCGTGGGCGATGACGTGGGTCGAGAAGATGACGGTGACGCCGGCGGCGGCTTGGCTGCGGATCAGCTCCTCGAGCTTCTGCTGGTTGATCGCGTCGAGGCCGGAGAAAGGCTCGTCGAGGACGATCAGCTTGGGCGAATGGACGATGGTTCCGAGCAACTGCACGGTCTGCGCCATGCCCTTGGACAGGGTGCGGATCGGCTTGTCGCGCCAGTCGCCATGACCATAGCTTTCGAGCAGTTCGATGCCGCGCTTCTTCGCGTCTTTGAGCTTCATGCCGCGCAAGGCCCCCATGAAAGCGATGGCGTCGCTGGCGGTCATGGCGGGGTAGAGGCCGCGCTCTTCGGGAAGGTAGCCGACTTGGTGGGCGATCTCGATCGGCCGGTCATGTCCCAGCAATGTGCGCGATCCCGACGACGGGTCGATGATGCCGAGCATCATGCGGATGGTCGTGGTCTTGCCCGCGCCGTTGGGCCCCAAAATGCCGCTAATGCTGCCGTCGGGGATAGTCAGGCTGACGCCATCGACCGCCCGCTTGTCGTCGAAATCCTTGACGAGATCCCGCGCTTCGGCGGCAATGGCTCTTTCCCCCATGGCCGACATGGGTAAAGGCTGGCAGGGTCATGGCAAGCCTGAAGCAGCGGATTTTCGACGAAGCGACGAAATTGGGTTTCGTCGCCTGCGGCTTCGCGCGTGCCGATGCTGCCGCGGACGCGGGCGAGCGGCTGATGCAATGGATCGCCGAGGGCAATCATGGCGAGATGGGCTGGATGGAGGCGCGGGCCGATCAGCGCGCCAGTCCGCAGGGCCTGTGGCCCGATGCGAAATCGGTCATCGCGCTGGGCATGAGCTATGCCCCGGCGAGCGATCCGCTGGCGCTGGCAGAGGTTCGGGATCGCGGGCGCATTTCAGTCTATGCGCAGGGCGGCGACTATCACAAGACAGTCAAGAAGGCGCTGAAGGCACTCGGCCGCTGGCTGGCCGACGAAGCGGGCTGCGAGCTCAAGGTATTCGTCGATACGGCACCGGTGATGGAAAAGCCGCTGGCCGCCGCGGCGGGGGTCGGCTGGCAGGGCAAGCACAGCAACCTCCTGAACCGAGAGCATGGCAACTGGCTGTTCCTCGGTATCATCTACACGACCTTGGAGCTGGAGCCCGACGAACCGGCAGCTTTCCATTGCGGCAGCTGCACGCGATGCATCGACGCCTGCCCGACGGGCGCCATCGTCGCGCCGGGCAAGGTCGATGCGCGGCGCTGCATCAGCTACCTCACAATCGAACACGCCGGCCCGATCGCGCACGAATTTCGCGAGGCGATCGGCAATCACATCTACGGCTGCGACGATTGCCTGGCAGTGTGTCCGTGGAACCGCTTTGCCAGCGAGGGCCAGGCCAACAAGGCCTTCGCGCCGCGCGCAGAACTGGTCGCGCCTGCACTGGCCGACCTGCTGGCGCTTGACGACGCCTCGTTCCGCGAGATGTTCGCGGGGTCCCCGATCAAGCGCATCGGGGTCAACCGGATGATCCGCAATTGCCTGATTGCGGCGGGCAACAGCAGGGACGCGGCGCTCCGACCGTCGGTAGAGCGTCACCTCCTTAGCGAAGATCCGGTCGTCGCCGACGCCGCGCGGTGGGCGGTCGACCGGCTCTAATGCGCTTCGATGGCCGCGGCGCAGTCCTGCGGCGCCATGCTCCGCCCGTCGCGGCGGTAGGCATCGACATAGGTCACACGGGGCAGTCCGCCCCCGCTCTGCCCGGGGTATAGGTAGGCGTCGAGCAAGCAGGCTGCGCTGGCGAACTGCAGCTTGGTCCCGTCGCCGTCGCGGATTTGCAGGCGGGGGGAGCCGAAATGTTCGACCAGGTCGTTGGCGCTCAGCCCGATCAGGTCGTTGTGCTGGTGCAGCGGGGCGGGCAGGGGTGCCGAGACTGCGGCAGGGGTCGATTTCGGCGGCGGGGTCTGGCTGCCGCAGGCGGCAAGCGGCAGGGCGAAGATCGGAAACAGTCGGCGCATGCCCTCTTGTGGCGGTCCGCGATGGCCGAGGCAAGCTTGCGGGGTGGGCGAATGGCAGCTAGGCGGCGCGGCGACTTTTCCCAACGCTTCCAAGGACCCGCTACATGACCGACACCCGTTTCGACGTGCTTTGCATCGGCAACGCCATCGTCGACGTCATCGCCAATGCCGACGACGCCTTCCTTGAGTTCCAAGGCCTCGACAAGGGCTCGATGCGCCTGATCGACGAAGCCGAAGCGGTGCGGCTCTACGGCCTGATGGGTCCGGGCCGCGAAGTCAGCGGCGGCTCGGCGGGCAACACGGCGGCAGGTCTCGCCGCGCTCGGCGTCAAGACCGGCTTCATCGGTCAAGTCGCCGACGACCAGCTGGGCAAGATCTACAAGCATGACATCGAATCGCAGGGGATCGAGTTCCTCGTGCCCGCGCGCAGCGACGTCGGCGCAACCGCGCGCTGCCTGATCCTGGTCACCCCGGACGCGCAGCGCACGATGAATACCTTCCTCGGCGCGGCCCAACTGCTCGAAACCTCGGGCATCGACATGGACGCGGTAAAGGGTGCAGCTATCACCTATCTCGAGGGCTATTTGTGGGATCCGGCGGCGCCGCGCGCAGCAATGGAAGCGGCGATTGAGGCCGCTCATGCTGCCGGTCGCCGTATCGCCTTCACGCTCAGCGACAGCTTCTGCGTGTCGCGCCACAAGGGCGATTTCCTGCGCCTGATCGACGAGAAGAAGATCGACATCCTGTTCGCCAACCAGGCCGAGATCGAGGAAATGGCGGGCATCGCCAATTTCGACGAAGCCGTGGCCCATTTCGCTGGCCGGGTCCCGACGCTGGTCGTCACCCGTAGCGAACATGGTGCCGTCGCAGTGCGCGGCGACGAGCGCGCCAGTGTCCCAGCCGAGCCGATCGAGCAGCTGGTCGATACGACCGGCGCCGGCGACCTGTTCGCGGCGGGGTTCCTGGCGGGCGAAGCCAAGGGCCTTGGCCTCGAAGCGTCGCTGAAGCTCGGCGCCATCGCGGCGGCCGAAGTCATCCAGCATTATGGCGCGCGGCCCGAGAAGGACCTGAAGGCACTGGCGGGCGACCTCATCGCCTGAAGCCACGCCGATCGCAGGTACAAAAAAGGGGAGGCGGGAGCCTCCCCTTTTCCGTTTCAGCCGATCGCTCGATCAGTGCGTGCCGGGAATCGGCGGCTCCAGATCTTCGACTTCCGGCTCGTGGACCTCGACCAGCCCGCGTCCCAGATGGCTCGCGCCGCGGCCATAGACGAAATAGACGATGATCCCGATCACCGCCCAACCCGAAAAGACCATGATCGACATGGCGTCGAGGTTGAAGAACAGGAAGATCGTGCCGGCGACGGTCAGCGGGCCGATCAGCCACAGCGCCGGGGTCCGGAACGAGCGTTCGGCGTCCGGTGCACGGCGGCGCAGGATCATCACGCAGATCGCGACCATCATGAAGGCGTAGAGCGTGCCGGCATTGGCCCAGTCGGCAAGACGGCCGACGGGGAAGAAGGCCGCACCCAGTGCTACCACGCCGCCGGTGATGGCGGTCATGATGTGCGGGGTCTTCCACTTCGGGTGGACCGCCGACAGCCGTTCCGGCAGCAGGCCGTCACGCGCCATGACGAAGAAGATGCGGGTCTGGCCGAACATCAGTATCAGGATGACCGACGGAAGCGCGAAGCCGGCCGCATAGCCCAGCATATTGCCGACGCTCGACCAGCCGATCTGACGGAGCACATGGGCCAGCGCCTCGTTCGAGCAGACCAGCGCGTTGGCATATTCCGGCAGCGCGCACTGGCGGGCCAGCTCTTCCGAACCGGCCGGGAACGGTACACCGTTCGGGCCCATGATCGGCTGCCCGCCGATGGTCCCGATCGCCCCGGCTGCGACGAGAATGTAGAAGACGGTGCAGAACAGGAGCGAACCGATGAGGCCGATCGGTACGTTGCGCTGCGGGTTCTTGGTTTCCTCGGCCGCGGTCGACACTGCGTCGAAGCCGACATAGGCGAAGAAGATCGTGGCCGCCGCACCGACCGCACCGACGCCCGTGCCGAAGCCGCCGAACACGCCGGCCGGCAGGAACGGGTTGAACTTGGCGACGTCGAACTCGGGGCTCGGCAGGGTGAGGAAGATGAAGGCCGTCAGGGCCGACACCTTGATCGCCACCAGCACCGCATTGACGCGCGCGCTCTCGGTGGTGCCGATCATCAGCAGCCAGGTTACCAGCGTCGCGATCAACACTGCGGGGAGGTTGATGAACCCGCCCGGCTTACCGCCCAGCGCCAGCGGCGCCGAGGTCAGCCATGTCGGCAGGTCTATCCCGAACGTATGGCCCAGGATCGTGCCTGTGAAATAGCCCGACCAGCCGACCGAAACCGCACTGGCCGCGACCGCATATTCAAGGACCAGCGCCCAGCCGACGGTCCAGGCGAGCAATTCGCCCATGCTGGCGTAGGTGTAGGTATAGGCGGAGCCCGCGACCGGGATCATCGCCGCGATTTCGGCGTAGCAAAGCGCGGCGACGATACAGATGGCGCCGGCGATGGCGAAGGCCAGCATCAGGCCCGGTCCGGCCTTCTGCGCGCCGGCGGCGGTCAACACGAATATGCCGGTGCCGATGACGCAGCCGATCCCGAACAGGGTCAGCTGGAACGCACCCAGCGTGCGGTGCAGCCCTTTTTTCTCGGCGGTCGCCAGGATGGCGTCCAGCGGTTTGACGCGGTCGAGTAACATTGCCTTCCCCTCATGTCAGGAGCGCGCCCTGTTGGGTTCGCGCCCTATTCTTGTGGCGCGGAGCCTAGCGGGCTTTGCCACCCGCGCAACGGTTTATCGACCTAACGGCTGAGCATCGGGCCCAAGGGTTGCCCGCCGAACACATGGACGTGCAGGTGCGGGACTTCCTGTCCGGCGCGTTTGCCGGTGTTGGCGAGAATGCGGTATCCCTGGGCGTCGGCACCGGTTTCGGCTGCCACCTTGCCGATCGTGCGGACAAGGTCGGCGATCTCGGCGTCGCTGGCATTGGCCGAAAAATCTTCCATCGACACGTATCGACCCTTTGGGATGACCAACACGTGGATCGGTGCCAGCGGGTTGATGTCGTGGAAGGCCAGGCTGTGATCGGTTTCCAGGACCGTCTTGTTCGGAATCTCGCCCCGCAGGATTTTCGCGAATATATTCTGTTCGTCGTAGGCGGCCTTGTGATCGATGGGCATGAATTGGGTGACTCCGCTTGACCGGTTGGCCCGCATCGCTACCACGAAAAGACGATGTCCGACGAAATTTCTGAGTCCCTGATCCCCTACGATGAAATCGTGCAGGAGGCGCTGCGCGCCGTGGTCGGCCGCGTGCTGCAGGAAGTCGCCGACCAGGGCGGACTGCCGGGCGGGCATCATTTCTACATCACCTTCCAGACGCGGGTTGCCGGGGTGTCGATCCCCAAGCATCTGGCCGAGCGCTTCCCCGACGAAATGACGATCGTCATCCAGCATCGCTTCTGGGACCTGAAGGTCGAAGACGACCGGTTCACTGTCGGGCTTAGCTTCGGCGGGGTTCCCGCGACGCTGGTCGTCCCGTTCGCGGCGGTGACCGACTTCGTCGACCCGGCGGTCGACTTCAGCCTGAAATTCCAGGCCAACGGCGCGCCCGAAGGTCATGACGAGCATGACGAGCCCGAAAATGACGAGCCGATCGCGGAGCCGATCGAGGACGGGTCGAACGTCGTCAGCGTGGACTTCACCCGCAAGAAGTAATTCCCGCAGCCAGTCCGGGGGACTGGCGAGGAAATCACTCATTCCCGCAGCCAGTCCGGGGGACTGGTCAGGCGATTGCTCATTGATGGCGCGTCGACTTTTCCGTGACCTATTTCTCGACTCGCCGCCTCCGTCTGGCTAGGGGCATCGGCAACATAATTTCCTAGCCGAGGGACCTTTCCGCACATGAGCATCACCCGCACCGAAACCGACAGCTTCGGACCGATCGAGGTCCCGGCCGACAGCTATTGGGGCGCGCAGACCGAACGATCGATCGGCAATTTCCCGTTCGGCCCGCGCGAGCGGATGCCGGCGGAGATCGTGCATGCGCTCGGTTTCGTGAAGCAGGCGGCGGCGCGGGTGAACGCGCGGCTCGGCGGCCTCGATCCGCAGATTGCCGAAGCGATCCAGCAGGCGGCCGGCGAAGTCGCGCGCGGCGACCTCGACGGGCAGTTCCCGCTGGTCATCTGGCAGACCGGGTCGGGCACCCAGTCCAACATGAATGCCAATGAAGTGATCGCGGGCCGGGCCAACGAAATGCTGACCGGCAACCGCGGCGGCAAGGAGCCGGTCCACCCCAACGACCATGTCAACAAGGGCCAGTCGTCGAACGACAGCTTCCCGACCGCGATGCACGTCGCCGCCGGTATTGCCGTGTATCGCAAGCTCCTCCCTGCCCTTCACAAGATCCATGATCGCCTCGCCGAGCAGGCACAGCGCTGGGATGGCATCGTCAAGATCGGCCGCACCCATCTGCAGGACGCCACGCCGCTGACGCTGGGGCAGGAATTTTCGGGCTATGCTGCGCAGATCGAAGCCAACATCGCGCGGGTCGAAGCCTGCCTGCCCCGTGTAATGATGCTGGCGCAGGGCGGCACCGCCGTGGGCACCGGCCTCAATGCGCCCAAGGGCTTTGCCGACGCCTTTGCCAAGGAAGTCGCGAACCTTACCCAGCTGCCGTTCGAAACCGCGCCGAACAAATTCGCCGAACTGGCCGCGCACGACACGATGGTCGAGCTGTCGGGCGTGCTCAACACCATCGCGGTGTCGCTCAGCAAGATCGCCAACGACATCCGCCTTCTCGGTTCGGGTCCGCGCTGCGGGCTTGGCGAACTTCGCCTGCCGGAAAACGAGCCGGGCAGTTCGATCATGCCGGGCAAGGTCAATCCGACCCAGTGCGAAATGCTCACCATGGTGGCGGCGCAGGTGATGGGTAATCACGTCGCCTGCACCGTCGGCGGGCTTCAGGGCCATATGGAGCTCAACGTGTTCAAGCCGCTCATTGGCGCGAACGTCATCCGCTCGATCAACCTGCTGTCGGTCGGCATGGTGAGCTTTACCGAGCGTACGCTCGACGGGCTGGAAGCCGACGAGACTCGTATTTCGGAATTGATGAACCGGTCGCTGATGCTGGTCACTGCGCTGGCGCCGGAAATCGGCTACGACAATGCCGCGACGATCGCCAAGCATGCCCACAAGAAGGGGATGACGCTGAAGGAAGCGGGTCTCGATCTCGGCCTGGTCGACGAAGCGACGTTCGACCGGGTGGTGAAGCCGGAGAATATGCTGGGCCGCTGAGCGGCAGGGGAGGGAATATGAGGGTGAAGCGCAACGTCGTTGGTGCCGTTTCCGCGGCCGCGATGCTGGTCATCGCTGGTTGCGCGGGCAAGCCGGAGCCGGCAGCGCCTACGTCGACCTTCGTCCTTCCCAGTGTCGCGGCGTCGCTTACCCCGGCGGTCTATATGTCCCTGGCCAGCACCAGCAGCCTGTTCGCGATCAAGGCGTCCGAACTGGCGCTGGAACGGTCGACCAGCGGCTCGACCCGCAGCGCCGCGCAGGCGATCATCGCCGATCAGGGCGGGGTCGGATCGCAACTCAGCTACGCCGGGCGCAGGCTCGACCTGCTGCCGAACGCGGCGTTGACCGACGCCCAGGCAGCCGACCTCGAACGCCTCCGCCAATCGGTCAATTTCGACAGCGACTATCGCAAGCTCGTCGGCGATACGCTGGCGCATGCCTGGGAAGCACACCGCAATTTTGCCGCCGCGGGTAGCAGTCCGACACTTCGGCCGGTGGCCCAAATGGCTGCGCCGGTGACCAAAAAGGATGTCGACGCGCTGCGGCGCTAGGCTGCGGCTTGCCAGTTGAGGATGGCGTCGTTCGGCGCCAGCAGCATCCAGACGTTGAGCGTCAGATTGTCGCGGATGACGATCAGGGGCACCAGTTCCAGCACGACGACGACGATAACGCTCGCCCAGACCGGCAGGCGCCGCGCCGCGAGGAAACCCGCCGCCATGACCAGGATATCGCTGGTCGAATTGAGCACGCTGTCACCGCTATAGCCGAGCGCGACCGTCGCCTCGCGGTAGCGGTCGATGACCATCGGCGTATTCTCGATGACCTCCCATGTCGCTTCGACCAGCATCGCCAGCGTCAGCCGCAGTTCGACCGGTCGGCTGCGCAGCAGCGCCCAGCCGATCGCGTAGAACAGGAAGCCGTGGACGATGTGGCTCGGCGTATACCAATCGGCCAGCATCTGGCTCTGCTTCGGACCGACCTCGCCCCATAGCTCTACCGTGCCGCAGGTGCAGATCGGCGGGCGGTGCATCGCCAGCAGGATGATGACGGCCAGCGTGGTGATCGCAGCGATGATGACAAGCGGCGAGCGCCGCGAAACCCATTCCCCCATGGCCTACTGGCTAGGGCCGCGGGGGCGACTTGCCAAGCGGCGAGTTCGCAGGCACCAACGGCGCGATGTTACGCCTGTTCGGACCCGGCTGTCCCGCAGCCCCCGTCGATCCCGCCAAACTTTCCGCGGCCGATTGCGCGGCGGTGTGGATCGACCTTCTCGAACCGACCAAGGACGAGGAACGCTGGACCGAACAGCTGATCGGCCAGAATGTCCCGACCCGCGAGGAAATGCTCGAGATCGAGCCGTCGAGCCGCCTTTATGAGCGGGAAGGCGTGATGTTCATGACCATGTCGGTGCTCTATGGCGTCGACGAGGGCGAACCGTCCAGCGATCCGGTGACCTTCATCCTGACCGATACGCACCTGGTCACGCTGCGCTATATCGACCCCAAGCCGTTCGTCGTCCTGGCCGACCAGGTCTATGCCGATCCGATGCAGGCGGCGAAACCGATCCGGGCGATGATGCGGATCCTCGACGCCGTGGTCGACCGGCTGGCCGACGAACTGGAGGCGGCGGGGCGCGAACTCAAGAATATCTCCAGCCAGATTTTCGACCGTGGCGCTCGCTCGACCCGGCGCAACCCGGAGCTGCGCTACGAAGCGCTGATGCTTCGTATCGGGGCGGCGCAGCGGCTACTGGCAAAGGTTCGTGAAACGTCGGTGTCGACCAGCCGGGTGCTGACCTTCCTGCGCTCGTGCGACGGGGTCCAGCAGCACGACAGTTCGCTGCGGCACATCAACAGCCTGATCGAAGACGCCCATGCGCTTGACGATCATAGCAATTTCCTGGGCGACAACCTTACCTTCCTGCTCGACGCCAGCCTCGGGATGATCAGCCTCGAACAGAATTTCGTGATGAAGATTTTCTCGGTCGTCGCGGTCGTCTTGATGCCGCCGACGCTGGTGGCGGGCGTGTACGGCATGAACTTCAAATATATGCCGGAGCTGGAATGGCTCCACGGCTATCCCTTCGCCCTGTCCCTGATGCTGGCCAGCGCGGTGCTGCCTTACCTTATCGCTCGCCGCAAAGGCTGGCTCTAAACTTCGCGTCGCCCTTTGCCCTTGGCCGCGCTTCTTGCTAGGGGCGCGCCAACCTTTCCGCGCGCGCCCGCGTGCGGACCCGTGACATCGCTACAAGCATAAGGACGCACACGCCCATGATCCCGACCGGCCAGGACAGCCTCAACACCCGCTCGACCCTCGAAGTCGGCGGCAAGAGCTACGCCTATTATTCGCTGGAAAAGGCGTCCGCGACGCTGGGTGACGTGAGCCGGTTGCCCTATTCGATGAAGGTGCTGCTCGAAAACCTGCTGCGCTTCGAAGACGGTGTGACGGTCACCAAGGACGACCTGCAGGCGATGGCCGACTGGCTGAAGGATCGGAAGATCAACCGCGAGATCCAGTATCGCCCGGCCCGCGTGCTGATGCAGGACTTCACCGGCGTGCCGGCGGTTGTTGACCTCGCCGCGATGCGCGACGCGATGAAGCAGCTCGGCGGCGATCCGCAGAAGATCAACCCGCTGGTCCCCGTTCACCTCGTCATCGACCACAGCGTCATGGTCGACGAATTCGGCACGCCCAAGGCCTTCGCCGACAATGTCGCGCTGGAATATCAGCGCAACGCCGAGCGCTACGAGTTCCTCAAGTGGGGCAGCCAGAGCTTCGACAACTTCAAGGTCGTGCCGCCGGGAACGGGCATCTGCCACCAGGTGAACTTGGAAAACATCGCCCAGACCGTGTGGACCGGCAAGGACCAGATCGGCGAGACCGTCGCCTACCCCGACACGCTGGTCGGCACCGACAGCCATACGACCATGGTTAACGGCCTCGGCGTGCTCGGCTGGGGCGTCGGCGGCATCGAAGCCGAAGCGGCAATGCTCGGGCAGCCCGTGTCGATGCTCATCCCTGAAGTCGTGGGTTTTCGCCTGTCGGGCGAACTCAAGGAAGGCATCACCGCCACCGACCTGGTGCTGACCGTCACCCAGATGCTGCGCGCCAAGGGCGTCGTCGGCCGCTTCGTCGAATTCTACGGCCCCGGCCTCGACGCTTTGTCGCTCGCCGACCGCGCGACGATCGCCAACATGGCGCCCGAATATGGCGCGACCTGCGGCTTCTTCCCGATCGACGAGCGCACTATCGATTACCTCCGCCTCACCGGCCGCGACGAAGAGCGCATTGCGCTGGTCCGCGATTATGCCAAGGCGCAGGGCATGTGGCGCGAGGCGGGTTCGCCCGACCCGCTGTTCACCGACACGCTCGAGCTCGACATGTCGAGCGTCGAACCCTCGCTCGCCGGCCCGAAGCGTCCGCAGGACCGCGTCCGCCTGAGCGAAGTCGACGAGCTTTTCAACGCCGAGCTGGAAGCCACCTACAAGAAGGCGCTCGATGCCGACCGCGTTGCCGTCGAGGGCGAAAGCTTCGACCTTGGCAATGGCGACGTGATGATCGCGGCGATCACCAGCTGCACCAACACGTCGAACCCCAGCGTGCTGATCGCCGCCGGCCTCGTCGCCCGCAAGGCGCGCGCGCTTGGCTTGACCCGCAAGCCGTGGGTCAAGACCTCGCTCGCCCCGGGCAGCCAGGTCGTGACCGAATATCTCAACGCGGCGGGCCTCAGCGAAGACCTCGACGCGATCGGCTTCAACCTCGTCGGCTATGGCTGCACCACCTGCATCGGCAATTCGGGCCCGCTGGCCCCCGCACTGTCGAAGGCGATCAATGAGAACGACCTCGTCGCCGCCTCGGTCCTGTCGGGCAATCGCAACTTCGAAGGCCGCGTGTCGCCGGATTGCCGGGCCAACTATCTCGCCTCGCCGCCGCTGGTCGTCGCCTATGCCCTGTTCGGCACGGTGACCAAAGACATCACCAAATGCGCGATCGGCCAAGACAAGGACGGCAACGACGTCTTCCTGAAGGACATCTGGCCGTCGAACGAGGAAGTTCGCGCGATGATCGACGCGCATGTCTCGCGCGACATGTTCCAGTCGCGTTATGCCGACGTCTTCCATGGCGACGACATGTGGCGTGCGATTCCGGTGAGCGGCAGCGACACCTACAGCTGGCCGGCCGGTTCGACCTACATCGCCAATCCGCCCTACTTCCAGGGTATGACGATGGAGCCCAAGCCGCTGACCGACATCGACGGCGCGCGGGCGCTGGCGCTGTTCGGCGACAGCATCACCACCGACCACATCTCGCCGGCCGGTTCGATCAAGGCCGACAGCCCGGCAGGCAAGTTCCTGACCGACCACCAGGTCGCGCGGGCCGACTTCAACAGCTATGGCGCGCGCCGCGGCAACCATGACGTGATGATGCGCGGCACCTTCGCCAACATCCGCATTCGCAACCGCATGCTCGACGGCGTGGAAGGCGGCTTCACCAAGGGCCCGTCGGGCGAGGTCGAGGCGATCTACGATGCGGCGATGGCCTATCAGCAGCAGGGCACGCCGCTGATCGTGCTGGCGGGCAAGGAATATGGCACTGGTTCGTCGCGCGACTGGGCGGCGAAAGGCACCAACCTCTTGGGCGTCCGCGCCGTGCTGACCGAAAGCTTCGAGCGCATCCACCGCTCGAACCTGGTCGGCATGGGTGTGCTGCCGCTGCAGTTCGCGGACGGCGAAAGCGCCGCGACCTACAACCTCGACGGCAGCGAGACCTTCTCGATCGACGGCGTCGCCGACATCGAGCCGCGCCAGGACGTCACGGTCAAGGTCACTCGCGCCGATGGCGAGACGTTCGACATCGTCGCGCGCTGCCGCATCGATACCTACAACGAGCTGGAATATTTCCGCTCGGGCGGCATCCTGCAGTACGTGTTGCGGAACCTGGCTGCGTGATCATCGCCAGCTGCCATTGCGGCGGCGTCGAGCTGGAACTACCCCGTGCGCCGGAGGAAATCCTCCAGTGCAACTGCTCGATCTGTCGCAAGAGCGGCTTCATGGGCGTCTATTACCGCGACGGCGAAGTCGCGGTGCGCGGCGCGGTCGACGGCTATGTCCGCAGCGACATGGCCGAGCCGCCCTGCATGACCATGTGGCGGTGCAAGACCTGCGGCATCCTGACCCACTGGACGCTGCTCGACGAATGGCCCTACGCCGACATGCCGCGCCCGGACCGTATGGGAGTCAATGCGCGCCTGCTCGATCCCGCGCTGATCGAGGGGCTGCCGGTGCAGCATAATGACGGAGCGAGCATGTGACGCTGGCACTCATCATCGATATCGTCGGCTGGATCGGCGCGGGGCTGATCCTTGGCGCTTATGCGCTGCTGACGGCGGGCAAGGTCGATGCGAAGAGCTACGTCTACCAGGGCATGAACGTGGTCGGCGCGCTCGGCTTCATCGCCAACGGCTGGTGGCATGGCGCGATGCCTTCGGCTGTGCTCAACATCATCTGGGCCGGAATCGGATTAGTGGCATTGTGGAGTATTCGCGGCAAAAGCGCGCCGACGAAATAAGAGGAAGCGACCGTGGCCAAGAAGAGCGCAATCCAGCTGGCCCTCGACGACAAGGTGGGTTCGATCCTCAAGGAAGCCGGTTTCAAGCCCAAGGGGTCGCGCACCTGGCTTCGCCACCGCGGTCGTCGCGTCGACGGCGTCCAGTTCCAGCAGTCCCGCTACAACGTCACCCGCGCGAGCCAGATGACAGTGACTTTGTCGAGCCTCATGGCGCCGTTCGATGGGGACCTGCAATCGCGAGAGCGTCGCATGATGCGGCGTTTCGAAGGCGAAGAGGGTGTCGCGATGCTTGTCGCTCCGGGAAGCATGAAGCGCATCGGCGATCTGACCGAAGTGCGCGGCGACCTTTGGTACAGCTATGATGGGGGCGACGATGCCGACTGTGCGGCGGTCGCTGCAGAGATTGCCGACGACCTGAAGCGCTTCGGCTTGCCGTGGCTGACCAAGACGGTCCGCATCCCGCCACCGAAAGACGGACGGCGCGCCGACGCTCACAGCGAGAAGTACCAGAAGCTGGTTGCACAAATGGTCGAAAGGCACGGGACCAATGTCGAGTAAGCTCGTCGATCTGAGTCATGTGATCGAAGAGGGCATGGTCACCTTCAAGGGCCTGCCCGGTCCGCACCTGTGCGACTATTGGACGCGCGAGGCGTCGGCGGCCAATTATGACGACGGCTCGACCTTCCAGATCGGCCGCATCGACATGGTCGCCAACACCGGCACCTACGTCGACAGCCCGTTCCATCGCTATGCTGACGGCAAGGACTTGAGCGAGCTTCCACTCGCCTCGCTCGCCGACCTTGAAGGGGTGCTGGTGCGCGCCCCGTTCGAGCAGAGGCTGGCGGTCGACGTCGCGGCGTTCGAAGGGCTCGACGTGCGCGGCAAGGCAGTGCTCGTCGCCACCGGATGGGACGTACATTGGCAAACCGAAACTTACTACGGCAACGACCCCTATCTGACGCCCGAAGCGGCCGACTGGCTGGCGGCCAATGGCGCCGCCTTCGTCGGGATCGACAGTCACAATATCGACGATACGCGAACGCGCGCGCGACCGGTGCACACGACATTGCTGGGCGCCGACATCCCAATCGGCGAGCATATGACCAACCTCACGACGCTACCCGACAGCGGCTTCCGCTTCCACGCGGTGCCGCCCAAGGTCAAAGGGATGGGGACCTTCCCCGTCCGCGCTTACGCGGTCGTCTGAAGCCAGTCGGGCCGGATGGCATTAGCAGGAATATCGTCCACGCGGGAGTGGACGACCGACAGGCCCAGGTCGGGATAGGCGATGCGTGTGCGCTCGCCGCCATCGCCTTCGACCACGACCAGCCGCCGATTGACCTTCTGCCGCCAATTCATCCGCGCGGTGTTCTCCTGCCCGACGAAGCAGCCCTTGGTGAAGCTGACGCCGTTCAGCTCGACCGCGTTGCATTCGAGCCAGAGCAGGTCGCCCAGTTCCGCCGCGCCTTCGCACACGCCGAGGCGCAGGCGATGTTCCAGCCAACCGGTCGCGGCTTCGTCGGCGGGGCCGAGCCATCGCCAACCCAAGTCAAACAAGCGCGGATCGGACACGCCGGGATCGCCGCTGTCCTTCGTCCAATGAACGGCGACGCTGTCATCGCGCGCGATCGTGATCGGGCGGCGAAGGCGATACATGGTCAGCCGCTTCGCCAGCGCGTCGGCCTGCTCCGCTTCGCAATCGATCAGCAGGTCGTCGCCGTCGGCCCAGACGATGAAGTCGAACAGGCATTTGCCCTGGGGCGTGAGCAATCCTGCCCAGACCGGAAGCGCCTTCGTGACGTCGCTGGTGACGAGGCCCTGCAGGAAGCCACGAACGTCCTCGCCGTTAAGGCGGATGATTGCGCGGTCGGTGAGGGTAGTCGCGGCCATGCCCTTTAGCTAAGGAGCCCGCGTGACCGATACAATCACCATCCGCCGGCCCGACGACTGGCATGTGCATCTTCGTGACGGCGAGATGCTGCAGCTTGTCGCGCCCTATACCGCGCGCCAGTTCGCGCGCGCCATCGTCATGCCCAACCTCGTCCCGCCGGTCACGACCGTCGAACAGGCCTCGGCTTACCGCGACCGGATCGTCGCGGCAGCAGGTGAGGGCTTTACGCCGCTGATGACCTGCTACCTCACCGACAAGGCCAGCGGCGACGAGCTGGCGCGCGGCCATGCCGAACGGGTGTGGGTCGCGGCCAAGCTCTATCCGGCGGGCGCGACCACCAACAGCGATAGCGGCGTCACCGACATCCGCAACATCTGGGCGGCGCTGGAACGGATGCAGGCGATCGGCATGCCGCTGCTCGTCCATGGCGAGGTTACGAGCCACGACGTCGACGTGTTCGATCGCGAAGCGGTGTTCATCGACCGCGTGCTCGCGTCGCTGGTCCACGACTTCCCCGATTTGAAGGTGGTGTTCGAGCATATCACCACCAAGCAGGCCGCGCAGTTCGTCGCCGATGCGCCCGCCAATGTCGGCGCCACCATCACCCCGCAGCACCTGATGCTCAACCGCAATGCGCTGTTCCAGGGCGGGCTGCGGCCTCACGCCTACTGCCTGCCGGTGGTGAAGCGCGAGGAGCATCGCCTGGCCGTTCGGGCCGCGGCAGTCAGCGGCAATCCGAAGTTCTTCCTCGGCACCGACAGCGCGCCGCATGTGGTGGGCGCCAAAGAATCGAGCTGTGGCTGCGCCGGCCTGTTCAACGCGCCGTTCGCGATCGAAGCCTATGCCCAGGTATTCGACGAGGATGGCGCCCTCGACCGGCTGGAGGCATTCGCCAGCCTGAACGGGCCGGCCTTTTACGGCCTGCCGATCAACGATGAACTGATGACGCTGGTGCGTGGCGGGGAAATCGTGCCCGATCGGATAGGCGAGGTGGTGCCTTATGGCGCGGGCTCGGCCTTCGGCTGGCGCATCCAGGACTAGTCGCAGCCTCGACCGCGGCCGGTGCCGCCCGGCCCGATCATGTCACCGAAGAAATGCTCGACCCGGTCGTAGCATTCGCAAGAGATGCGCTCGAGCCCTTCGCGGTCATGCACATGGATGACGCCGCGACGGGTGCTGATCAGCCCGTCGTCCTGCAACTGCCTGGCGACGGCATTGACCGTCGTGCGCTGAACCCCCAGCAGCCCGGCCAGCGATTCCTGCGTCAGCTCGAGCCGGCTGCCGGCCCGGTCCATCGCGGTCAGCAGCCAACGCGCGGCGCGCGCCTCGATCGGGTGGAAGCTGTTGCAGGCGACGGTCTGCATGATCTGGGCCAGCAGATAGTCGGCGTAGCGGCAGAACAGGTTGCGCAGGTGGCCCGAACCCGACTTGGCTTCCTCCACGACGTCGAGCGGGACGCGCACCGCGGGCCCTGCGACCATCGTCTCGGCACGCGAAAAGGCAGGGATGTTGCCGCAGCTGATGATCCCGCCGACCGCGCCCTCGCGGCCGATCGACGCCACTTCGACCGACCGACCGTCCTCGAGGTCGACGATCAGCGACACCATCGTCGGGCCGACCGGGAAGGTCGAGTAGGATACCTGCTGGCCGCGGCGGAGCACGACGTCGCCGACGTCCAGGTCGATAACCTCGAGGCGCCCGTCGAGCGCGCCACGCAGATCGTCCGGAAAGGTCGCCAGCAGTCTGTTGTCGCTATAGGCCTGTTCGAGCCGATCCATCGTGCGGCTATCCAGAACATCTGACATCGTCGGCATCCCCTGTAACACCGGTACAATGTTCGACGTTGGATTTCGTTTCACGTCTACAACGGCATTGGCGGTTCACTTTGTTCGACAAGGGCGGTTGAACCTTGAAAAAGCCTAGGCTACAGCCCGCGCCGATGCCGCTGCGGAGACGTGGGTGAGTGGCTGAAACCAACGCTTTGCTAAAGCGTCATACGGGAAACTGTATCGAGGGTTCGAATCCCTCCGTCTCCGCCACCTTTCTTTTCGATTGCCTTAGAGCTTCGCCGCCGCCAGCAGCGGTCCGCCGTTTGGTGCTTGCACGAGGATCGCTTCGGCGAGGCCGGGTCGACCTGCCGCAGGAACATCGAACGTCCGGGCGGAACCGTCCCATCCGCCCAGCCTCTTGAGACCGAATACCACGTTCCGATGCGCGATCGTGCGGCCGGCGTTTTCGCCCGATCGGATGGGCACATTGAGGCTGTGAGGATCGTAGCGGACGAGCCAGACGTCCGACCGCCCTTGCGGCTTGCCGCTCGACCGCAGGCTAATGGTGCCGGGGTTGGTACTTGTCACGGACAAGGTCGGGATACGGCCGGTCTTGGCAAGGTCTGCGCGGATTTCGTCCGGGCGGTCGCCGACCAGCGCGGTCCGCCCATTAATGATCATCTGCGGAGTGGAGACCCGCGAGCGACCCGAGCCGTTGGCGTAGTCGTGCTGGCGCTGGGTAAAAGCGGGTTGGCCATATATGTCCTTCCACCCCAGATAGTCCCAGTAGGTCACCGAAAAGGTCAGGACCAGCATGTCCTTGCGATCGGCCAGCGCGTTGGCATTGCGGATCGCCGGGGGACAACTGCTGCACCCCTGGCTTTCATAAAGCTCGATCACGCTCAGGCCACCAGAACTGCTGGCAGTTTTCACTGGGCCGGCATTTTGGCTTTTCAAGCTAGCGCCGAGCGCAGCGGCGCCGATTAACGTCGTCAGGGCTATGGACCGGATCATCAGCATCTCCTGTCCCGTCCATTCGCCCCTGCCCGACTGACGGTTACCGGCCTGCGACAGCGGCGCACGGATGGGCCGCAGGTTCTGCAAACAACGAAAAGGGCGGGGCGCCGATCGGCACCCCGCCCCCTCAAAACCTCAAGCCGGCTTATTGCGGGTCTTCGAGGCCAGCCAGCTTCGGGCCGATCGTCTTGGCGACGTCGACGCGAACCTTGTCGTTGTGCGCCTTGACGGTCGACACGACATTGCCCTTGGCGTCGAGCAGCACGGCTTCGCCGCTCGAGCCTTCGGGCGCCAGGCGGACGATCAGCGGACGCGGATAAAGGCGGTTGGACGAACCGTTGGCACCATCGACGATGGCGCCGACGCCGCCGCCAAGGATGATGTTGCCGAACGACTGGCCGCCGAGCTTCGACTGGATCAGCACGTAGGTCGGCTTGTACCCGGCAAGGCTGATGTCGGCGCGAAGATCGTCCTTGCGGCGCAGGTTGAGCGTGCACGGCGTGGTGCAGGTCGACCCGTTCGAGAACTTCACCGTGGCGCCGTTGGGCTCCGACTTGGTTTCATAGTCGACCTTGGTCCCGTTCATGACGGTGGCGCAGCCGCTAAGCATGATGGCGGCAACAGCGACCGCAAGACCATTAACAGATTTCATCAATATTCCCCCTGATACCAAAACTGGGTGCGCGATGAATGGCAGAACGTCGTTCCAATTCCATCGCGAAAATTCGAATAGCCGGATGTCCGATGCTTTTGCTTCAAAGTGATGTGAAAATGACGCAGTCATCACGACCATGCGGCCAAACAACCGCGCGTCCGACGCATTTGAAAGAGGTGCGCTATTGGCGCAACAGTGCACGCCCAATGCACTGCGAGAATGTTACGGCGCGTTGACAAAGTGAACGTTCACAATCATCACCAAGCCAAATCGCCATAGACGCGATCAAATTAGGGAGGGGTTTAATGTCCGTGATTCGCGAGCGTTCGCTGGCCGGGTTGGCAATCGGTGTCTCGATGCTGGCGCTGGTGGCGCCTCAGGCCGCTTATGCGCAAGATCAGGCCGCTGAAGGCGATAACGCCACCGCGGCGCCGGCGCCGGAATCGTCGAGCCAGGACATCGTCGTCACCGGCATCCGCGCCTCGCTCCGCAGCGCGCAGAACGTCAAGCGCAACGCGCAGGGCATCGTCGATGCGATTTCGGCCGAAGACATCGGCAAATTCCCCGACTCCAACCTCGCCGAATCGCTGCAGCGCGTCACAGGCGTGTCGATCGACCGCGCCAACGGCGAAGGCCAGTATGTCACGGTCCGCGGCTTCGGTCCGGAATTCAACCTCGTCACGCTCAATGGCCGCCAGATGCCGACCTCGACCCTGGGCGACGGCGTGAGCGCGCCGTCGAGCCGTGCGTTCGACTTCGGCAACCTCGCTTCTGAAGGCATTGCCGGCCTCGAAGTCTACAAGTCGGGCCGTGCGACCGTTCCTTCGGGCGGCATCGGCTCGCTGATCAACATCAAGACCACGCGCCCGCTCGATGCGCCGGGTCGCAAGGGCAGCTTCTCGGTCAAGGGCGTCTATGATTCCTCTCGCCGCGAAGGGTCGAAGGCAGCGCCGGAACTGTCGGGCGTGTTCAGTGACACCTTTGCCGACGGCAAGGTCGGGATCGCCATTTCGGGCAGCTACCAGCGCCGCAAGTCGACCGAAAATGCGGCCGACGTGCTCTATCAATCGTGGGCGACCGTCCAGGCGCCTGGCGGCAGCTGGGCCTATGGCAATGCCAACCCCGCGCCGGACGATGGCGCCGTGGTCCAGACCCCGATCACCATGGGCTATTCGTTCATGGATCTCGACCGTCAGCGGATCAACGGCCAGGCCACGCTGCAGGTTCGCCCGGTCGACAACTTGACCTTCACCGTCGACTTCACGCACAGCCGTAACAAGGTCCGTGCCGACAAGCATCGCGTCGGCCTGTGGTTCGCGCGTGCGGCGCTCAGCAGCGGCTGGGACAAGGGCAATCCGGCACCGCCGCTGTACTTCCAGGACGACTATGCGTCGCCGACCGACATCGCGCTGGAAGGCGCGAAAACGGCCAACAAGAACCTCAACAACTCGCTCGGCCTCAACGCCAAGTGGGAACCGACCGACCGCCTGACGCTGGAATTCGACGGACACCGTTCGACTGCGCGTTCGCTGCCGGCCAGCAAATATGGGTCGAGCCAGTCGGTCCAGGCCGCCATCTTCGGCGCGACGCAAAAGCGGATCGACTTCACCACCTACCTGCCGCAGATCAACTATAACGAAGCGACCGGTGTCGATACGCTCGACCCGGCCGGCTATTTCGCGACGGGCAACTCCTATCGCAACGGCTATTTCCGCGACGAAATCTGGCAGGCTCAGGGCCGCGGCCGTTACGATTTCGACACCAGCTTCCTCGATAGCCTCGATTTCGGCGTGTCCTATACCGACAATGGCGTGCGTTCGGCGTTCGGCGTGTTCGAACAGGCTTCGTGGGGCGGCGCGCAGCCGCTGGTGCCGGCGGCCGGCAATCCGCCGCTTTCCTACTACGTCCCAGATGACATCTTCTCGTCCATCAAGACGTCGGACCTGTTCGGTGGGCTGAAGGGCGCGAACGGCGACATCCTGCCGGCGTTCCTCTACTTCGACACCGATGCACTGACTAAGACGTTCATTGAAACCTTCGGCGCCTGCAACGGCGGTCCGACCTGTCTTGCCGATTATACCCGCGTCGACAGCCGGATTAAGGAGCGCACGCTGGCGCCCTACGTTCAGCTGAACAACAAGTTCGACCTGTTCGGCAATCCGGCGCACCTGACGCTCGGTCTGCGCTATGAGAAGACCCGGATCAATTCGACGGGCCTTTCGCAGACGCCAGACAATACGGCATGGGTTTCGGCCAACGAATTCTCGTTCCTCTACGGCAACAACGCTAGTGCTGCTTCGCTGAAGGGCAGCTACAAGGAATGGCTGCCGAACGTCGACTTCGACATGTCGCCGATCAAGGACGTGAAGCTTCGTGCGTCGTACAGCCACACGATCGCCCGGCCGAACTATTCGCAGATGGGCGCGCTCACCTACAACGAACTGCGCGCCACCGGCGGCCTCGCCTCGGCGGGCAACCCGGGCCTGCTGCCCTACAAGTCGAAGAACATCGACCTGTCGGCCGAATGGTATTACGGCCCGGCGAGCTACGTGTCGCTCGGCTACTTCCGCAAGCGGGTCAGCAACTTCATCTTTGACCAAGTGACCAGCACCAACCTGGCCGGTTTGAGGACGCCGATCGGCGGTCCGCGCTACCTGGCGGCCGTGGCGGCCCTCGGTGCGGGCGCAACGTCGGAACAGATCCGCGACTACATCTTCGCCAACTATCCGGGTTCGACCAATGCCACCGGCACCGACAGCCAAGGTCACACGACCGGCGACATCTTTGCGCTGCCGGAAGATCCGCTGATCAACTTTCAGTTGTCGACGCAGGTCAACGGCGACATCATTCAGAAGCTCCACGGCATCGAAGCGGCTATCCAGCACAGCTTCTGGGACACCGGCTTCGGCGTGATCCTGAACTACACCCGCGTTCGTGGCGGCGGCAAGTTCGACAACAGCCTGCCGGTGGGCTCGCCGCAGTTTGCGATTTCGGGCCTGTCGGACAGCGCCAACGCCGTGCTGTTCTACGACAAGAACGGGTTCCAGGCGCGTGTCGCCTACAACTGGCGCGACAAGTTCCTGTCGGGCTACGGCCAGGATCCGAGCTATGTCGAAGCCTATGGCCAGGTCGATGCGAGCGCGAGCTATGAGTTCCGCAAGGGCCTCACGGTCTTCGCCGAAGGCATCAACCTCACCGGCAGCAACCGTCGCGGCTATTCGCGGACCACGAACAACGTCACGTTCGTGATCCCGGGCTACGCCCGCTACGCTCTGGGCCTGCGCTACTCTTTCTAGGAGCGTAACTGGGGTTTCGATCCGGTTCTTCCCGTGCCAGAGTGATCAGGGTCTTCCCGACCCGTCACTCTGGCCAGCCGGGAACTCATCGGGACGAAGGAAAGAATGTGGCCGAGGTGGAAAGGCCAATTGCGAAAATCCTGATTGCAGGCGGCGGAACGGCAGGATGGTTGTCGGCCTGCCGCCTCGCCGCATGGGCCCGCGATGAAGGCTTCGACTCCCACGTTACCCTGGTCGAAGATCCCGATACGCCGACCATCGGTGTCGGTGAGGGCACTTGGCCCACCATGCGCGAGACGCTGCGCCGCGTGGGTATCGACGAAGCCCACTTCCTCACCGCGTGCGACGCCTCGTTCAAGCAGGGGTCGCTTTTTCGCGGTTGGCGCGGCGGCGACGACGAATATCTCCATCCCTTCACGACCCCGCCGGAAACCGACGACGCTCGTCAGTTGCTGGCCGCGTGGCAAGCGACGGGCAGCGGCTTGTTCGCAGCAACCATGACCAGTCAGGACGCGGTGGTGGCAGCAGGACTGGCGCCACGCCAGCGGTCGATGGGGCCCTACGCCGGGGCGCTCAATTACGGCTACCACCTCGACGCCGGGAAGTTCGCGGCCATGCTGACGCAGCATGCCGTGGATCGGTTAGGGGTGGAACACCGACGCGCAAGGATTGCGAGCGTTCAGCGCGAAGGCGACCGTATCGACGCGGTCGTCACGTCGGACGGCGAAGCGATCGCAGCGGATTTCTTCATCGATTGCACCGGGTTCGCCGCGCTGTTGATCGATCGCCATCTGGGGTCGGGCTGGGTCGACCGGTCGAACGTGATGCTCAACGACCGGGCGCTCGCCGTCCAGGTCGCGACCGCGCCCGACGCACCGATCGCTTCGGCGACGGTTGCCACTGCCCACGACGCAGGATGGATATGGGACATCGGCCTACCGACGCGCCGCGGCGTTGGCTGCGTCTATTCCTCGGCCTTCCTCGACGATGAGGCTGCGCTCCGGACGCTGCGTACATATGTCGCAGACCGTGTCGGCGGGGCAGAGCTTGCCGAGCCGCGTCTGATCAAATTCCCGACCGGCCACCGCGAACGTTTCTGGATCGGCAATTGCGTTGCCGTCGGCTTGAGCGCCGGCTTCGTCGAACCGTTGGAAGCATCGGCGATCGTGCTGATCGAAGCGTCGCTCGACATGCTGACCGACGGCTTCCCGTCGAGCACCGCCCCGTTGTCGGCGCTTTCCGATCGGTTCAACCGCACGTTCCGCGCGCGTTGGGATTCGATCGTCGAATTCCTCAAGCTTCATTATGTCCTAAGCGAGCGCGACCAGCCCTATTGGCGCGCGCAGCGCGATGCCGCGACGGTGCCCGATCGGCTGGCCTCCCTGATGCAGTTGTGGAAGGACCAGCCGCCAAGCCATCTCGACTTTGCACTGGCACAGGAAATGTTTCCGGCTGCGAGCTACCAGTTCGTCTATTACGGCATGGGCGGACGGACGGAGGGCCGCTTGCCGCAGCCCGACGCACGGGTCGTCGGACAAATCGCCGCGCTCCGCCAGAAAGAACGTGCATTGCTGGCTGCGCTGCCGACCAATCGAGCCTATCTGGATGCGCTGGCGGCCGAGCCGCTTCGCCGCCGCGCCTGAGGAGAATGACGTTGACGACCCATGTTCCGGTCAACCCTGCCGACCATCGCGACCTCAGGGTCCTCGGCACGCCAAGCGAGGCGCTGGGCGACCAGGTGATGAGCTGCTTCACCGTCCCGCTGGAATTCCGCCGGGTGCAGAATGAATTCCCGATCCTGTTCCAGCGCGATCCCGAAAGCGGCCGATTCCACGCGCTGGTGCTGATGGGGTTCGAACAGGGTGACAACCTGTACTTCGAAGAGGGTCGCTGGACGGCGCGATATCGTCCGATGGCGCTTGCCATCCAGCCGTTCCTGATCGGTCGCGCCGCCGATCCGGACGCCCCGGCGCAAATCCACATCGATCTTGACCATCCCCGGGTCGGCGACCCCGAAGGCATGCGGGTCTTCGAGGATGACGGCAAACCGACCCGCTACCTCGAAAAGGTCAGCGACATGCTCGACCAGTTGAACGTCGGGGTGCGCGCCAGCCGTGGCTTTTTCGACGCGCTCGAGCGACATCAACTGCTCGAGCCGTTCGCGCTCGACATCACGCTTGACGACGGCACCGAAAACCGGTTGGTCGGCTACCACCTCATCAACGAGGATCGGCTGCAGGAACTGGAAGACGGGGCGGTGGCCGAGCTTCACCGCGAAGGCCATCTGATGCCGATGTTCATGGCGCTGGCGTCGCTCGCCAACATGCCGTCGCTCGTCGACCGGCGGAATCGCCGCTAGCCGATGGGGGCTGTCGCGTCCCTCGTTGCCGACCTTCCGCGCATTGCGGAAGCGCAGGTAGCCGGGCCCGACCTCGACGCGCGCCTGGCCGGGGCGGACCGCCCGTTCGTCATGCGAGGAATCGCAGCGGACTGGCCGTTGGTGGTTGCCGGCAAGGATGGCCCCGCCGCCGCCCGGTCCCATTTGCTAGGCTATGCCCGCGACCGGCTGTTCGAATTGCAAATTGGTCCGCCGGGCGAAAACCGCATTTTCTACGACGACGCGATGGCGCTCAATTTCGAGGATCGAAGGCTGCCCCTTGCCGAGGCTTTTGCCTTGATCGACAAGGCCGAGGCGATGCCTTCGCCGCCGCTGCTCTACATGCCCTCGATCGACATCGCAGCGTTCTTCGACGGGTTCGAAGATGACAACGCACTTCAGCTCGGCGGACGGTCGACGCGCGACGGCATCTGGATCGGCGGCCGGACGCGCGTCGCGGCGCACAACGACGTGGCCAACAATGTTGCCGTCGCGGCTGTGGGTCGCCGCCGCTTCATCCTGTTCCCGCCCGGCCAGTTCGCCAATCTTTACTTGGGTCCGCTCGACCATTCGCCCGGCGGACGGCCAGTGAGCATGGTCGATTTCGCCGACCCGGATTTCGAACGGTTTCCGCGGTTTCGCGATGCGCTGGACTCGGCGATGGTCGCAGAGCTGGCGGCTGGCGACGCCTTGTTCATCCCGGCGCTTTGGTACCATCATGTCGAAGGGCTCGATCCCTTCAACGTGCTCGTCAACTATTGGTGGAACGACGAGCCGCGCTGGCTCGGGCATCCTGAAGATGCCCTCTACCACGCCATCCTGGCCGTCCGCGATTTGCCGCCGGCGTCGCGCCGCCAGTGGCAGGCGATGTTCGATCATTATGTGTTCGCCGACGATCGCTCGAACGCCGATCATCTGCCCGACAATGCGCGCGGCATCCTTGCGCCGCTCGATGCCCAACAGGCGCAGAAGCTGCGCCACTATCTGCTCAGGAGACTATCGCAATGACCGGCTGGCCCTATCGTCGGATCGTCATCGTCGGCGGGGGAACCGCCGGCTGGATGACCGCCGCCGCGTTCGGCAAGACGCTGGGCCGCCTGGCCGAGATCAAGTTGGTGGAATCGGACGCGATCGGGACGGTGGGAGTCGGCGAAAGCACGATCCCGCCGCTGGTCAATTTCAACACGCTGCTCGGCATCAACGAAGCCGAATTCATGCGCGCGACCAACGCCGCGTTCAAACTCGGCATCCAGTTCGATAACTGGAAGGACGTGGGCGAAAGCTACTTCCACAGTTTCGGAACCACCGGCAAGGATCATTGGACCGCCGGGTTCCAGCATTTCTGGCTCGACGGGCTGCAGCGCGGGCACAACGAACCCTACGACGACTATTGTCTGGAGCTGAAGGCGGCAGGGGCGAGCCGCTTCGCGCACCTCAAGGACAATGGCTTGAATTACGCCTTCCAGCTCGATGCGACCGCCTATGCCCGCTTCCTGCGCTCCCTGGCGGAAAAGGAAGGCGTCATGCGGCAGGAAGGCCGCATCGCCACGGTCGAACAGGATAGCGAGAGCGGGGATGTCACCGGCCTCCTGCTCGACAGCGGCGAGCGGGTGGAGGGCGACCTTTTCATCGATTGCACGGGCTTCCGGGCCCTGTTGATCGGCCAGACGCTGGGCAGCGCGTTCGAAGACTGGACGCACTGGTTGCCCTGCGACCGCGCCATCGCGCTCCAGACCTCGGCGGTCCGCCCGCCGGTGCCCTTTACCCGTGCGATGGCGCACGATGCCGGGTGGCAATGGCGCATCCCCTTGCAGCACCGCGTCGGCAACGGCCTCGTCTATTCCAGCCGCTATCTCGACGACGACAAGGCGCTCGAACGCCTGCTTGGCAATCTTGAAGGCGATGTGCTGACAAAGCCGAACCATCTCAAGTTCGCGGCCGGCACACGCCGTCGGCAATGGTCTCACAATGTCATTTCCGTCGGGCTTGCGGGCGGATTCCTAGAGCCGCTTGAATCGACCAGCATCCACCTCATCCAGCGTTCGATCCTGCGCATCCTGCGAATGCTGCCCAACGGCCGTGTCAGCGAACGAGACCGTCAGGAATTCAACGACCAGCACCATCAGGAGATGGTGCAGATCCGCGACTTCATCATCCTGCACTACAAGGTCACCAACCGCCGCGACAGCGACTTCTGGCGCTATGTCGCCGACATGGACGTGCCCGATACGCTCGCCCAGAAGATCGCATTGTTCCGCGAAACGGGCCGGGTGTTCCGCCGCAACGAAGAACTGTTCCAGGAAAACAGCTGGGTGCAGGTCATGATGGGCCAGGGCATCCGCCCGCACGATTATCATCCGGTCGCAAGGAAACTCACCGACGCGGAGTTGGCGAGGTTGCTCGGCGGCATCCGGGAATCGGTCTCCCGGACCGTTGCCGAACTGCCTCCGCACGCCGACTATGTGGCGCATTATTGCGGCGCGCCCAAGGCCAGCGCCGCTTGACCGCGGCGCATTCCACCGCGACACAGCGCGCGGCGCATCCGGCGCGGGGGGTATGTTGATGGCACGTCGCCGTCAGTCCGTGACGATCAAGCATGTCGCAGCCGACGCCGGTGTGTCGCTGCAAACCGTCAGCCGCGTCATCAATAACGAACCCAACGTCCGTCCCGAGATGCAGCGCCGCGTGCAGGCGTCGATCGACAAGCTGGGCTATGTGCCGTCGCTGGCGGCCCAGCGGATGAGCGGCTCGCGATCCTACCTGGTGCTCGCCCTCAACGACCGCGACCGCACCATCGCCGACTGGCGCGAACGGCAGGGCACCGACTGGATCGACCAGATGCTTCTTGGCGGCATGCTGAAGGGTGCCGAATATGGCTACCGCTTCATGTTCGAGCTGGTCGACACGCACAGCGACCATGTCGAACGCGAGCTGAAGGCGACCATCGCCGCGCTGCAGCCCGACGGCGTCATCCTCACGCCGCCGCACAGCGAAAACCCGCTGATCGCGGAATTGCTGGCGGCGGAGGGAATCGAATTTGTCTGCATCGGCGCCAACGAGGCGCATGGCGGGATCATCATGACCATGGACGACGAGCACGCCGCCGTGCTGGCGACCGCGCACCTCGCCGACCTCGGACACCGGCGGATCGCGATGATTGCCGGCTCGCCCGAATATTCGCTCAGCAATTGGCGCGTGAGCGGATGGCAAGCCGAAATGGCGCGGCGCGGACTTGCGACCGATGCGCTGCTTGCGCAAGGCGACTTCAGCTATGAATCGGGCGAGGCAGCGGCGCGCAGCCTGCTCGGTTCGGCAACGCCGCCGACGGCGATCATCGCCAGCAACGACCGGATGGCTTTAGCCTGCGCGGCGGTAGCGCGCGAACTGGGGCTGGACGTTCCGCGCGACCTCTCCCTGATCAGCTTCGACAATACGCCGGTCGTCCGCTTCGTCGATCCGCCGCTGACCGCCGTCGACCAGCCGGTGTCGGCGACCGCGTCGCGTGCGATGGAATTGATCATTGCCCGCAAGCGGGGCGAACCCATCCCCGATCAGCCGGTCGTGGTGGAGGCCGAACTGGTGGTGCGTCAGTCTACCGCTCCGCCCAAGTGACCTTCCTGCGCCAACCCGACCGTAACCAGCCCGCCTCCTTCCTATGGCTCTACGCCATTGCCTGGGCCGGCGGAGCGGTCGCCTACGTACCGTTCCTCACCATCCTGCTGCCGGTCCGGCTGGCCCTGATCGTCGGTGATGAAAAGGTGAAGTGGCTGGCCATCATCACCTTTTTTGGCGCATTGGCGGCAAGTGCCGGGGGCATCCTTTTCGGCTGGTTGAGCGACCGCAGCCGGCGACGGAAACCGTGGATCGTGGCGGGGTTGCTGCTCAGCGTCCTGCTCCTGCTTGCAGTGCCCTTGGCGAAAAAGCCGATGGATTTGCTGCTACTCATCATGTGCTGGCAGTTGGCGCTCAACATGATGCTGTCGCCGCTCGCGGCCTGGGCGGCCGATCATGTCCCGCCGCAGCAGTTGGGCACGCTCGGCGGGCTGCTCGCTTTTTCACCGGCGATGGGATCGATCGCCGGCGCGATCGTCACCATCCCGGGTCTCAGCGGGCCCGACGGGCGGCTGGTCATTGTCGCCCTGATGGTGGTGGTCTGCGTCGTGCCGGCACTGGTCGTCGGCTCCCCGGTCGAAGCGGTACCGAGCGGCCAGGACCAGAACCGACAGCCTGCGGTGAAGCGAGGGCAGGGGCTTCGCGTCGGCATGTGGCTAGCCCGCTTTTTGGTCCAGATTTCGGAAGCGGCGTTGTTCGCCTATCTCTACTATTATTTCCGGACGGTCGATCCAGGCAGCGACGATGCGACGATCGCGCGGACATTCGGCATCGTGCTCAGTGTCGCTGTCCCGTTGGCACTGGCGGTCGGGCGCTGGGCGGACCGGCGCGATCGCCCGATCCTGCCGCTGATCGCGACGGCATTGGCGGCGTCGCTGGGCCTTGCCGGGATGGCGCTGGCAGTCGATCCCGTACAGGCCACTGCCTCCTACGTGATATTCGGGCTTGGTTCGACGATCTTCCTGTCGCTCCATTCCGCGCAGACGTTGCGGGTGCTGTCGGATCCCGCGCGCCGCGGCCGCGATCTGGGCATATTCAATCTCACCAACACGGCGCCGTCGTTGCTGATGCCGTGGCTGACCATTTCGATGGTGCCGAATTTCGGCTTCTCCGGGCTTTTCCTGCTGCTGAGCGGCCTATCGTTGGCAGCCGGAATTCTCCTATTCGCCGTGACCCGCAAACGCAGCGCTTGATCAAGTGCGCCGCTGCAGGCAAAGTGCAATTGATAACGTTAACAATGGTGAGGATGCGAGTATGGGCAAGCTGGGTCGGGCCGTGGGCCTGTCGTTGTTGGTCGCGACCGCGCTCAGTCCTGTGACGGGTCATGCGCAGCAAGGTGCCGATGCCGTCGCCCATCCCAAGAAATGGCCCGCGGCGCATAGCCCGAAGGCGCTGACCGATCCGGCGACCGAACGCCGCATCGACCGGATGCTCTCGAACATGACGGTGGAGCAGAAGGTCGGCCAGTTGATCCAGGCCGATATCAGCACGATCACGCCCGCCGATCTCGCCACCTATCCGCTTGGGTCGATCCTGGCCGGCGGCAACAGCGGACCCTATGGCAACGAACGGTCGAGCGCTGCGGACTGGCACCGGCTGGTCAGCGAGTTTCGGGCTGCTTCGGTCAAGCCGGGCGGTGCAGGCGCGGAAATTCCAATCCTGTTCGGCGTCGACGCGGTGCATGGCCACAGCAACCTGCCGGGCGCCACCATCTTCCCGCACAACATCGGCCTTGGCGCGGCGCATGATCCGGCGCTGATCCGGCGCATCGGCGAAGCGACGGCGGCAGAAGTCGCGGGCAGCGGCATCGAATGGACCTTCGCGCCGACGCTGGCCGTCCCGCAGGACCTTCGCTGGGGGCGCAGCTACGAAGGCTATTCGTCGGATCCCAAGCTGGTCGCGGCCTATGGCGACGCGATGACGCGAGGACTCCAGGGGAACCTGGTGCCGGGCAAGAGGCTGGCGCCCCACCATGTCGCGGCGACAGCCAAGCATTTCCTCGCCGACGGCGGCACCGATCAGGGCAAGGACCAAGGCGACGCCAAGATCGGTGAGGCCGAACTCGTCGCCAAGCATGCTCAAGGCTATCCGGCCGCGATCAATGCGGGCGCGCTGACCGTGATGGCCAGCTTTTCAAGCTGGAACGGGGTCAAGAACCACGGCAACAGGACGTTGCTGACCGATGTGCTGAAAGGCCGCATGGGCTTCAACGGCCTCATCGTCGGCGATTGGAACGGTCACGGCCAGATCCCGGGTTGCACCGTCACGGACTGCAAGGACGCGCTGCTTGCCGGCCTCGACCTCTACATGGCGCCCGATAGCTGGAAGGGACTTTACGAAAGCCTGGTGCGCGAAGCGAAGGCGGGATCGATCCCTACCGCGCGGCTGGACGATGCCGTGCGCCGCATCCTCCGCGTCAAGGCGAAGCTGGGCCTGCTCGGCCGGTCGCCGGTTGCGCGCTTCGATCCCACGCAAGTCGGCGCGGCGCAGCATTTGGCGGTCGCGCGCGAAGCGGTCGCCAAGTCGCTCGTCCTGCTGAAGAACCAAGGCTCGGTGCTGCCGATCAAACCGGGCGCGCGCGTGCTGGTGGCAGGGGCGGGCGCCGACAATATGGCGATGCAGGCCGGCGGCTGGACGATCAGTTGGCAGGGCACCGACGTCACCAATGGCGATTTCCCCAATGGCCAGACTATCTTCGCCGCGCTGTCGTCCGCGGTCGCCGATGCCGGCGGCAAGGCCGCGCTATCGGCCGATGGCAGCTTCACCGACAAGCCCGATGTGGCCGTCGTGGTGATCGGAGAAAAGCCCTATGCCGAATTTCTCGGCGACGTGCCGACGCTGGATTTCCAGCCCGAAGGCGCGACCAACCTGGCGATGATCCGCAAGCTCAAGGCCGCGGGCATCCCGGTCGTGACGCTGTTCCTGTCGGGACGCCCGCTGTTCGCCAGTCCCGAAATCAACGCATCCGATGCCTTCGTCGCCGCCTGGTTGCCGGGCACGCAAGGTGCCGGCGTCGCCGATGTGCTGGTTGCCCGTCGCGGCGGGACAACGAAGCGCGACTTTACCGGCCGGCTGCCGTTCGCATGGCCGGCCGATGCGCGTTCGCCAGTCTCCAAGCCGCTGTTCGAACGCGGCTATGGCCTCAGCTACGCCAAGCCCGGATCGGTCGGTACGCTGTCTGAAGACCCGGGCGTCGACGTTGCCGCAACCGTCGACACCAACCGCCTGATCGCCGCGGGCCGTGCTGCGGGCCCGTGGGCGCTTACGCTGGCTGATCAAGCGGGGGGTGCGATCGTGTCCTCCGCCACTGGTACCAGCCTTGGCGGACGGGTCGCGATGAAGCCGGTCGACGTCTCGGCCCAGGAAGACGGACGCTTGTTTACCTGGACAGGGCCGGCGGCCGTCGTGATCAACGGCAAGCCCGCCGACTTCACGCGCCAGCTCAACAATGCGTTTGCGCTCAGGCTGGACCTTGTGCCGCAGTCCGTCGGCAATGGGCCCCTCAAGATTTCGTTCGGGTCGGCGACGTTCAACCTTCTCGACGCCCTTCGCCGGCTGCCCGCGGGCAAGCTGGCGACGGTCAAGGTGCCGCTGCGCTGCTTCGCCGATGCCGGTGCGGCGGTGACCGCGGTCGATACTCCGCTCAAGATCGAAGCAGAATCCGGGACGGCCTTCGCGGTCCGCAGCGCGACGATCGAGGCCGTCGGCGAGCCGCTGGATTGTCCGCCGCGCTAGGCGCGCAGGTCGGCTGCCTTCATTTCCGCTTCGCGTTCGAACAGTCGCGCTAGCTGGGCCATGCCGTTGAGATAGGGTGGCGGCACATATTGGCCGCGATATTGTGCTTGCGCCGCTGCGCGCAGCGTCCACATCGGGTCGATGAGGTGCGGCCGCCCCAAGGCAACCAGGTCAGCGCGGCCGGCGGTCAGGATGGCGTTGACCTGGTCAGGCTCGGTGATGTTGCCGACCGCCATCGTCTTGAGGTTGGCCTCGTTGCGGATCTTGTCGCTGAAGGGGGTCTGGAACAGGCGGCCGTAGGTGGGCTGGGCCTCCGCCCAGGTCTGCCCGGCCGACACATCGATCAAGTCCGCGCCCGCGCGCGCGAAGACCTCTGCTATCAGGACGGCGTCGGCTGGCGTGATGCCCTCGTCACCCGCCCAGTCGGTCGCCGAAATGCGAACCGACATGGGCCGATCCGCGGGCCATGCCGCGCGCATCGCCGAGAACACCTCCAGCGGGAAACGAAGGCGGTTCTCGAGGCTGCCGCCATATTCATCGGTTCGCCGGTTCTGCTTGGGCGTGATAAAGCTCGACAACAGGTAACCGTGTGCGGCGTGCAGTTCGATCATGTCGAAGCCCGCCTCGATGGCCATGCGGACCGACGCCACGAATTGGTCGCGGACCACGTCCATGTCGTTGCGGGTCATCGGCCGGGGGTGCTGGTTGGCGGCACTCCAGGCGACGTCCGACGCGGCGATAAGGGGCCAGTTGCCGTCGGGCAGCGGTGCGTCCATCTGCTGCCAGCCCAGCTGGGTCGATCCCTTGCCGCCCGAATGGCCGAGCTGCAGGCAGATGTTTGCCTTGCTGTAGCGGTGAACGAAATCCGTGATCCGCCTCCAGCCCGTTACGTGTTCGGGTGCATACATCCCCGTGCAGCCGGGCGTGATCCGTCCATGCGGGGATACGCAGGTCATCTCGGTGAACAGCAGCCCGGCGCCGCCTTGCGCCCGCGCACCGTAATGGACGAGGTGGAAGTCGCCGGGCGTGCCGTCGATCGCCGAATAGGTTGCCATCGGTGACACGACGATCCGGTTGGCGACTTCCATGTCGCGCAACGTCAGCGGGGCGAACATCGGCCAGGCGTTCCGGGCCTCGCCGATTGCGCGCTGCCAGAAGGCCGCCTCGGTCTGGGCGAGCCAATCGGCGTCGCGTTCGCGCAGATTTTCGTGTGCGATACGCTGTGACCGGGTCATCAGCGAATAAGCGAACTGCCAAGGCTCGAAATCAAGGTAGCGATCGACCGTTTCGAACCACTCGGTGGAATTGCGCGCACTGTTCTGCAGCTTGAGCACTTCAAGGTTGCGTTCGGCCTGATACTCGCCAAGCGCGGCGGCACGATCAAGGCCCGGGCGGCTGAGCACTTCGGCCAGTTTGATGGCGTCTTCCAGCGCCAGCTTGGTCCCCGACCCGATCGAAAAATGCGCCGTGTGCGCGGCATCCCCAAGCAGGATGAACTTCCCATAGTCCCAGCGCTGGCAAATGATGCGCCGGAACTTCAGCCATGCGGCCGATCCGCGAAGGTGGGCAGCGTTGCTGATCAACGGCTGGCCGTCGAGGTAGCGGGCGAAAATTCGCTCGCACGCGGATATGGTTTCGGCCTGGCTCATGCGGTCGAAGCCGGCCTTCATCCAGGTCTCTTCGCTGCATTCGACGATGAAGGTCGAGCAGTCGTCGGCAAAGCGGTAGGCGTGGGCCCAGATCCACCCGGCTTCCGTCTTCTCGAACGCGAAGGTGAACGCGTCGAACGTCTTTGGCGTGCCCAGCCAGACGAAACGGTTCGCCCGCTCCTGGATATCGACCCCGAAGTGGTCGGCATGGGCATCGCGGATACGGCTGTTGATGCCGTCGGCAGCGATGACCAAGTCGAACGCATCCCAGGCTTCGGGGGCAGGCGAGCAATCTTCTCCGAACCTGATTTCGACGCCCAGCTCACGGGCACGCGCGGTCAGGATTTCGAGCAGCCGCTTGCGACCGATCCCGATGAAGCCGTGACCGCGCGAGGTAACGGTCTGGCCATGAATGTGGACGTCGATATCGTCCCAATGCGCAAACTCTTCGGCAATGATGCGGCCGGATACCAAGTCGTTGGCCATCAGGTTCTCGACCGTCTGGTCGGAGAAAACCACGCCCCAGCCAAAGGTAACGCCCTCCGCGTTGCGCTCGAACACCACGATCTCGTGCGAGGGGCATCGCAGCTTCATCGAGATGGCGAAATAGAGCCCCGCAGGCCCTGCGCCGATGCAGGCAATTCTCATCCGACCTCCCCTTGGTGGCGACACGCTAGCGCGGCTGGCGGCAAGTTTCACGTCCGATTGCGCGCCGCTGCGAGTCGCGGCCGAGTCGCGCGTCGATCCGGGGCCAAGATTCCCAAAGTGGGACGAGCTGAGCGGATTTTTTTCCACAGGCATCCGGACCACCGGAATCCGCGATGAATTCGGGCGCGACCCAAATTTACCCTTCGTTAACCTTTTGGTAACTCGGCTAATTAAATTAACAGAGGTTAAATTCGAGCCAATTCGGTGAATCTATTCAAATTCAATTATGCACGTATTGTCTGCAATATGTCGATGTAATGCTAATGAGACGTCGGCTAAATTATAGTCTAGGCAAATCTATACTGATATTCAGGCTGGACGTTAACCAATGTATTCTAAGATATAGTGTAAGGAAAACTCTTCAAAACGGAGGTAAAATCCTGCCAGACTTGAAAAATTCCCAATTGCGTTGTTTGTCTTGCTTCACGAGCGCGGGGGCGTTCCGGGAAATTAACCAATCGATCCTTTTTCCCGGTTAACCGGATCGTCCCCCCGACATGGATGAAATCGCGGCGCGGCCGCTGTTTCGTGAAGCATGAGGTGGGAAATGCGGTACGAAGACAATTCGCAGGCAGGCGGCATCGCGCAGGGGCAGGCTCCGGACGCGCGGGACGATAACGACCAGCTGACGGCGGGCAGCCGCGATCCGGCGGTCGGCAACGTCATCAGCGGCGAAGGCACGCGGTTCGGGCCGATGAGCTCGGACATGGCGGACGGCGCCCACATCACTAAGATCGCGGGCGCGGGCGGCACCGACAGCACGCTTTCGGGCGGCAAGCTTCAGGTCGCGGGCGAACATGGCCAGCTGACCATCGATGCCGACGGCAACTATCGCTACGTCCCGAAGGCCAACGTTCCCGAAAATTCAAAGGACGTCTTCACCTACACGCTCGCGGACGCGCATGGCCGCGTGGACACCGCCGACCTCATCATCGAATTCGGCAAGACCCAGCAGGCGGTCCGCGCCGATGCGCAGCAGGTCGTCCCGGGTCCCGACGGCGTCGTCGTGCTGCCGGAAGGCGTGCAGCTGAGCGACATCATGGTCGTCGGCCGCAACCTGGTCATCAACCTGCCGGACGGCACCCAGATGGTGATCGTCGACGGCGCCGTGTTCGTTCCGCAGCTCGTTCTGGGCGGCGTCGAGGTTCCCCCCACCAACCTCGCCACGCTGCTGATCGATTCGGAACCGCGTCCGGGTGAAGGTGGCGGTCCGCCGCCGTCGTCGGGCGGCAACTTCGAAGTACCGGTTCCGCCGCTGGATCCGGGCGTTCCGCTGGGCGACCTAATCCCGCCGACGGAAATGCAGTACAAGCCGCCGGAAGTGCGCGAGCCGGGCGTCGACGTGCCCGATCGCAAGCCGACGATCTCGATCGATCCGGGCGATGGCATTCCGGTGATCAATGCAACTGACGAAGTCCGTGAGGCCGGCCTTCCGACCCGCAACGGCGGCGAGCCGGCCGGGACCGGCGAAGCAGCCGACGGCAATGGCAGCAACAACAGCGACGGCAGCGAAGCGACGACGGGCACGATCCTGTACGATTCGCCCGACGGCGTCAGCTCGATCACCATCAACGGCGTTCTCGTCACCAATGTCGGCCAGGTCATCTCTGGCGACTTCGGCACGATGGTTATCACCAGCATCGCGCCCGGCGCGATCGGTTACAACTACATCCTCGGCGACAATACGTCGGGCAATTCGACGCATGACGATTTCGTCGTCACGATCACCGATCCCGACGGCGATGCCGCGACCGCGACCCTTCAGGTCAACATCGTCGACGACGCCCCGATCGCGGTCAACGATACTGACAGCATCGCGGCCGGTCAGTTCGGTCCGGCGACCGGCAACGTCATCACCGACGCATCGGCCGGCGACGCCGGCGACAGCGACAACGGCAAGGACAATGTCGGCGCCGACAACGCCACCGTCAGCGCCGTTTCGGGCGCCGGCGGCAGCGACAGCAGCTTCGACGGCAGCGGCAACCTTGTGGTCAACGGCCAGTATGGCGTGCTGACGATCAAGGCCGACGGGTCGTACAGCTATGTCCGCAACGAAGGCACGCCGGGCGGCGTGTCGGACGTCTTCACCTACACGCTGACCGACGGCGACGGCGACAATGCGTCGGCTACGCTGACCATCACCATCGCCGACGCGCTCCCGGTAACGGGCGAAAACGCTACCGCGCAGCTTGACGATGACGCCCTGCCGGGCGGCAATCCCGGCGGGATCGGCGACGATGCCGACGCCGCCAACCTCAGCGGCGTGCTCGCCGCGTCGGGCGGCGACGGTGCGTTGACCTATGCCTTCCAGACCGGCGGTGCGCCGTCGGGCTTCAGCTACCAGCTGCAGGCCAATGGCGACCTCTGGGTCCTGCAGGGCGCGACCCATGTCCTGACCGTGACGCTGAACACCGCCACGGGTGCTTATACGGTGATCCAGGTCGCGACGATCGACCACGCGGCGGGCAGCGATGAAAACAATGTCGACTTCAACATCACCTACAAGGTGACCGACGTCGACGGCGACAGCGCTTCCGGCACCCTGCACGTCAACGTCGACGACGATACGCCGACGATCGATCCTGTGCTCAACCGCGAAGCCGCGATCGTCGTCGATGAATCCGGCCCGAGTGCCGCGGCCGCCATCGCCACGCCGGGCGTCACCAAGGGTGACGATCCCAACGTCGCGGGCAGCGGCGCCATCGGCCATTCGAGCAGCGGGACGGCGATCGTCGATCTCAACGCATCGTTCGGCGCGGATGGTCCGGCCGCGGGCGGCGGGATCGCCTATGCGCTCAACGTCACCAATGCGACTTCGGGCCTTACGCTTACCGACGGTTCGCCGATTACCCTGGTCGAACTCGGCAACGGCGTCGTGGTTGGCGTCGTCCAAGGCGGCACCTTCGATGGCCAGGCGGCCTTCGCCATTTCCATCGACCCGGTGACCGGCGTGGTGTCGGTCGAACAATATCTGTCGCTCGATCACCCGGTGAATCCGGACCCCAACGATCCGCTCGGCCTTGGTGAAGGCACGCTGGCGGTGGTCGGAACGGCGACCGATGGCGACGGCGACACCGTGTCGACCGGCGACATCGACATTTCGAACCTCATCACCTTCCGCGACGACGGCCCATCGGTCGATCCGTCGCTCAACGCCAATTCGACCGTCACGGTCGACGAAAGCCTGCCCTCGGGCACGCCGGCGATCGACACCGGCGCCATCGTCAAGGGCGATGACCCCGACCTGGCGGGTGGCCTTGCCATCGGCCAAGCCAACAGCGGGACGGCCATCGTCACGCCGAATGCTGCCTTCGGGGCCGACGGTCCGGCGGCCGGTGGCGGCATCAGCTATGCGCTGACGATCACCAGCACCAATCCGGGACTGACGCTGACCGACGGCACGCCGATCTCGCTGCAGCTCGTCAACGGCGTCATTGTCGGCGTCGTCCAGGGCGGCGCATTCGACGGCCAGGCGGCGTTCGCCATCGCCATCGACCCGTCCACGGGCGTGGTCTCGGTCGAACAATATCTGTCGCTCGATCACCCGGTGAATCCGGATCCGAACGACGCGCTCCACATCATCGAGGGCGCGGTCGGCGTGACCGTCACGGCCACCGACGGCGACGGCGATCCCGTTACCTCGGGTGCGGTCGACATCGGCGGCCAGATCACCTTCCTCGACGACGGCCCGACGGTCGATCCGGCGGTCAACGCCAATGCGACGGTCACGGTCGACGAAAGCCTGCCCTCGGGTGTGCCGGGCATCGACACGGGTGCGATCGTCAAGGGCGACGATCCCGACCTCGCCGGCGGTCTTGCGCTTGGCCAGGCCAACAGCGGTTCGGCCATCGTCAATGCCAATGCGGTATTCGGCGCCGATGGCGCGGCCGATAAGGGTAGCCTCAGCTATTCCCTGTCGATCACCAACGCCAACAGCGGCCTGACGCTGACCGACGGTACGCCGATCCAGCTGCAACTGGTCAACGGCGTCATCGTCGGCGTCGTCCAGGGCGGCACCTTCGACGGCCAGGCGGCGTTCGCCATCGCGATCAACTCGAGCACGGGTGTGGTCACGGTCGAACAATATCTATCGCTCGATCACCCACTCAACCCGAACCCGAACGATCCGCTCGGCCTCGGCGATAACACCATCGCGGTTTCGGTCACGGCGACCGACGGCGACGGCGACAGCGTGACGTCGGGTGCGGTCGACATTTCGCACCAGATCACCTTCCTCGATGATGGTCCCACCATCGACCCGACGGTGAACCAGCGCGCGACGGTAACGGTCGACGAAAGCCTGCCTTCGGGCACGCCGGCGATCAACACCGGTGCGATCGTCAAGGGCGACGACCCCGACCTCGCCGGTGGCCTCGCCCTCGGCCAGGCCAACAGCGGCACGGCCATCGTCAACGCCAATGCAATGTTCGGCGCGGACGGCGCAGCGGCGGGCGGCGGTATCGGCTATGCGCTGACCATCACCAACGCCAGCAGCGGCCTGACGCTGACCGACGGCACGCCGATCCAGCTTCAGCTGGTAGGCGGCGTCATCGTCGGCGTCGTCCAGGGCGGCACGTTCGACGGCCAGGCGGCATTTGCCATCGCCATCAACCCGACCACGGGCGTGGTGTCGGTCGAACAATATCTGTCGCTCGATCACCCGGTGAACCCGAATCCGAACGACCCGCTGGGTCTCGGCGAAGGCACGGTCGGCGTCATCGTGACGGCGACCGACGGCGACGGCGATGCCGTCACCTCGGGCGCGGTCGATATTTCGGGGCAGATCACCTTCCTCGACGACGGCCCGACCATCGACCCGGTGCTGCACGCCAACGCGACCGTTACGGTCGACGAAAGCCTGCCTTCGGGCACGCCGGCGATCGACACCGGCGCCATCGTCAAGGGTGACGATCCCGACCTCGCCGGCGGCACCGCCATCGGCCAGGCCAATTCGGGCGTCGCCGTCGTCGATGCCAATGCCGTGTTCGGCGCCGACGGCGCGGCCGCGGGCGGCGGGCTAAGCTACGCGCTGACCATCACCAGCGCCAATCCGGGCCTGACCCTCACTGACGGGACCCCGATCCAGCTTCAGCTGGTCAATGGCGTCATCGTCGGCGTCGTCCAGGGCGGCACCTTCAACGGCCAGGCGGCCTTCGCCATCGCGATCAATCCGACCACGGGCGTGGTTACGGTCGAACAATATCTGTCGCTCGACCATCCGGTGAACCCGGATCCGAACGATGCTCTGCACATCATTCAGGGCGCGGTCGGTGTCACGGTCACCGCGACCGACGGCGACGGCGATGCCGTCACCTCGGGTGCGATCGACATTTCGGGCCAGATCACCTTCCTCGACGACGGCCCCACGGTGAACCCGACGGTCAATGCCAATGCGACGGTCACGGTCGACGAAAGCCTGCCTTCGGGCACCCCGGGCATCAACACCGGTGCGATCGTCAAGGGAGACGACCCCGATCTGTCGGGCGGCCTCGCCATCGGCCAGGCCAACAGCGGCTCGGCCATCGTCAACCCCAATGCGGTGTTCGGTGCCGACGGCCCGGCGTTGCAGGGTTCGATCAGCTATGCGCTGTCGATCATCAACGCCAACAGCGGTCTCACGCTGACCGACGGCACGCCGATCCAGCTTCAGCTGGTGGGCGGCGTCATCGTCGGTGTCGTCCAGGGCGGCACCTTCAACGGCCAGGCGGCGTTCGCCATCGCGATCAACTCGGGCACCGGTGTGGTCACGGTCGAACAATATCTGTCGCTTGATCACCCGATCAACCCGAACCCCAATGATCCGCTCAGCTTCGGCTCGAACATCATTGGCGTGACGGTGACGGCGACCGACGGCGACGGCGACCCCGTTACCTCGGGTGCAGTCGACATCGGCGGCCAGATCACCTTCCTCGACGATGGTCCGCTGGCCAAGAACGACACCGACATCACGGATCCGCTGACCGACCAGGCGTCGGGCAATGTGATCACCGGTTCGGGCACCAACGAAGGCACGGCAAACGCCGATGTCCCGGGTGCCGACGGTTTCGGTGCGGTTTCGGGCCTGTCTGGCTATAACGGCAGCACCGACACCAACCCGGCCGGCGGTTTCGACGTCAACGGCCAGTACGGCACGCTGCACATGAACGCCGACGGCAGCTACACCTATACCCGCACCAGCGGGCCGGGCGGCGCGACCGACAGCTTCGTATACAGCTATGTCGACGGTGACGGCGATCCGGCGTCGGCGACGCTGACCATCACCATTGCCGACAGCACCCCGAACCTGCCCGATCCGGCGCCGGTCCTGCTGGACGACGATGCACTGTCCGGTGGCAATGCCGGCGGCACGGGCGACGATCCCGACGCGCAGGGCCTTCCGGGCCAGCTGGTCGGAACCGGCGGCGACGGCGCGCTGACCTACAGCTTCTCGGGGCTTAACACGCTTCCTTCGGGCTTCACGGTCAACGTGGTCAACGCCACGACGGTCCAGGTGCTGCAAGGCGGAACGGTCGTCCTGACGGTGACGCTGAACCAGACCACCGGTGCGTTCAACGTGGTTCAGAACCATGCGATCGATCATCCGGCGGGTAGCGACGAAAACAATCTCGTCTTCTCGATCGGCGTCAAGGTCACCGACCTCGACGGCGATACGGACCCGGCCACCATCACCATCAACGTCGACGACGATACGCCGACGGTGTCGAGCAACGGGACCGTCCAGCTGGACGACGACGCGCTGGCCGGCGGCAACGCGGGCGGCACCGGCGACGATGCCAACTCGGTCAACGCGACCGGCACGCTGGCGCACAGCTACGGCGCCGATGGTGCAGGCTCGATCGCCTACAGCACGACCGGTGCACCGGCTGGCTTCAGCTATTCGCTGCAGCCGAACGGCGACCTGTGGGTGATGCAGGGTGCGACGCATGTCCTGACCCTGACGGTGAACAGCACGACCGGCGCCTATACGGTTACCCAGGTCGCACCGATCGATCATCCGACCGGCAATGCAGAAAACAACGTCTCGTTCGCGATCAGCTATGTGGTCACCGACCATGACGGCGACACGGCCACCGGCTCGATCACCGTCAATGTCGACGACGATACGCCGACGGCGACTGCAACGCAGCTGACCGGGACCGTCGACGAAGACGGTCTGCCGGGCGGCATTCCGGGCGGAACGGGCGACGTGCCGGGCGAATCCACCACCGCTTCGGGCAACGTCTCCAGCCTGTTCTCGGCCGGTGCGGACACTCCGCTGGTCTACCAGTTGGTCAACGCCTCGTCGCTGACCGCGCTTGGCCTGACCTCGGGCGGTGTTGCGCTCACCTATCAGATCGGCGTCAACCTCGGCGTCTACACGCTGACTGCGTCGGCTGGTGCGACCACGGTCTTTACCTTGACGCTGGACTCGACCACCGGCGGCTACCTGTTCACGCTCAGCGCGCCGCTGGATCATGCATCGGGTCTCAACGAGAATGACATTGTCATCAACCTGAGCTCGATCATCCAGGCGTCCGATCACGACGGCGACACGGTCGCGGCCGGGGCCAGTGCCCTGGTCATCACGGTCGATGACGACACGCCGACGGTGGCGAGCAATGGGACGGTCCAGCTCGACGACGACGCGCTGGCCGGCGGAAATGCGAACGGCACCGGCGACGACGCCAATTCGGTCAACGCAAGCGGCACGCTGGCGCACAGCTATGGCGCCGATGGCGCGGGCTCGACGGCCTATCTCACCACCGGCGCACCGGCTGGCTTCAGCTATTCGCTGCAGCCGAACGGTGACCTGTGGGTGATGCAGGGCGCGGTCCATGTGCTGACCCTGACGGTGAACAGCACGACCGGTGCCTACACGGTGACCCAGGTCGCGCCGATCGATCACCCGGCGGGAAGCGACGAGAATAACGTCTCGTTCGCGATCAGCTATGTGGTCACGGACCGTGACGGCGACACCGCGACCGGCTCGCTTCTCGTCAACGTCGACGACGACACACCGACGGTGTCGAGCAATGGGACCGTCCAGCTGGACGACGACGCGCTGGGCGGCGGTAATGCGGGCGGCACCGGCGACGATGCCAACTCGGTCAACGCAAGCGGCACGCTGGCGCACAGCTACGGCGCCGACGGTGCAGGCTCTGTCGCCTATGCGACCACCGGTGCACCGGCTGGCTTCAGCTATTCGCTGCAGCCGAATGGCGACCTGTGGGTGATGCAGGGTGCGACGCACGTTCTGACCCTCACGGTCAACGGCACGACCGGCGCCTATACGGTGACCCAGGTTGCACCGATCGATCATCCGGCGGGCGGGGACGAGAATAATGTCTCGTTCGCAATCAGCTATGTGGTCACCGACCATGATGGCGACACGGCCACCGGCTCGCTTCTCGTCAACGTCGACGACGACACGCCGACGGCGGCGATCAACCTCACCGGCTCTGCCGTGGCGGTCGACGAAACCGCCGGCCTGCAGGGCGATGCCAACGATGTCGCGGGTCCGCTCGCGGTGTTCAACGGCGTGGCCAACAAGGGCGTCGACGTTTGGATGGCCTATCAATATGCGTCGAACGCTTCGGCGGTCGTCAATTCGACAGGTAGCTCCTACGGCGCCGACGGCGCGGGCACGACCGCGTTCAGCCTGGCGATCGCGTCGGACGGCGTCAGTTCGGGCCTCCAGACGACGGACGGCTTCAACATCGTCCTCCACGTCGAAGGCGGGCTGGTTGTCGGCCGTGTGGTCGGCGGCGCCGATGACGGCAAGGCGGCCTTTGCGGTGTCAATCGACTCCACCGGTCACATCAGCATGGTCGAATATCTGTCGATCAAGCACACCAACACGGGCAGCAACGACGAATCGTCGTCGATCACCAATACGGCGATCCAGGCTGTCGTGACGGTTACCGACCATGACGGCGACAGCGCGTCGCAGTCGATCAACATCGGCAGCCAGATCCAGTTCCAGGACGATGGTCCGACGCTGGGTGTGGTGCAGAGCCAGCAGACCGACAACAACCCGGCCACCACGCCGGCGATCGGTACGCTGCACTTCTCGCCGGGGTCTGACGGTCCGGGTTCGCTGATGACGATCACGGCCAACAACACCGGCCTGAAATCGGGCGGCCATGCGCTGGTGACCAACCAGGTCGGCAACGTGCTGACGGCCTATCAGGACGTTAACAACAACGGCACCTATGAAGCGGGGACGGACAATGTCGCGGTCTACACCGTGACGGTCAATCCGACGGCGGGCGGTTCGGGACAGTATGTGTTCGACCTGATCACCCCGCTGGATCCCACGGTGACCGACGTTCCGATCGGCGGATCCAGCTCCTTCGGCGCGGGTCCGACCACCTATCAAGTTCTGACCGGCGGTGGTGGCAACCTTTGCGTCGTTTCGGGCTACACGACTGGCGCAGGCTTCAACGAAGCGAGCTGGCTGGCGACCGGTAATGCTGGTGCCAACCTGACCACCGCGGGTGTGAACGGCTCGACGGCCGGTTGGGGTGTCGACAATAACAACTTCGAAGGAACCAACGAGTTCTTCAATTGGGATTTCGGCCCGCAAGCGCTGGACGATCCGGACGGCGCGGGCGCCTTCGTGCCTCCGGCAAATCCGGGCCTGCCGAACATCAGCTATGCGGTGTATGACTTCATCAACTACGGAGCGGGGGACGACATCACTTACGTCGTCCACTTCACCGATGGCACGTTCGCGTCGGGTCACATCCCGACCAGCGTCTTCGATGGATCGAGCAGTGCTGCGGCGACCAACTGGACCTACAGCGCGCCGGCGGGCAAATTTATTGCCGACATCGAGATGTATAGCAGCGGCGCGGCTCCGGGTAAGGTTGACCTCGTCTCCGTTGGTGTCACCAGCTCGACCCTCAACGTCACGCCATCGTTCACCGTTGCGCTGACCGACGGCGACGGCGATCCGACTGCCGCCGGGGCGTTCTCGGTTCACATCGCGACCGGCCTGGTGCCGTTCGCCCCTGCGGCTCCGGTGGTGCTCGACCTCAATGGCGATGGCGTGCACTTCCTCAGCCAGGATGCGGGCGTCCATTACGACTATGGCAACGGCCTTGTGTCGACGGCATGGGCGGCTGCGGACGACGGTATCCTGGTGCGCGACGCCAACGGCAACGGAACTGTCGACGGGGCTTCGGAATTCGTGTTCGGCCATGACGGCCTGACCGACCTCCAGGCGCTCAACGCCAGCTATGGCGCGACGCTCGATGCGGGCGATGCCGACTATGCCAAGTTCGGGGTGTGGCAGGATGCCAACTCGAACGGCACCGTCGACGCCGGCGAATATCGCTCGCTGGCAGAAGCCGGCATCACGGCGGTCTCGCTGGTCTCGAATGGCGTCAGCTACTCGACCGCCGACGGCGATGTGCAGGTTGCCGGCACCGGCACCTACACCAATGCCGACGGGTCGACCGGATCGCTGGCCGATGCCAGCTTCTCGGTCAGCGCGGCGACCACCGAACAGCAGCGGCTGGCCGGCAACGACAACAGCCTTGCCCTTGCAGCGGCTGTCGCGGCGGCGGGCCTGGCGGTGCTGCCGGCGGCGGCGCAGGGCATCGAGCATGCCGACGCCAGTGCAAACCTGGCGATCGATACTGCGATGTCGGGCCTGCACAACCAGGTCGTGGGCCGGGAATCGGTCAGCGACGACATCGTCGGCAACCCCATCGACCTGTCGATCGGGCACCAGTCGGCGATCGGTTCGACCAGCCTGTCCAGCAGCTTTGCGGCCGACGTCCAGTCGCTGTCGCATGGCGACCTGTCGGGCAGCCACGCCAGCCTGATCGGCACCGTCGAATCGCTGCTGGCCGATAGCGGACCTGCGTTCACGGCCGACTTTGCGGCGGCGGCGCAGGCAGCTCCGACCATCGCGATGCCGTCGGTCGAGGCGCTTCAGGCCGTCGGTCTCGGCAACAATGCCAACGTTCCGGGTCCGGTCTCGGCCATCCTTGCCGATGCCCTCGGACATGGCGGCGCGCCGACTGTGGACAGCCTGTTGGCCGGCATTCCGGCGGCGGGCGGCAGCCACGCCGAATCGGGCGCTCTGGACGCGGCAAGCCTGTCGGCTGGCCCTGTCCAAGGTTGGGACATGGGGGCACAGACCGCTTTCATGCTCCAGTCGGACATGATGATGAAGGTGAGTGCTTTGGCGCTCCATCATGACGCGGTTCCGCCGACAGTACACGGCTGAACCATGTGACGGCCGTCCCTGGTGGACGGGGACGGCCTTTGCGTTTGACCAGAAGGGGGAAGACATGAAGAGGAAGCACTGGACGATTATCGTTCCCGGGGCGGTGCTGCTTTGCAGTACGCCGGCCTTGGGCGCCGATTTGCGTGACGCCGTACAATCGGCACTCCAATCCAATCCGGAAATCCGTCAGGCCGTCGCCAACAAGCAGGCCACGATGGAAGAACGGCGCCAGGCGGAAGGCCTGTGGCTGCCGCGCATTTCGGTCGAATTTTCGGCCGGCCTGCGCAAGCTGCGCAACCCGACCCGCCGCGCGCTCGGCATCGCCGACCAGCGGCTTGAGCCGATCGAAGGCATCGCCATCGCCGACCAGCTGCTGTTCGATTTCGGCGAACGCACGGCGGAAATCCGTCGTCAGGCCGCGCGCACCGACGGCGCCGCCGCCCGCGTCGAAGAACGCAGCGAATTCGTCGCGCTGAACGTCTCGCGCGCCTATATCGACTATCTGCTGCAGCAGCGTCTGGTGGCGATCGCGCAGGACAATGCAACGTTCCACGAACGCCTTGCCGGCGACCTTCGCGAAGGCGTTGCGCGCGGTTCGATCTCGATCGCGGACCAGCAGCAGGCGGAAGAACGCCTGCAGTCGGCCCGCGCCCGCGTGACCGAAGCGCGTGAAGACCTCGACACCGCGGCGATCGAATTCCAGACCCTCACCGGCCTGCCGATCGACAGCGTTGCCATGCCGCCCGACCTGTCGGCTGCGATGCCGGCGACTTTGGCGGAAGCCGAAGCGGCCGCGCGCGACAACAACCCGCGCGTCCAGGAAGCGACTGCCGATCTGTCGGCGGCGCGTGAAGTGGTCAAGGTTGCCCAGTCGCAGCTCGGACCGCGCTTCAACCTTGAAGGCACCGCCCGCTACGGCCAGGACATCGACGGCTTCCAGGGGCGCACCAGCGATCTGGGCGCCCGTGTCGTCATGCGCTGGAAAGTCTTCGACGGCGGCACCAACACCGCCAACGTGCGCGAACAAAAGGCGCGGGCCGACGAAGCCCATGCCCGCCTGTTCGAACAGCAACGCCGTGCGGAAGAAGATGCGCGGTCGGCGTGGAGCCGTCTGACCAACCAGACCCGTCTGGCCAGCGAGCTCGAAACGCAGAGCCGCGTCGCGGACGACCTGCTGCTTTCCTATCGCGAGCAGTTCAACGTCGGCCGTCGTTCGCTGCTCGACGTGCTCGATGCGCAGAACACCCGCTACAACGTTCAGGCCCAGGCCGAGACCGCGCGTCTCGCCAAGGTCTATGCCCAGTATCGGGTGCTGGCCGCGGCCAACAAGCTGATCGAGGCGATGGGCGTCAACATGCCGACCGCCGCCTGGAGCGACGAGCGCGGCAAATATCATTCGGCTGACGTTCCTGCCACCGACAAGCAGGAAAACAGCATGCCGTATCCGGTGATGGGCCCGCCCGCACCGGCAAGTAACTAAAGCGTCGGTCGGGGGACAGGACGTTGAGCGCGATGAACTGGATGGATTCTACGCCTTCGCGTGAGATTGACCCTGTCCTCGACTGCCTAACCTTCCTCGCGCGGCGCGCGGACAGGCCGTCTTCCCCGGTCCTGCTCCGTGCGGGGTTGGCGTTGAGTGCGGCGGGGACCCTGCCTTTCCACCAGATCGAGCCGGCGCTCGAGCAGGTCGGGATGCGCGGGGACCCCGTTTCGCGCCGCCGTGTCGCCGGTTGGCGCATCGAGCAGCTGCCGGCGATCGTCGAGCTGCAGGAAGACCGGGCCATCGTCCTTCTGGAGATGAAGGACGGTGACGCTCTTATTTATTCACCGGGAACGCCCGACCCGATGTGGGTCCCGGCATCCGACCTTGAAGCCCTGTTCACCGGCGAAGCGGTCGCGGTTGAAGCCGACCCGACCCGCGAGCGCGAAAATGAGCGCCCGTGGGACAAGGCCAAGCGCACTCACTGGTTCTGGTCGGAAGTGTGGAAGGTTCGCGGCCAGTTCTGGCCCGTCCTGCTCGCCGCGCTGATCGTCAACCTGCTGGCCCTGGCCGTGCCGCTGTTCACGATGAACGTCTATGACCGGGTCATCCCGAACAAGGCGGTACCGACCCTTTGGGTGCTGGCGCTTGGCGTACTCCTCGCCTTGGGCTTCGACTACATACTTCGCCTTGCGCGCTCGCAGCTGGTCGATGAAATCGGGCGGAAGCTCGACGCCAAATACAGCCAGAAGCTGTTCGAAAAGGTGATGAACCTGCCGATGGCGGACCGCCAGGGTTCGACCGGCGCCTTCGCCAAGCGCGTCAGCGAATATGAAGGCATCCGCGACTTCTTCGCGTCGACCTCGGTCGTGCTGCTGGTCGATATCGGGTTCATGCTGGTGTTCCTTGCGCTGATCACCATTCTTGCCGGGCCGCTGGTGCTGGTGCCGCTGTTCGGCATTGCCGCCACGCTGATCATCGGCTTCACGCTTCAGCGTCGAATGAGCCAGGCCTCGCTCGACGCGCAGGCCGACAGCTCGCTGCAGCATTCGGTGCTGGTGGAATCGATCGGCGGCATCGAAACGCTGAAGTCGGCGCGTGCCGAAGGTCAGATGCTCGGCCGCTGGCGCCGCTATGCCGCGATGTCGGCAGCCACCCAGCAGAAGATGCGCAAGCTGACGTCGGTCGCAGTCAACATGGCGTCGATCTCGCAGCAGGCGATCAGCGTCGGGTTGGTGGTCGGCGGCTTCTACATGTTCAATGCCGGCGAAATCACGATGGGCGCGATCATCGCGATCGTCATGCTTGCCGGACGCGCAATGTCGCCGATCGGCCAGTTCGCCTTCCTCGTCACCCGTGCGCGCCAGTCGATGACGACGCTCGATTCACTGCAGCGGATGATGGAAGCGCCGGACGAGCGGCAGGTCGCCGCACGCAGCGTGGTGCCCGAAATTCGCGCTGGCCATATCGAGCTGAAGAACGCGTCGATGCGCTATCCGGGTGCCAGCCTCGACAGCCTGTCGGACATCAACCTCAGCATCAAGCCGGGCGAGCGGATCGCGATCATCGGTCGGGTCGCGTCGGGCAAGTCGACGCTGGGCCGGATGCTCTGCGGTCTCTATGCGCCGACCGACGGCGAAATGCTGGTCGACGGCCTCGACAGCCGCCAGTACCACCCGCACCAACTGCGCGACAGCTTCCGCTTCGTCGGTCAGGATGCCGAGCTTTTCTCCGGCACCGTGCGCGACAATCTGATGCTCGGCGCGGCACGTGCCACCGACGAAGACCTGATTGGCGCGGTCGTCAAATCGGGCGCCGACCTGTTCCTGTCGCGCGACGCGGCGGGCTTCGACCGGCCCGTGGGCGAACGCGGGTCGCTGCTGTCCGGCGGCCAGCGCTCTTTGCTGGTGATGGCCCGCGCGCTTGTCGGTCCGTCGCGGCTGCTGTTCCTCGATGAACCGACCGGTGCGATGGACACGCAGACCGAACAATATTTCATCGACAAGCTGAAGACCGCGCTTGCGCCGGACCAGACCCTGGTCGTGTCCACCCATCGTCACAACATGCTTAGCATCTGCGACCGGCTGGTGGTGATCGACGGCGGCAAGGTCCTCGCCGACGGTCCGCGCGACCAGGTCATGGCTAGTCTCACGGCTGCCGCGCAGAAGGCGGCGTCGAAATGACCTGTCCTCCCCCGCGTCGCCTGGCGACCCTCGGTGCCGCTGCGCTGGTCGTGGTTGCGGCTGGCGGGTCCAGCCTGCCCGATTTCGGCACCGCAGATGCGTCGCGGCCGCTGATCGCCAAGGCCGATGCCGCCGCGCTGCTCGACGCGACCAGCGGGGAGCAGCTGGTCGCCAACCGCGCGACCGGTGCCGATGCGCTGATGATCAACGCCAACATGCCGTTCGTGAAGGGCGCCATCGCGGCTGCCCGTCCGTTCGACCTGCCGGCATCCGACGTCACCGACTATCGCCGTGCGTTGCTGTGCCTCACCCAAGCCGTCTATTACGAAGCCGGCAATGAACCGCTGGAAGGCCGCCGCGCGGTCGCGCAGGTAGTGCTCAACCGCCTTCGCCACCCCGCCTTTCCCAAGTCGGTTTGCGGCGTCGTCTACCAGGGATCGCGCGAACCGGTCTGCCAGTTCAGCTTCGTCTGCGACGGCTCGCTCTATCGTCGTCCGGCTCTCGGCGCGTGGAAGGAAGCGGAAGCGATCGCCCGCGCCGCGCTCAACGGATTCGTCGAACAGTCGGTCGGCGGCGCCACCCATTATCACGCCAACTATGTCGCGCCCTATTGGGCGCCCAAGCTGGCCAAGCTGACCCAGATCGGCGCGCACATCTTCTATCGCTGGCCCGGTGCCTGGGGGTCGAGCGCGGCCTTCACCGGCCATTATGTCGGCGAGCCCAACGATCCGCTGTCGCTCCGTCCGCCGCTGCGTCCTGCGGTGGTGACCGTCGAAGGCGAAACGGTGGTTGCCGCTCCGGCCGGGCCGATCACCGACGGCACCGTGCTCAATCGCGCCCAGAACGATGTCGGCGGACTGCTCGACACGTCGAAGGGCTGGACCCTCAACATTCCGATGCCGTCGGAAACCGGCTCCGCGGCGCGGACGGTCGCAGCGACCCAGCGCGGGTCCGCGGCCGTCGCGGCGGCGCCGGCCACCGGTACGCAGGTCGCGGGACTTTAGGCCATGAACGCTATGTCGAACCTCCCTTTCATGCCGACCACCGGCCGACGCCGGCGTGAACCGCTGACCGGCGCGCGCCTGATCATCGTGTCGGTCGCCGTTGGCTTCGGCCTGTTCATCCTGTGGGCGATGCTGGCCCAGGTCGATGAGGTGACACGCGGCCAGGGCAAGGTCATTCCCTCGAGCAAGGTGCAGGTCATCCAGGCGTCCGAACCGGCGACCGTATCGGAACTGATGGTCCGTTCGGGGCAGAGGGTGGCGCGTGGACAGTTGCTGGCCAAGCTCGACAATCCGCAAAGCCGACAGGTGCTGGCCGAAACCGAGGCGCTAGAAGCGCGGTCGGCACGGCTTGCCGCCGAAGGCAATGGTGCAGCTTCGGCAGGTCTAGGCGGCGAAGAAGCGACCCTTAGCCAGGTCCGCCGCGAAGCCCTGTCGAGCCGCGTCGCAGCGCTGCGGGCGCAAGCCGAACAGCGCCGCCGCGAAGCCGCCGAGGCCGCCGCCACCATTTCGTCGCTGTCGCGCAGCCTCACCCTCGCGCAGGACAATGTGAACCGCCTGGCGCCGCTCGCCGCCAAGAACATCGTCCCGCAGACCGAACTCGCCAATGCCCAGCGCGAAGTGGTCGACCTGCAGGGCCGCATCGCCGCCGCCCGCGAACAGCAGGGCCGGGCGATGGCCGCGGTCAGCGAAGCGTTGAGCCAGGCCAATGAAGCCAGCTTCACCTTCCGCCAGGATGCGCTCAACGAACGCAGCCAGGTCCAGCAGAAGCTGGCCGTCAATGCGGAATCTTTGCGCGGCGCACGTGGCATGGAGTTGCGCTCGCCGGTCGACGGCGTCGTCAACGACGTTCAGGTCACGACCATCGGCGGCTTCGTCCAGGCTGGCCAAAAGGTGATGGAAGTGGTGCCGATGGGCGACAAGCTGCTCGTCGAAACCCGCGTCAAGCCGAGCGACATCGCCTTCATCAAGGTTGGCGACAAGGCGCTGGTCAAGGTCACCGCCTACGACTTCTCGACCTATGGCGGTTTGGACGGGAAGGTCGTCCAGGTCTCGGCCGATAGCATCTATGACGAAGCGACGAAGGAAGCCTATTTCAACGTCATCGTCGAAACGACCCGCAGCTACCTCACTGCCGCAGGACGCCGCCTGCCGATCACGCCGGGCATGATGACCGACACGCAGATCATCACCGGACGCAAGAGCATCCTCAGCTATCTGCTGAAGCCGGTGTTGAAGGTCCGCAGCGACGCGCTTCGCGAACGCTAGGATCGATTAAAGGCCGACGCTGCCCAGCGAAAAAGGCAGCGACGCGATCGCCGGCGGCAGGCTGTCGCCCGACGCAGGTTCGACCGTCACGTCGGCCAATTCCACCTTTTGCGGCGGCTCTGCCGACGCATAGGTGACCGTCGGCAAGGCGTCGCGGCGATAACCGTGGGTCCATACCTTGCCCTGCGTGAAGGTCAGGATCGGCTTATAGTCCTGCACGCTGGCGCTATCGACGATCCGGTCGGTGCCGTTGTCGAGCACCAGGAAGCGGCCGTTGGCGCGAACCACCAGGACCGAATGGTCGGCGTGGCGGGTGAGATCCTTTAGGACGACCAGATAGAGGTCGCGTTCGGCAACGCCGGCAGCGCGAAGCATCGCCCGCTTTGCCAGCGCGAAGTCTTCGCAGTCGCCCCGTCCGCGCGCCAGCGTTTCGACCACCGATTGCCAGCGGTCGGCGACGTGGAACTGGACGATGTCGTCGACGAAGCGGACATGGCCGTTCACATAGGCGTTGACCGCCTCGACCTTCGCAATGTCGCCGCGGTCGCGGATCGATGCGGCGAAGGCTGCGGCGGCACCCGTCGGCGCGGCTCCGGAAGCTTGGCGGAAGCGCTGGTCGAGCGGGCTCTGATTCACGCGCAGTGCGACGCTGTTGAAGATGTCAGGGCGATCGGCGGGAACCGGCAGGACCGCCGGGCGAACGACCGGCGTCGCCGCGTAGGGCGCGTGCTGGAAGTAGGGGTTGGGCGATGCCAGCGCGGCCGACACGACCATGGCTTGTGCGGGCGACGCCGGCTGGCCAGCTTGCTGCGCCATGATCGCGGCCAGCGCGCTCGATCCGCCGAGGATCGCTTCGGTCTTCGACGACGGGCGATAATCGGCGCTGACTACCTGGGCCTGGGCAATCGTCGGCAGGCAGGCGATGCCGGCCAGCGCAAGCCATTTCAGGACCGATTTGCGAGCGATCTTTTCCATGACCGACAATTTCGCAGGCCAAGGGAAAAACCCCGCTAAAACATTAGGTTAAGAAGGCGGTAACCCTAACGAATTTCGTCCGCTTCGGAGAGATGCCGGTCGATGGCTTCGTTAAAGATTTTTGGCTGTTCGGCGTTGGCCAGATGGCCTGCACCGTTAAGGATTTCGAGTCGAGATTGCGGGATCAACCGCGCCAATTCCTCCGAAAGCGATGGGGGCGTGATGCTGTCCTCGTCGCCGCACAGGATGAGCGTCGGCACCGCGATTCGTGCCGCCCGGTCGCGCTGGTCGGCCAGCCACACGGCCGCGGCGCCCAGTCGATAGGTGGCCGGGTCGATTGCCGCCATCGTCGCCACGATGCCGGCCTTCAGTTCATCGCTGGCCGCCTTGCCGAGCAGCAGCGGTGCGCGCGCGGCGGCGAGATCGCCCATGCTCATGGCCTGGCTGGCCGCCACGGACCGGTCGTGGATGCCCTGTCCGTCCGGATGGACGGCAAAGCTGTCGGCGATAATGAGCGAGGCGATCCGGTCCGCCGCCGCGGCGTGCATCGCGATCGCGATCACCCCGCCGAGCGACAGGCCGCACACATGCGCCCGTCCGATGCCGAGCGCGTCCATCCCCGCCAGGATCGCAGCGGCGAAATCGTCGCGTGTCGCCCCCTCGCGAACGTCGCTTTCGCCATAGCCCGGATAGTCGAAGGCGATCGCCCGGCGCGATCGCCCGAAATGATCGAGCTGCGGTTGCCATACGCTTTTGTCCGACCCGACGCCGTGCAGGAACAGGATCGGGGTCGCATCGCCTCCGCCTTGTTCCAGATAGCCGATCCGTCCCGCGCTGGTGTCGATGCTTGCCATGGTGCCATCATGGCGTGCGCCGGACGCTTTGCAAGGCGCTGGCCACCCGCTAGCGTCGCCGACCATGACCAGCATGACCGTCAACGGCGAAGCGATCCGCTACACGCTCGATCCCGAAACGCCGTTGCTGTTCGCCCTTAGGGACGCGTCCAACCTGACGGGCACCAAATATGGTTGCTACAGCGGCGACTGCGGCAGCTGCACGGTGATCGTCGATGGCCGCGCGGTGCGCTCCTGCCAGCTCAACATCGCCGACGCCGAAGGCGCGGACGTGACCACGATCGAAGGGCTGTCGTCGGGCCGCGCGCATCCGCTGCAACAGGCGTGGGCGAGCGAGCAGGTCAGCCAGTGCGGCCGCTGCGATCCGGGCTTCATCATGGCGCTGGCGGCATTGATGAAGGCGACGCCCAATCCGTCGGCTGATGACCTCGCCGCCCTGCCCAACGTTTGCCGTTGCGGGGCGACGCCGCGGATCGTGAAGGCGATCCGCGCTGCCGCCGCTGCGGCCGCGCCGCCGCCGCAACCGCCGAAAAAGCCAGGGCAATCTGAACCGGACGCTTCGTCACGGTTCAGCAACGGCTCATCCTCCCAGCCCCAGTCTGCGGATCAACGGCCAGGTTGAAGGTCGAGTCGAACATTCGGAGTAAGTTATGCGTAAATTTTTGATCCCCTTGCTGATGGCGAGCGCGGTCATTCCGGCTGCGGCGCATGCACAGGACCGCGATCGTGACGGCGACCGCCGTGCCGAACGCGCGGTCGAACGGTCGGAAGGCCGCGGCGAAGCCCGCCAGGAGCGCGCATTCGAACGGCGCGCCCCCGAAATGCGTGTCGATCGTCCTGCCCCTGAAATGCGCGTCGAGCGTCCCGCGAGCGATCAGGGCGCCAGCCAGCGCAGCGATGTCGCCCGCGAGCGCGCCTTTGGCCAACGCGGTCGCGAAATGCGCTCGGACCGCGCAACCGAGGTTGCCCGCGATCCGCAGTCGCGCGACGGCGGGCCGTTCAACTGGGGCGACCGCCAGCGCGCCAACGGCCAGGAATGGGTAAACACCCGTGGCCGCCCGACGTTGCCGACCGCCGAAGCGCCGCGCACAACCACGCCGGACCCGCGGGTCGAGACCCGCGACGGTCGCCGCGGCGGGTTCGAAGGGCTGCGCGATCGCGTCATCCGCGACGGCCGCCAGGTCGAAACGCATCGCGATGATCGTCATCACGACTGGAACCGCGACTGGCGCAACAACCACCAGTACGACTGGCGCCGTTACCGCGACCGCAACCGCTTCGTGTTCCGGATCGGCACCTATTACGACCCGTACCGCTATGGCTACCGCCGGTTCAGCATCGGCTACAATCTGTGGCCGAGCTATTATGGGTCGAACTACTGGCTGAACGATCCGTGGATGTACCGCCTGCCGCCGGCCTACGGTCCGTATCGCTGGGTCCGCTACTATGACGATGCGCTGCTGGTGAACATCTACACCGGCCAGGTCGTCGACGTGATCTACAGCTTCTTCTGGTAGACTGTAGACGCTGACCGGTCATTGGTCGAAGGGGCGTTGCGGGAAACCACGGCGCCCCTTTTGCCGTGCGGCGAAGGTGCGCCGCGGGCGCGACCACGATCAGGGATGTGACATGACCAACAAGCTTTTGCTGCTTTCCGTTTCCGCCTGCGCCCTTGCGCTGTCCGCCTGCGCCACGACCCCGGTGGCAGAACCGGTGTCGACGCCCGCCGCGGTCGAAGCGGCACCCGCCGCGCCGGCCGAGAGCGCGCACGACGCGCTGTTCCGCCTGTTCAAGGAAAGCGACGAAGCGCAGCTCGGCCGCAACCCCCTGTCGGCCATTTTCCGCGGCGACATGCGCAACGCCGACCAGTTCGGCGACTATATCAGCGACGACTATTTCGCCGGCGAAAAGGCAGCGGCCGAACATGATCTGGCGGAACTGGCCAAGATCGATCGCTCGGCGCTCAACGAAACCGACCAGCTGGCCTATGACGTTTTCCAGTTCAGCACCAAGGACACGCTGGAAGGGCTGCAGCCGCAGTATCTCAATCTCGGCAAGGTCCGCCCGATGGACCATTTCTCCGGTTTCCAGACCTTCTACCCGACCGTGTCGAGCGGCGACGGCGGCATTCCGTTCAAGACCGTCCAGGAACTGGAAAACGGGCTGAAGCGCCACAAGGGCTATGCCCGCTATCTCGACGCCGCGATCGAGCGGATGAAGCAGGGGCAGGCCGCGGGCGTGGTCGAAACCAAGCTGACTGTCCGCAACATGATCGAACAGTTCGACAACCAGCTGAAGCAGCCGGTCGAGGAATCGCCATTCTACGGTCCGATCCGTAGCCTTTCGAAGGACATTGGCGAGGCCGACAAGGCGCGCCTGACCGCCGCCTATCGCGACGAGATCGCCAACGACCTTTACCCGGCGATGAAGCGGGTCCGCGATTATCTGGCCAACGACTATCTGGCCAGCGCGCGCGAGGGCCAGGGCCTGATGTACATGCGCGGCGGCGACATGCTCTACCGCCGCCTCATCCGCTCGACCACCACGCTCGACTTGACGCCCGAGCAGATCCACCAGACCGGCCTCAGCGAAGTCGCGCGGATCCTCGGCGAGATGGACAAGGTGCAGAAGGAAGTCGGCTTCAAGGGGACCCGCGCCCAGTTCTTCGACTATCTGCGCAACGACCCGAAGTTCAAGATGAAGAGCCGCGAGGCGCTGACGCAGGGCTATTACGACATCGGCAAGGCGGTCGACGCCAAGCTGCCGGCGCTGTTTTCGACCATTCCCAAGACCAAGCTGGAAATCCGTCCCTACGAGCCGTTCCGCGAGAAATTCCAGGCGGGCGGCAGCTACCAGCAGGGCGCGCCGGACGGGTCGCGGCCGGGCATCTTCTACTTCAACGCCTATGACCTGCCGTCGCGCACGACGCCGGGCATGACGACGCTCTACCTCCACGAAGGCGCGCCGGGGCATCACTTCCAGATCAGCCTGGCGCAGGAAAATGAAGCGCTGCCGGCCTTCATGCGCTTCGGCGGCAACACCGCCTATGTCGAAGGCTGGGCGCTTTATGCCGAAACGCTGGGGTACGACATGGGCTTCTACAAGGACCCGATCCAGCGGATGGGCACGCTCGACGACGAGATGCTGCGCGCGATGCGGCTGGTGGTCGACACCGGCATCCATTCGAAGGGTTGGACCCGCGAACAGGCGATCAAATATATGCTGGACAATAGCAGCATGGGGAAGACCGACGCGACCGCCGAAGTCGAACGCTATATCGCCATCCCCAGCCAGGCGGTCGCCTACAAGACCGGCGCGATGACCATCCAGCGTTTGCGCGCGAAGGCGCAGGCGGAACTGGGCGACAAGTTCGACATCAAGGACTTCCACGCCGAGGTACTGATGACCGGCGCGCTACCGCTGGCGATCCTCGAGGAAAAAATTGACCGGTGGATCGCGGCGAAGAAGGCCAACTAAGCCGTCATCGCGAACATAGCGAAGCAATGACGAGGCAAGCGGCGCGGGATTTATTCCCGCGCCGTTTTCGCGTGGTAAGTTCGCTATCGGCTCACGAAATGCGTCTTTTTCGGCGGTTTGCGTGAACTTAGGCGCTGGAGCGAAATGGCGGCTGCAGCGCCATCGCGTTCGGGAAAATCGACGGGGTGAAAGAGCCGTCGGCGACGGTGACATATAGGCGGGGCTGTAGGACAGCGAAAAGCGGACGGTCCGCTATGGGTGGAAAGCGGTCTTAAGCGGCAAATCTGGATTGCAGGCTCTGGCCGAAAGCAGACACATTGCGGAGCGCAGTTTTGAGCGTCAGCAACAGCAAAGGAGGAGCGCTTCAAAGCTTCGTAGTCGCCCACCCCTTTTCGTGGCAGCCGGAGGTTTCAACTCTCCAGCCGGGCGATCCAGGATCCGGCCCTATCTGTGCTTGCCACCGCGTCTTCGCCAACGGGGGCCGTCAATTGTGCCTGCCCGCGCAGTTCCCTTACCCGATTGGCATCTCCCTTGATCACTGCTTCGAGCATTCGCTTGTCCACTCCGACGAAGCACGGCTTCAAGTTTAGTCGGCTAAGCCTTTTGCGGTCGGCTTCACTCAGCTTCGGTATTGCGAGTGGGCCACCACGGGTGATGATGCCGCCGATTAAGCCGTCGTCGCCGCCGGTCAGGGCGACACTCTTGAGCTCGCTCCTTGGGGCCTTGTGCAATTGCGACAGCGCTGTCCGTTGCGCCACCCCGGCGGAGGCGGTATTTGACCGGCCCACCTCGGCCAACGTGAACAGCGCTTGTCCCAATTCGCGTTGGCCGAGCGGGATGAGCAACGCCCCGAAGTGCCGCCTAGCAATGCCAATGCCCAGCTCCGCGTCTTCCTCAGGGCTGGTTTGGCCTTTCGTTACCGGGTCGCGGACATAGATCATGGAGTCAGTCGCCGGTGCCGGGAGGCTGCACCCCCACCGCGTCACGACGGCGTAGCGGTTGAAGTTGGCTAGCTTGCGGCCGTGCATGATTCTGGCACGTTTAGCTTGCTTGTAGGCCCGTTCGCGAAGTGCCCTTGGCCCGGCCTTATCGTACGACCCCTTTGCCTCGACGATGGCCAAGCCGCCTGCGACGCCCCACGCTACCCAATCGGGCATGTCCGCCTTGATCCCCGGGCGGGTCTTGCGGAGCACGCCAAGTCCGCCGACCAGGGACATCGGAGGGGCATGAATGTGCGCGAAGTAATTCAATCCCAAATATTTCACGGCGTATGCCCGCGCAACGAACCTGCCAAACAGCCCCGACAATGCGGTTTTGACTTCTCGTGCCTGCCCTAACTGTTCCTTGAAACGGAATTCCCTAATTGGCTCGAGCAGGTCGCCAAGGATCGACCAACTGCCGAGCGCAGCGCCTGGCGTTTGCAGTATTTCGTAGATTCCCGCGTCTTCGATTTCGCGTGTGTCCAGCGTCACTCTGTTGCCGATACTATTTAGCGCCCCGACAAAATCATGGACAAACTCCGGCATTAGCCCTCCTGTAAGACTTCATACGCTGCCTTAAGGGATGTCATCTTTGGATCGAAAGTGGAATATCCACTACGGGCGCTTAGCAGTCGCGTGCTTATTTCCGGAATGGGTAGTTTCTTGCCCTTCACCCCTGCCCAATCTCACCCAGCAACTCGACAAACCACTCCGTCTTCACGTCGAACCTCTTCCCGCCCTTGATGCGGTCGAATTCGATGGCGCGTAGCGCGTCGCCGCGCTCTTCATCTTCCCCGACCACGCCCGATACGCCGGCAAGCGCGCTGTCGACTGCCGTGTCGACGCAGGCGCGGATGAGGGCGAGGTCTTCGTCGTTCGCGGGGGCGGATCGGGAGAAATAGCCGCTTTTCTGGACCAGCACCTTGTCCGCGCCGAGCTTCGCCGCGAACTTCCTGGCGAACCATTGGCCGGGGTTGATCTTGTCGAGCTGGACATGGCCGAAGGGGTCGCGCGGCACGTCCTCGCCCGCCGCCTCCATCGCCGCGACGATGTCGTGGACGCCGGCGCCTTCGCTGACGAACAGGTTGACGCCGTTGAGGCTGTCCATCAGCGGGCGCAGCCGCTCCGCCTCGGCATCGAAATCGACCGGGGCCTCGGGGACATAGACACCGTGCACGTCCCATTGCGCGGCGGCATTCTCCGCCCACTCCGCGAACGGCGCGGTCTTGACCCAGTCGTGGTGCGCGCGGGCGGTCGCGGCGGTCAGCCAGCCGCAATGACGACCCATGACTTCATGGACGATCAGCATGCGCGGGTTGGACGAATGTTCGGCGATGATGTTGCGCGCATAGACCGCGCCCTGTTCCGCCGCGGTCCAGGCGCCCAGCGATTGCTTGATGGGGATGACGTCATTGTCGATCGTCTTCGGCAGGCCGACGACGGTGAGGCTGTAGCCGTTGGTAGCGAGATAGGCGGCGAGGTCGGCGGCGGTGCCGTTGGTGTCGTCGCCGCCGATGGTGTGGAGCACATCGACGCCGTCTCGCGTCAATTGTTCGGCGGCGACGTGGAGCGGGTCCTGCCCCGGCTGGACGAGGCCGCGCTTCACGCAATCCTCGACATTGGTGAGCTTGACCCGGCTGTTGCCGAGCGGACTGCCGCCGAAGGCGTGGAGGCGGCCGGCGGCAGCGCGGACCTGCGGCGTCGCCTCGATCCAGTCGCCGGTCAAGAGCCCCGCATAGCCGTTGCGATAGGCGATGATGCGCACGTCGGGCGCGACGGCGGTATAGCGTTCGATCAACCCGCCGACGGCGGAGCTGAGGCAGGGCGCGAGCCCGCCCGCGGTGAGCATGGCGACGGTTTTCACGGTCATGGTGCTGCATCCTGCCAAGCGCGGCAAAGCGTGGCTAGCGCTTATTGCGCGGCCGAATCGTGGATTATGATCTAGGTAAATTAATAGGTTCTTCGCTGAAACCAATTAATAATCTAGCGTTTATCGGGTCAAACTAGCCGATAAATTCGACTCCGTAACAATAAACACAGAGTCCAAGAACAGGTTTGACTCGTTGCTGTTAGAAGCAGATATTGTTGCTTACCGAGTCCTCTGCGGGAGAAACCCTATGGAAACGGAAACACTCATTAAAACTGGTCATGGCTATATTGGCTTCAATAAGGCGACAGGGGCGCTGCGGTTCACCGTTCCGCAAGGGACGAAACTGGCCGACGCGCTGAAAGCCTTGTCGCGTGTTGATCTTTCGGCGATCGCGAAATTGCCGAGGGGCTGCCAACCCTGTTTGTCCGGTCAGCCGTTCGACATTACCGAACAGTTCGATCCCGTCATTAACGTGAGGCTGGGCCACTAACGGACCCGCCACCGATGGGGATCGCAGACCCGGCCGGTGATGCTCCGCGGCTCGGCGTGGGCATCATGGCCAATCTGGCGATCGCCCCATTTGTCTGTGCCCCCGGGGCCGTCGACTATGTCGCGGTCACGCCGGACATGTTCTGGACCGACCGCGGCAGAAGCGGCGGCTCCGGGGCACAGCGATTCACCGATGTCGCGGCGTGGGTAGCCATGCTGGACGATGCGCGGCTGCCGACGGTGTCGCACCATATCGGGCTGTCGATCGCCAGTGCGGTTCCGACCGACCATGGCTATGTCGCGCAAATGGCGGCGTGGGCCGAGCGGTGGGACGCATCTTGGATCAGCGAGCATCTCGCCTTCGTCGCCATTTCCGATGGGGACGGGCCTGCCGCCGCCGGGCTGGCGTTGACGGCGCCGTTCGATCTCGACGTGCTCGACCTCGCGGTGGAGCGCGCCAGCTATGTGCGGGAAGAGACCGGACGACCGTTCCTGCTCGAGAACAGCCCCTATTATGTCGCGTTCGAGGATTCCGACCTGAGCGAGGCCGACTTTCTCAACCGCTTCTGCGACCTGAGCGGCAGCGGACTGCTGCTCGACCTGCACAATCTCTACTGCAACACAGTCAATCATCATTTCTGCGGGCATCGCTTTCTCGACCACCTCGACCTTACCCGGGTGATCGAGGTGCATATCGCCAACGGGTCGGAGCTGGGCGGCATGTATGCCGACAGCCATTCGGGCGCGCCGCCGGAGCCGGTGTGGGCATTGCTCGACGATCTTGTATCGCGCGCACCCAATTTGCGCGGCATCACCTTCGAATTTCACGACAGCTATCTGCCCTTGATCGGGTTTGAGGGCATCGCCGGGGTCATCGCCCGGGCACGTAAGGCGTGGAGCCGGCGGATATGACGCTGGCCGCGTTCCAGCGCGCCTTCGCCGACCTCGCCGCCTCGCCGACCCTGTGCCTGGCGGTGCGGGACCGCCCCGACACGGCATTGGCGGGCTATGACCTGAACAAGCGTGAGCGGGACCGGTTGGTGAAGGCCGTGTGGCAAAAGGGGATGGACGCCAATTGCACCCTGTACCGGGCGACCCGGATCGCGGCGCTCAACAGCATCGCGCCGCTGACGCTCGGCGCGTTGAAGCCGGTGCTGCGGGACCTGCTCGACGCCTATTGGGCCGAGCACCCCGTCCATGACGTGCGCTTCCTGGAGGAGACGACGCGGTTCATCGACTGGCTCGACCGGCATCGCGCGCGCTTGCCCGAGCCGGCGGACGCGATCATCGCGCTGGCGCGGCGCGAGCTGACGGCGGACAAGGCGCGGCTCACGTCGCCGATGCTGGCCGGTTAGCGGGTCAGGCCGCCAGCGCTTCGGCGATCAGCTTGCGGGTGTTGTCGACGCCGTAGAGGGCGATGAAGCTGCCCATGCGCGGGCCCTGTTCGGAGCCGAGCAGGGTTTGGTAGAGTGTCTTGAACCAGTCGCGCAGGCTCTCGAACGGGTGGTGCTTGCCGACCTCGAACACGACGTTCTGGATTTCGTCGCCGGGCGTGTCGGGACCGAGCTTGGCGAGTTCGGCGTCGAGTTCCTTGAGCGCGTCCACTTCGTGCGCGATCGGCGCGCGGCGCTTCAGGCCGGGCACGACGAAGTCCCGAGCGTAATTGACCGCGAGGCCGATCAGCGTATCGAGCTCGGCGTCCTTTTCGGGTGAGGTGTCGGGCGCGTACTTCTGGACGAATTTCCAGGCGATGTCCTTGTCATGCACGCCGGGGAGCGAGACGAGGTTCAGGAGCAGGCCGTAGGTCAGCGGCATTTCGCCCGGCGGGATGTCGCCAGCATGGATGTGGTGCGCCGGATTGCCGAGCCGCTTGTCGACTTCCTGTGCCGTGTAGTTGCCGCGGAACTGGTGATATTCGTCGACTGCCTTGGGCACGAGGCCGAGGTGGAGGTTCTTGGCGCGCTTGGGCTCGCGATAGAGGTAGAAGGCGAGGCTGTTGTCGCTGCCGTAGGTCAGCCACTCTTCGAGGCTGAGGCCGTTACCCTTCGACTTCGAAATCTTCTCGCCCTTTTCGTCGAGGAACATTTCGTAGATCAGGCCTTCGGGCTTCCGGCCGCCCAGCAGCTGCGCGATCTTGCCCGACTGGACGCCGCTGTCGGTCAGGTCCTTGCCGTACATTTCATAGTCGACGCCAAGCGCGACCCATCGCATCGCCCAGTCGACCTTCCACTGCAGCTTCGACTGGCCACCCAGCGCCGACTGTTCGACGCGGGTGCCGTCTTCGTTGGTGAAGGCGATGGTGCCGGCGTCGGCGTCGATGACCTCGACCGGGACCTGCAGCACGACGCCGCTGGTCGGGGAGATGGGCAGGACCGGCGAATAGGTCTGGCGCCGTTCCTCGCGCAGGGTCGGCAGCATGATGTCCATGATGCCCTGGTAATTGCGTAGGACATTCTTCAGCGCATCGTCGAACGCGCCACTGTTGTAACGGCTCGACGCCGAGACGAATTCATAGTCGAAGCCGTACTGGTCGAGGAATTTGCGCAGCAGCGCATTGTTGTGCGCGGCGAAGCTTTCGTCGTCGGTGGGGAACGGGTTGGGGATGCGCGACAGCGGCTTGCCGAGGTTGGCCTGCAGCAGCTGCGGATTGGGGACGTTGTCCGGCACCTTGCGCAGGCCGTCCATGTCGTCGCTGAAGGCGATAAGCCTTGTCGGCGCGCCGCCGGTCAACTCCTCATAGGCGCGGCGGACCCAAGTGGTGCGGAGGACCTCTGTGAAGGTGCCGATATGCGGCAGGCCCGACGGACCATATCCGGTTTCGAAGATCATCGGCTCGCCGTTCGGCTTGCCGCCCGGCCAGCGCTTGAGCAGTTTACGCGCTTCCTCGTACGGCCATGCCTTGCTGGTCAGGGCGGCGTTACGGATCAGCTCGTCGCTCAAAGGTTGTCCTTTCGTTCTGGGCTCGCCATTGCTTTGGGAGTCGTGCCCACCCCTTTGCCTCTTCCGTCGCTCCATGCAACCCATGCCGGGATTTGGGTCTCGTCCAAGGGCGAGGTGCGCGAGGCGTCGCGCGGCGAAGCGATCGGGCGGCTGGCGGAAACGCCGCACGTCATTTTGAACGCGCCGCTGGTTGGCCAGCGCTTGGGCTATCCCGACGTGTCGGGGCTCGATCTGCTCGAGCTTTACGCGTTCGTCCACCCGGCGCGGTTCGCGGTGCCGACGGTGGCGGGGATGGCCCGGGCGTGCGGGGTGACGCCCCTGCAGGGCGATGCCGAGGCGGTGGGGACGCTGATCGCAATTGCCGAGGCGCTGCTGGAAACGCTGGCCGATCCGGACTGGGCCGAGCGCGAGGGGGCGTGGACCAGCAATTCGACCTTGTGGCGGTTGGGCTGGGGCTGGGCGCCGTTCGTCGGGCAGCGGCTGGCCAAGCCCGAGCGGGGCGAGCGGATGCTGTTTTCGCGCCTGCCGCAATGGGAGGAGCAGGCCGAGCGCGCCAAGCCGCGGACAGTGACGATCCCGCCTGAGGATGCCGAAGCCAAATTGGAGGCGCTGACCGGGCGCGGCAGCGAGGTGCGCGAAGGCCAGCGGCGGATGGCAGGCGAGATCGCTCGCGTCTTCAATCCGCGCCGGGCGGAAGGCGAGCCGAACATGCTGCTGGCCGAGGCGGGAACGGGCATCGGCAAGACGCTGGCCTATCTCGCGCCGGCCTCGCTGTGGGCCGAGAGAGCGGGCGGGACGGTGTGGGTATCCACCTTCACCAAGGCACTGCAGCGGCAGCTTGATGCGGAAGGCAAGCGGCTGTTCCCCGACGAGGAGGAGCGCAAGCGGCGGGTGGTGATCCGCAAGGGGCGCGAGAATTACCTTTGCCTGCTCAACCTCGAGGACGCGATGCAGGGCGCGTTTTCGGGACGGGCGGCGGTGCTGGCGCAGCTGGTAGGACGCTGGGCGGCGTATTCCAAGGACGGCGACATGGTCGGCGGCGACCTGCCCGGCTGGCTGCCGAGCCTGTTCCGGCGCGCGGGCGCGACGGCACTGACCGATCGGCGCGGGGAATGCGTCTATGCGGGGTGCCCGCATTACCGCAAATGCTTCATCGAACGGGCCGAGCGCTCAGGGCGCGAGGCGGACCTGGTCATCGCCAACCATGCGCTGGTGATGGTCAATGCCGCGCGCGGGCGGCCCGATGCACCGACGCGGATCGTGTTCGACGAAGGCCATCATCTGTTCGACGCGGCGGATTCGACCTTTGCCGCGGCGCTGACCGGTCAGGAGGCGATCGAGATCCGCCGCTGGATCGTCGGGCCGGAGGGCAAGTCGCGCGGCCGGCGGCGCGGGCTGTCGGCGCGACTGCTCGATGTCATGAGTTACGACGAAGAGGGCGCGATGGCGCTCGACGCGGCGGTCGAGGCGGCGCGGGCGCTTCCGTCGGACGGGTGGATCAGGCGGCTGGCGGAGAATGATCCTTTCGGGCCGGTCGAGACGCTGCTGAGCGAGGTGCGCGGCACGGTTTATGCGCGGGCCGATGCACAGGATGCGGGGTACGGGCTGGAAACCGAGCTGGCCGAACCCGATGGGCGGCTGGTCGAGGCGGCAGCCGAGGCGATGGCGGCGTTCGAGGCGTTGGCCAAGCCGTTGGCCGCGCTGGGACGACGACTGGAAGCGATCCTTGAGGATGCGCCGGACTGGCTCGACAGCCAGGCGCGGGCGCGAGTCGAAGGGGCGATCAACGGGCTGACCTGGCGGCGCGAGACGCTCGGCGCGTGGATCGCGCTGCTGGGCCGGGTCGGCGGGGTGGCCGATCCCGATTTCGTCGATTGGCTGGCGATCGACCGGGTCGAGGGCCGCGAATATGACATCGGCATCCATCGCCACTGGCTCGATCCCACCAAGCCACTGGCGCGGGCGGTGCTGGAACCGGCGCACAGCGTGCTGGTGACCAGCGCGACCTTGCGCGGGAGTGAGGGCTGGGACGCGGCCGATGCGCGGACCGGGGCGGTGCACTTGCCCGCGCCAGCCCGGCATTTCGAGGCAGCGAGCCCGTTCGATTATGGCGCCAACAGCGAAGTGCTGATCGTCACCGACATCGGTCGCGGCGACATCCCGGCGCTGGCTGGGGCCTATGCGCGGCTGATCGAGGCGGCGGGCGGCGGGACGCTGGGGCTGTTCACCGCCATCCAGCGGCTGCGCGCGGTCCATGCGCGGATTGCCGACCGGCTGGCACGCGAGGGGCTGCCGCTGCTGGCCCAGCATGTCGATCCGATCGACACCGGCACGCTGGTCGACATCTTCCGCGACGACCCGCACGCCAGCTTGCTGGGCACCGACGCGCTGCGCGACGGGGTCGATGTGCCGGGCGAATCGTTGCGGCTGGTGGTGATGGAGCGCGTGCCCTGGCCGCGGCCGACGGTGCTGCATGCCGCGCGCAAGCTGGCGGGCGGGGGCAGCGCCTATGACGACCGCGTGGTGCGGGCGCGCCTGGCACAGGCGTTCGGGCGCCTGATCCGGCGGCAGGGCGATCGCGGCCAGTTCGTGATGCTGTCGAGCGCCTTTCCCTCGCGATTGCTCTCCGCTTTTCCCGACAGCGTCTCCGTTCATCGATTGACGCTTGATCAGGCAGTCGTGCGGGTCGAAGCTTTCGCCCGTAGTAATGCGTTGAGTCCTCCACAAAAGGTCGATGGATGAAAACGCTTCTCCTCCTGCGCCACGCCAAGTCCGACTGGAGCGGGGGTGAGGAGGATTTCGACCGGCCGCTGAACGAGCGCGGCCGCGCCGCAGCGGCGCGGATGGCCGCGGAACTGGCCGGTGAGCCCATCGACGCTGTCATCTGTAGCCCGTCCGTCAGGACGCGGCAGACGCTGGAACTGCTCGCGCTCCGCGTCGAGCCGGTATTCGAGCAGCGCATCTACGAAGCCGGATCCGACCGGGTGATCGGCCTGATCGCCGAAACCGACGATCGCCTCCATCACCTACTGCTGATCGGTCATATGCCCGCAATTGCCGGCGCGGCGATGAACCTGGCCGGCGGCGATACGGGCGAAGGATTTCGGCGATTGCGCGAAGGCTATCCGACGGCGGCGCTCGCCAAGCTCAACCTCGACGTCGCAAGCTGGCGAGACGTGCGGCCGGGCTGTGCGAGGGTCGAGCGGTTCGTCCGCCCGCGCGAATTGGCCTAGTCGGCGAGCGCGGCGGCCAGCCGGTCGCGCAGCGCCATCAGCCGGAAGACATCGACGCCGCCACCCTGCTCTGACGGCACCGGCGCGTCGAATCCGCCGACGGCTTGCGGAATGTGCATGGCGGGCGGCGCTTCGATCGGGGTCGCAGCAACGGACACGTCGTCCGCTCGCTTCTCCTTGAGCAGCTTCTGGACGCCCTTCACCGTATAGCCTTCTTCGTGGAGAAGTCGGTGGATGCGGCGCGCCAGCGCGACATCGTCGGGCCGGTAATAGCGGCGGTTGCCGGCGCGCTGGAGCGGCTTAAGCTGCGGGAACTTGGTTTCCCAGTAGCGCAGGATGTGCTGGGCGACGCCGAGCTCCTCGCTCAGCTCGCCGATGGTGCGAAAGGCGTCCGGGGCCTTTTCGCCGGCCATCGTTACCCGCAGATCCGGTCGCGCATGATCTGGCTGGCGCGGAAGGTCATCACGCGGCGCGGCGCGATCGGCACTTCGACGCCGGTCTTGGGATTGCGGCCGACCCGTTCGCCCTTGTCGCGCAGGATGAAGGTGCCGAAGCCCGAAATTTTGACGTTCTGGCCTTCGCTGAGCGCGTGGCACATGTGGAACAGCACCCGCTCGACCACGCTGGCGCTTTCGGCGCGCGACAGGCCCAGACGATTGTGAACAATGTCGGAAAGGTCGGCACGGGTCAGCGTGCCCGACAGCAGTTCCGGATTCGAACGGGCAATACCCGCATCGGCCATGATAATTCTCCGCCCCCAAAATCGGTGCCGATACGCGTGGCACCCTACATTACGCTAACGAACAAATTGCCGGTCGGCAAACCGACTTTTGCCCGTTTTTACAGAAGCTTCAATAGCGAATCGCTGCAGCGCCCCACGTAAAGCCACCGCCCATCGCTTCCAAGACGAGCAGGTCGCCGCGCTTGATTCGGCCGTCGCGGACCGCGACGTCGAACGCCAGCGGCACCGAGGCTGCCGACGTGTTGGCATGCCGGTCGACCGTGACGATTACCTTTTCCGGCGGCAAACCGAGCTTCCTGGCGGTCGCATCGAGGATGCGGGCATTGGCCTGGTGCGGCACGACCCAGTCGACGTCGGCGGCGGTAAGGCCGGTCGCGGCAAGCACTTCGCCCAGCACGTCGGCGAGGTTGACCACGGCGTGCCGGAAAACTTCGCGGCCCTTCATGCGCAGCTTGCCCACCGTGCCCGTGGTCGAAGGACCGCCGTCGACATAGAGCAGGCCGTTGTGGCGGCCGTCGGCGTGGAGCTTGGTCGACAGGATGCCTGCTTCGCCCTCTTCCGCCTGGAGCACGATCGCGCCGGCGCCATCGCCGAACAGGACGCAGGTGGTGCGATCTTCCCAGTCGAGGATGCGGCTGAAGGTTTCCGCGCCGATGACGATCGCGCGCTTGGCATTGCCGCTGCGCAGCATCGAATCGGCGACGGACAGGGCATAAAGGAAACCGGTGCAGACCGCGGCCACGTCGAAGGCGATGCAGTCGTCGATGCCGAGCATCGCCTGCACCTTGGTCGCGGTGGCCGGGAATGTCTGGTCGGGCGTCGCGGTGGCGAGCACGATGAGGTCGATGTCGGCCGCGGCAATGCCGGCGGCGTCCAGAGCCTTGCGCGCCGCATCGGCCGCCAGCGTCGCAGTCGTTTCGCTGTCGTCGGCGATGTAGCGGTTGCGGATGCCGGTACGCTCGACGATCCATTCGTCGCTGGTGTCGACCTGGGCGGCCAGTTCCGCGTTCGACACGCTGCGCTTGGGAAGGGCCGAACCGGTCCCCTTGACGACGGAACGCAGGGTCATTCGCCCGGATTTTCCAGCGCGGCTTCAGGCGCAAAGGCGTGCGCGCGGAAATCGTCGAGGTCCTCGGCGATCTTGCGGGTGATGTCGTTCCTTACCATCGACGCGGCGACTCCGATGGCATTGGCGACCCCCTTGTAGTTGGCGCTGCCGTGGCTTTTCACCACCAGCCCGTTGAGGCCGAGGAAGACCGCGCCGTTGTGATTGTTGGGGTCGAGATGGACCTTGAGCAAGTTCAGCGCCGGCTTGGACAGAGCGAAGCCGGCCTTCGAACGCAGCGACGAGGTGAAGGCGCGGCGCAGCAGGTCGGTGATGAAGCGCGCGGTACCTTCGGCCGTCTTCAGCGCGATGTTGCCGGAAAACCCGTCGCAGACGACGACGTCAACGTCGCCGCGCGCCAGCTTGTCGCCCTCGGTGAAGCCGTCGAACAGCATCGGCAAGTAGCTCGCCTCGCGCAGCATGGCGGCGGCTTCCTTCAATTCGTCGGTGCCCTTCAGCTCTTCGGTGCCGATATTGAGCAGCTTCACGCGCGGGCGGTCGAGGCCGAATACGCTGCGCGAATAGGCCGAGCCCATGACGGCGAACTGGACGAGGTTCTGCGCGTCGCATTCGGTGTTGGCGCCGAGGTCGAGCATGACGACATCGCGTTCGAGGGTCGGCAGCAGCGCGGCCAGCGCCGGCCGGTCGATGCCGGGCATGGTGCGCAGCGCCAGCTTGGCGATGGCCATCAGAGCGCCGGTATTGCCACCGGACAGGGCGGCATGGGCCTGGCCGTCCTTCACGGCGTTGATCGCCATGCCCATCGACGTGGTCTTGGCGCGGCGGATCGCCTGGCTCGGTTTTTCGGAAGCCTTGATCTGGTCGGGCGTGTGGTGGACGGTGACGACGTCCAGCAGCGGGCGGTGCTTTTCCAGCTCCGCCGCGATTAGCGCTTCGTCCCCGAACAGGTCGAAGCGCAGCGATTTGTCCTGACGGCGCGCACGGGCCATCCCGGCGACGAGGGCCGCCGGGCCGATGTCTCCACCCATGGCGTCGATTGCGATGCGGGGGCTCACGGCCATGCCTGAGTGCCCTTCCTTCGCGCCCGCCGCTTAGGCTTCGGTCTGGCTGATCTCGCGGCCGTTATAGTGGCCGCAGGCCGAACACAGGTTGTGGGGGAGCTTCAGCTCGCCACAGTTCGGGCATTCCTGGAAGTTGGTCGGCGACAGCGCGTGGTGGCTGCGACGCATGTTCCGCTTCGAGGGCGAAGTTTTTCTCTTAGGGACGGCCATCTCGGCTCTACCTTCAAACTGCTAGTCAAAAAAATTGGCGACTCTCCTCGCCCAGCTCAACGTGGTTCCCTATCGGGACCCCCGCGGCGGCGGCCGGATCGTCGCGAACGAGAGGGGCCTATAGCGAATATCCGCGCCGACGCAAGCGATTCACTTGGTACCCAGAACCTTGTCCGCGACGAACGGATTGGTCTGACGTTCATGGGCGAAGGTCGACATCGGGCCGTGGCCGGGGACGAATCGCGTGTCGCCGCCCATCGGCCACAGACGTTGGACGATCGAATCGATGAGGTCCTGGTGCACCCCGCGCGGAAAATCGGTGCGGCCGATCGACCCCTGGAACAACACGTCGCCGACGATCGCCAGCTTCGATTCGGGGTGGTGGAAGACGACATGGCCCGGGGTGTGGCCGGGGCAGTGGCGGACGTCGAACGTCAGCTCGCCGACAGTGACAATGTCGCCGTCGACGAGGTAGCGGTCCGATTTGAACGGCTTGCCGTTGATGCCGTAGCGGTGGCCGTCGTCTTCAAGCCGGGCGATCCAGAACAGGTCTTCTTCGTGCGGACCCTCGATCGGCACGCCCAGTTCCTCGGCCAGGATGCCGGCTTGCCCGCAATGGTCGATATGGCCGTGGGTGATGAGGATCTTCTCGATCGTCACGCCCGCTTGGGCCGCCGCGGCCTTGAGCTTGTCGAGGTCGCCGCCCGGATCGACGAAGGCGCCGCGCATGGTCCTGGTGCACCACAACAACGTACAATTCTGCTGCAGCGGGGTGACCGGGATGATGGCGGCGCGAAGGGGCGGCTGGTCGGACATGGCGGCGCGTTATGGCTTGGGCGGCAGCTTGTCCATCGCGGGGGCGACGTCGCGCATCGCGGTCGCGGTCGCCTCGGCGCCGCGAAGCGCGCGCAGCACGTTGCCGCCGGCCAGCTTGGCGAGGTCGGCGTCGGTCCACCCGCGGCGGATCAGTTCGGCGAAGAGCAGCGGGTAGGTCTCGACCCCGGTCAGCCCGTCCGGCGTATAGGGAATGCCGTCGAAGTCGCCGCCGAGGCCGACATGGTCATGGCCTGCCAGCTTTACGGCGTGTTCGATATGGTCGGCGACGGTCGCGACGTCGGTCTTCGGGCGCGGGTGGGCCAGGTCCCATGCCTTCAGGCCGTCTTCGACCGCCTTGCTGCTGGCGCGGTTGACGTTCTTGAGCCTGGCCTGCTCGGCATTGCGTTCCCCGTTCCACGCCCAGACGTCCTTGGAAATGAAGTCGGGGACGAAGTTGATCATCACCACCCCGCCATTCTTCGGCAGCAGCGCCAGGACGTCGTCGGGCACGTTGCGCGGATGGCCGACGAGGCCAGTCGAGCTGTGCGAGAAGATGACCGGCGCGCGGCTGACTTCCAGCACGTCGCGCATCGTCGTCGGCGCGACATGGCTGATGTCGACCAGCATGCCGAGGCGGTTCATTTCCTGCACCACCTTCACCCCGAACGGCGACAGGCCGTCATATTTGGGATCGTCGGTCGCGCTGTCGGCCCATTCGGTGGTCTGGTTGTGGGTGAGCGTCATGTAACGCGCGCCCAAACGGTAGAATTGGCGAAGCGCGGCGAAGCTGCCGCCGATCTGACGTCCTCCCTCGATCCCGATCAGCGAGGCGACCTTGCCGGCCTTGTGGATACGGACGATATCGTCGGCGGTAAGCGCCCGTTCGAGGTCTCCCGGATAAGCGGCGATCATGCGGTCGACGATGTCGATCTGCTCGATGGTCTTGCGGATCGCTTCGTCGCCGGTGATCGTGCCGTCGATATAGACCGACCAGAACTGGCCCCCGACCCGGCCAGCATGGAGGCGCGCCATGTCGGTCATCAGCGGGTCCTTGGCCCATTTATCGGTGCCGCTGGCGAGGTTGGCGACGCTGGACTCGTGGCTTTCGGACAGCTGCTCGGCGATGTCGTTGTGGCCGTCGATCAGCGGCGTTTTCTTGAGGATACGGTCGATGCGGGCCTTTACCGCGGGGTCGATCGGCTGGCCTTGCGCCAGCGCCGGGGTCGACATCAACAGGGCGGCCATCAGCAGGGCAGTGCGCATCGTATTCTCCAATCCGGGACTGGGCGAGGGTTTACGAAGGGCCATGCGACAGGGCAATGGCCAATGCCATGTGGATCTACTTCGACGATGCCCGGGCCGGTGGCGCTGCGCCGCGCCTCTATTCGGGCGCGTCGGAAATCATCGTCGCCCGCACACAGGCTGAAGTGTTGCCTGCACTCGAGGCAATCCGGGCCGGGGTTCGGTCGGGGTCCCATGCCGCGGGGTATCTGTCCTATGAGGCGGGCTATGCGCTCGACCCGGCCCTCAAATATTCGGCGCGGGACAGCGGTGGTCCGCTGCTCTGCTTCGGGCTGTTCGACGGGTTCGTCAGCCCGTCCATCGACCAATTGCCGGGCGATCCCGACGGGGCGATGGTCGGCGTGCCGCGTCCGCGGATCGGGCCGGAAGAATATGTCGCGGCGGTCGAGCGGGTGCGCGAGCATCTGTTCGCGGGCGATTTCTACCAGGCCAATTTGACCTTCGGCTGCGACGTCGCGGTCGCGGGCGATGTGCTGGCTGTGTACAAAAGGCTGCGGCGCTCGTCGCTGGCGGGTTGGGGCGGCGTGCTGCGAACCGACGAGCTGGCGCTGGTCAGCTGCTCGCCCGAACAATTTTTCACCATCCGCGACGGCGTGGTCGAAGCGCTGCCGATGAAGGGCACCGCGCCGCGTCTTACCGATGCGGATTCCGACCGGGCCGAAGCCGAGGCGCTGGCCGCCGACGAAAAGCAGCGCGCCGAAAATCTGATGATCGTCGATTTGATGCGCAACGATCTGGCGCGGGTGTCGGAGACGGGCAGTGTCGCGGTGCCCGACCTGTTCCGGGTCGATCATTATCCGACCGTGCACCAGATGGTCAGCCGCATCACCTCGCGCCTTCGCGACGGGCTGGACGCGGTCGATGTGCTCAAGACCATTTTCCCGTGCGGATCAGTCACCGGGGCGCCGAAAATCGCGGCGATGCAGGCGTTACGCCGGCTCGAGGGCGAGGCGCGCGGGGCCTACACCGGGTCAATGGGCTGGATCGAGCCTGGGGGTGACGCCGCGTTCAACGTGCTCATCAGGACGCTTGCGTGGCGCAACGGAGCAACAGTCGCGCGATTGGGGCTCGGGTCCGGGCTTGTGGTCGACAGCAAGCCGCGCGATGAATGGGACGAGTGTTTGTTGAAGGGGGATTTTGTGCGTCGGGAAGAACGGCAGTTCGACCTTATCGAAACCATGCGCTTCGACCCTTCCGAAGGCATCGTCGAGCTGGAGCGCCACCTCGCGCGGCTCAAGGGGTCGGCGGAAGATCTGGACTTCAGGTTCGACCGCCATGCGGCGCGGAACGAATTGCAGGCGGCGACCTTCGGCCGCAAGGAACGCGGCATGGTCCGGCTGCTGCTGGCCAAGGGCGGGGCGATGGCGATCCAGGTCAAGCCGTTCGACGATCCCGAAGAAACGCCGGTCCGCGTCGCGCTGGCTCCGTTGCCGGTCGATCCCGGCGATTTCCGCCTGCGCTACAAGACCACCGACCGTCATTTCTACGACAAGGCGCGAAGCGAGAGCGGCGCCTATGAGGCGCTGTTCGTCGATCCTGACGGCCATGTCACCGAGGGCAGCCGCAGCAATGTGTTCGTCGAAAAGGACGGCAAGCTGCTGACCCCGCCGAGCGGGTCGCTGATGCCCGGCGTGCTGCGCGAAATCCTGTTGGAGCAAGGGAAAGCCGTTGAAGCGCCCGTTACCCCTGACGACCTCAAGGACGGGTTTTTCGTGGGCAATATCGTGCGCGGTCTGATTCCGGCGAAGCTCGCCTGAGCGAGCGGCAAGCCGGGAACCCGGCGAAGCTGGCCTAGGCGGCGATCGGGAAGCGGAGCAGGCGGTCGGTGACGGGAACCAGCGCCGATGCGCCCACGCCGACTTTCTTCAGGATTTCAGGGTGGTGGGCATCGAGGCCGCCGGTCAGCGCGCCATAGGCGGGCAGGATGAGCTTGGTGTCGCTCATCACGAAGCAGCGGCGCGAGACGTGGCGGCCCTTCATCCTAAGGCGCAGCTTGGGATGGTAATGGCCCGACATTTCCGGGGCCGGATCCTGCGCAACGGCTTCGTGGCGCAGCGCGATGCCGCCGACAGTCGCTTCCTCGACAATGCGGCCGCCGCAATGGTCGATGAAGCCAGCATCATGATTGCCGGTGATCCACACCCAGTCGATGCGGTCGGTGAGCGCGGTCAGTAGCGTGCGCGCGCGCTCCGGCAGGCGGTCGCAGCCGAAGCGGTCGTGGAAGCTGTCGCCGAGGCAATAGAGGCGGACGGCATCGCTGCGATCGACGTCGCGGGTGAGGGCCTCCAATGTGGCGATGCTATCGTAGGGCGGCAGCATCTGGCCTAGCCGCGCAAACCAGCTCGCCTTTTCCAGATGCAAGTCGGCCACCAGCAACGCCCGCTCGGCGCGCCAGAACAGCGCGCCGTCGGGGCTGGCGAGAAAATCGTGATTCGCGAACGAAAAGGGAACCATCACAACCGCCGCTAACCGGAAAGCGACGCTATTCCAAGTGGTTCATGATGTGATCGCGCAGCGCCCGGGCATCGTGCAGCGCATTGTGCGGCACCGCGCTGTTGGCCGCGGTCGAAAATCCGTGGAGCGGAACGAAGCGCAGCGTCAGCGGCGGCACGCTTTTCATCCGGCCGGGCCCGGTGACCAGCAGCATCGAAATCTGGGCGAGGTCCTCGGGCCAGTCGGCAATGATGTCGGGCGCTTCGTCATGGGCGAGCCAAGTCGCGAGCGCGTCGGCTGCGGCCTCGCGCGACAGGCGGGGGCCTTTCAGGGCTTCGGGCACCATGTCGAGGAAAGGCACGACGTGGCGTTGGACCCATTCGTCGCGGACCTCGGGCTGGTCGATGACGACGTAGAATTCCTCGCTCCCATCCTCTGGCACCAATGCGAGGCTCAGCAGCGCGCCGCCGAAGCCGTCATATTCGGTGTCGAGGAAATAGCGCATCAGTCCTTTGGCTCCGGCGGCGGGACATAGGCGGGCTTGGGCGGGCAGGGCTCGCCCGCTTCGCGCAGCTTGTCGCACGCTTCCTGCCACAGGCGGACCCGCTTGCCGTAATCTTCCTCCGCCTTGCGCAGCTGGCGACCGCGCTTTTCGTCGGCTTCGGACTGGCTGGTGGTGACCGCATCGACCCCTGCGCCGACTGCCTTCACCGGCAAGGTGACGACATCGACGGCGGTCTTGGCGATGGAGACACATCCGCCCAGCGACAGGGCGGCGAACGGGACAAGCAGGATACGCATGGCGGCTTTGTGCGGCATGCTCGCGCTCATGTCGAATCCGGGCTGGACCGGCGATGAATGTCGGCGCAGGTTGCCCGCCACATCAAGCAGGGGGACTCGCATGGCTTTCACCGCACGCGCCGTTTCGTTCATCGCTCTTTCGCTGCTGTCGGGCACCGCCCTTACACGTTCGCCCGACCCCGTCGCCAAGGCGATCAAGGCCGACGAGCCCGCCGCGATCGAGCGGCTGCGGCAGTGGATCGCGCTTCCCACCATCGCCAACATGGGCGTCAATCACGCCGAGGGCGCGGATTATATGCGCCGTCTCGCGCTCGACGCGGGGTTCCAGCAGGCCAAGGTGATCAAGACCGACGGCGTGCCATCGGTGTTCGCGACGCTCGATGCCGGCGCGCCGGTCACGCTGGCGGTCTATTTCATGTACGATGTGAAGCATTATGACCCGGCCGAATGGTCGAGCCCGCCGCTGGAAGGAAAGCTGGTCGACCGGCCGGGCGAGGGCAAGGCGATCGTCGGGCGCGGCGCGGTCAACCAGAAGGGGCCGGAAACCGCGTTCCTGGCCGCGATCCGCGCTTTCAAGCAGGCCGGGGTCAAGCTGCCGGTCAATCTCGTGCTCGTCGCGGAAGGCGAGGAGGAGATCGGCTCGCCCCACTTCCCGCAGGCGCTCGCCGCACCCGAGGTGAAGGCGGCGCTGGCCAAGGCGTCGGGCATCTTCATTCCGTCGGCATCGCAATCGGCGACGGGGTCGGTGTCGACCGAACTGGGCGCCAAGGGCGTGATCGAGGTGCAGCTGATCTCCAGCGGCGCGAAATGGGGTCGCGGGCCGAACAAGGATATCCATTCGAGCCTGATGGCGAGCGTCGACAACCCGGCATGGCGCTTGGTGAAGGCGCTCAACACGCTGGTCGAAGAGGATGGCTTCACCCCCGCGATCGACGGCTATTTCGACAATGTCCGCCCGCTCACCGCCCGCGAAAAGCAGATCATCGCCGAGGAAGTGAAGGCGGGCGACGAAGCCGACGTCAAAAAGGTGCTGGGCCTTAAGGTTTGGGCCAAGGACGAGGATTTCCTGACCAGCTCGATCCGGCTGGCACAGCGGCCGACGGTCAATATCCAGGGGCTGGTCAGCGGCTATATGGGGCCGGGCGGCAAGACCATTTTGCCGGGCCGGGCAGAGGCCAAGCTCGACCTTAGGCTGGTGCCCAACATGACGTTCGACGAAGCGGTGTCGAAGCTGAAGGCCCACCTCGCCAAACGCGGCTATGGCGACATCGAAGTCAATGTCAGCGGCGGTTACAGCCCGACCGAGGTGGCGGAAGACAGCGCGCTGATCCGCGCCAGCATCGCGACGCTCAATGCTGCGGGGATCGAGAATACATTGTCGGCGCGGTCGGCGGGGAGCTGGCCCGGGGTGATGTTCACCGGTGCGCCGCTCAAGCTGCCGGCGGCCGGCTTTGGCGCGGGACGCGGCGGCGGGGCACATGCCCCCAACGAATGGTTCCTGGTCGAAAGCAGCAATCCCAAGGTTGCGGGCTTCGCCGAGCAGGCGCGGGTCTATGCCGACTTCCTCTACGAATTCGCCAAGGTCGCGCCGAAGAAGCGCTAGAGCCTACAGCGTCAGTCGGGCCGCATCGCTTCTTCGGCCAGCGCCTCGGCCTCGATCAGCAGGGCTTCGTCGGCGGTGCCGCCGGGCGCGGCTTCGCGGCCGATGACGACCATCAGCGGGACGGCGAGCGGGGTGACGCGGTCGGCCTTCACATGGACCATCGTCGCGGCGGCGCGATCGACGAGGCGGGCGAGGCGGCCCAGCTCGGTCATGCGCGCGCGGGCGTCAGTCCAGGCGGCCTGGAGCAGCAGGTGGGCGGGCTCATATTTGCGCAGCACGTCGTAGATGAGGTCGGTCGAGAAGCTGACCTGCTTGCCGGTCTTGCGCTTGCCCGGATGCTGGCGCTCGACGAGCCCGCCGATAACGGCGACTTCGCGGAAGGCGCGGCGCAGCAGGTGCGACTGTTCGACCCAGTCGACAAATTCATGTTCGAGGATGTCGGGCGAGAAGAGCGGGCGGGGATCGTCGACCGGCTCGAGGCTGTAGACCGCCAGCGCATAATCATTGGCGACGAAGCCCAGCGGTTTGAGCCCCGCGCTCTCCATCCGCTTGGTGATCAGCATGCCGAGCGACTGGTGCGCATTCCAGCCTTCGAAGCTGTAGATGCACATGTAATGCACGCCTTCGCGCGGGAAGGTTTCTACCAGCAGCTCGTCAGGCTGGGGCAGGATCGAGCGGCGCTGCTGCACCTCCAGCCATTCGCGGACATCGTCGGGAAAGCGGTGCCAGTCGTCGGGGCGGGCGAGATAGGCGCGGACGCGGTCGGCAAGGTGGGTCGACAGGCTCATCCGCTGGCCGCCGTAGGTGACAAGGCGGGCCTGCTTGGCCGAGGCGCGGACGAGGATGTCGGTGTCCTTGAACTGGATCACCTCGAGGCTGAGGCCGGCGAAGAAGATATGGTCGCCGACGCTCAAAGTGGAGCCGAAGCCTTCCTCGACCCGGCCCAGCATGCGCCCGTTTTTGAAGCGCACGTCCATCATCGGATTGTCGACGATAACCCCGGCGTTGAGGCGGTGCTGGGCGATCACGGCTGGCTTGGTGATGCGCCATTGGCCGGGGGCATATTCGACCAGTCGCTTGAACTTGTCGTAGGCGCGCAGCGAGTAGCCGCCTGTCGAGATATATTCGAGGACGAGCCGCCAGACTTCATCGGTGAGGCCCGCATAGGGCGCGGCGCTGCGCACTTCGTCGAGCAGTTCGGCCTCGTCGAAGGGACCGGCGCAGGCGATGCCCATGATATGCTGGGCGAGCACGTCGAGCGTGCCCGGGCGGAAGATTTCAGGGTCGAGCTCGCCCGCGTCGACCGCGTCCAGCGCTGCGCGGGCCTCGAGATATTCGAAGCGGTTGCCCGGCACGATCATGCCCTTGGACGGTTCGTCGAGGCGGTGGTTGGCGCGGCCGATCCGCTGGAGCAAGCGCGAGCTGCCCTTGGGCGCCCCCATCTGAACGACGAGATCGACATTGCCCCAGTCGATGCCGAGGTCGAGCGAGGCTGTGGCGACCAAAGCGCGCAGCTTGCCCGCCGCCATCGCCGCTTCGACCTTGCGGCGGGCCTCGAGGCTCAGGCTGCCGTGGTGGATGCCGATCGGAAGCGCATTGTCGTTGGCGGTCCACAGCTCCTGGAAGATGAGCTCAGCGAGGCCGCGGGTGTTGGAGAAGATGAGCGTCGTCTGATGCTGTTCGACCTCGGCCATGACCGAGCGCGCGGCGTGACGGCCGCTGTGCCCGCCCCACGGGATCTTGGCGTCCGGGATGAGGATCGACAGGTCGGGCTCGGCCCCGCGCTCGCCCTCGACCATTCGCACCGCGTCGATGTCGGCATCGGGCGCGAGCCAGCTACGGTAGGCGTCGGGGTCCGAGATGGTGGCGGAAAGGCCGACGCGGCGGAGGTCGGGCGCCAGCTTTTGCAAGCGGGCTAGCGCGAGGGCCAGCAGGTCGCCGCGCTTCTCCTTGGCGAAAGCGTGGATCTCGTCGACGACGACGGTCTTCAACCCTTCGAACAAGGTCGCGCTGTCGGGGTAGCTCAAGAGCAGGCTCAAGCTTTCCGGGGTGGTCAGCAGGATCTGCGGCGGGCGGGCGCGCTGGCGGGCCTTGCGGTCGGATGGCGTGTCGCCGCTGCGGGTTTCGACGCGGATGTCGAGGCCCATTTCTTCGATCGGGGTGAGAAGGTTGCGCTGCACGTCGACCGCCAGCGCTTTCAATGGCGAGACGTAAAGGGTGTGGAGGCCCTCGGCCGGATTTTCGATGAGGTCGACCAGCGTCGGCAGGAAGCCCGACAGCGTCTTGCCCGCCCCGGTGGCGGCGACCAGCAGCGCATGCTCGCCCGCCCGCGCCGCATCGAGCATCGCCAGCTGGTGCACGCGCGGATGCCAGCCGCGCGCTGCGAACCAGTTCGTCAGGACTGCGGGCAGGTCGGTCAATCAAACTCCCATCGGCGAGGGAACTTGAGCGCCGTTCCCGGGCTTATCAACTGGCAATGGCCCGTCTCGGTTCATGGATCGAGCCTTTTCCGGAAGGCATCTACGTCAAACCCGCCGACGCGTGGGTCGATCCCTCGCGTCCGAAAGCGCGGGCGCTGGTGACGCACGGCCATGCTGACCATGCCCGCGGCGGGCATGAGGCGGTGTGGGCGACGCCCGAAACGCTGGCGATCATGGGTGTTCGCTATGGCCAGCAGAACGAACAGCCGGTCGCTTATGGCGAGACGATCCGGCTGGGCGAGGTCGATGTCAGCTTCGTTCCTGCCGGCCATGTGCTGGGTAGCGCGCAGATCGTGCTCGATTACAAAGGCGAGCGGGTGGTGGTGTCGGGCGATTACAAGCGCCGCCCCGATCCGACCTGCGAACCCTTCGTCGTGACGCCGTGCGACATCTTTATCACCGAGGCGACCTTCGGCCTGCCGGTGTTCCGCCATCCCGGCACGGGCAGCGAGATCGACCGGCTGCTCCACCGGCTCCATGCCGAACCCGAACGCTGCGTGCTGGTCGGCGCCTATGCGCTGGGCAAGGCGCAGCGGGTGATCAGGGAATTGCGCGACCGGGGGCATGACGCGCCCATTTATTACCATGGCGCGATGGAGCGGCTGTGCCGCCTGTATGAAGAGTTGGGCGTCAATCTGGGCGAACTACGCCCTGCGACCGGCGCGGCGAAGGACGACCTGAAAGGTCATATCATCATCAGCCCGCCGAGCGCGCTGAACGACCGCTGGTCGCGGCGGCTGCCCGATCCGGTGACGGCGATGGCGTCAGGCTGGATGCGCATCCGCCAGCGTGCGCGGCAGCGCAATGTCGAACTGCCGCTGGTCATCTCGGATCATTCGGACTGGGACGAACTGACCCAGACCATCCGCGAGGTCGCGCCGAAGGAAGTGTGGATCACCCACGGCCGCGAGGATGCGCTCATGCACTGGTGCATGCTCAACCAGATCAAAAGCCGCGAACTCAACCTCGTCGGCTATGAAGATGAAGACGACTAAAGGTAGTCGCTGGCGTCGTTCCAGGGATCGAAATCGACCTCGAACGCCATTGCCTTCCTGATCGCGATCGCCGCGCCGACCAGCAGCGCGCCGCCGATCCACCAATTCTTCTTGCCCATGATCCAGTCCATCGTCGGCCTCCACCCCGGTGAGACGCCTTGTTCCTCACCGCCAATAGAGTCCGGATCATGAACGATGCGTGGCCGAAATAAGACAGGCCTAGTGCGTGTCGTCGTCGCCAAGCTCGATGCCCGACAGCGCGAGCTGGCGGTCGATGTCGGCCATCAGCCGGTCGAGACCAACCTGGTCCTTCGCTTCGGCCCGCGCCACGAGGACGTCCTGCGTGTTGGAAGCGCGGAGCAGCCACCAGCCATCGTCGGTCTTCACGCGGACGCCGTCGGTAGCGTCGACCGCGGCGCCCTCGGCAGCGAGCCGGGCAGCGACTTCCTTAACCGCGGCGAACTTACGTGCCTCGTCGACCTGGAAGCGCATTTCGGGGGTGGCGACGCTGATCGGCATTTCGCTTTTCAATTGGGTCAGCGATTTGCCGCTGGCCGACACCGCGCGGATCAGCCGGATGGCGGCGTTGAGCGCGTCGTCGAAGCCGTACCATTCATGCTTGTAGAAGATGTGCCCGCTCATCTCGCCCGCCAGCGGAGAGCCGGTTTCCTTCATCTTGGCCTTGATCAGGCTGTGGCCGGTCTTCCACATCAGCGGCTGGCCGCCCATTTCGGCGATGCGGTCGAACAGGGTCTGGCTGGCTTTCACATCGGCGATGATGGTCGAACCGGGCAGCGCCTGCAGCACCGGGCCGGCGAGGATCATGACCAGCTGGTCGCCCCAGATGACGCGCCCTTCGCCGTCGACCGCGCCGATGCGGTCGGCGTCGCCGTCGAAGGCGATGCCGAAGTCGAGGCCCTTTTCGGCGACGAGGCGCTTCAGGTCGCCGAGGTTCTTTTCGACCGTCGGGTCGGGGTGGTGGTTAGGGAAGGTGCCGTCTACCTCGGTGTAGAGCGAATGGTGCTCGCCCGGCAGCTTATCGAGAAGTCGCTCCAGAATCGGCCCGGCAGCGCCGTTCCCGGCATCCCAGCCGATCCGGTAAGCGTTACCGTCGAAATTCTTGAGAAGCGCATCGATGTAGGCATCGCTGACGTCGGCGTCGCTGACCTTACCCTGTCCTTCGCTCCAGTCTCCGGCGGCGGCACGGCGGCCGAGGTCCTGAATTTCCGCGCCGAACACCGAGCGGCCGTTCAGCAACATCTTGAAGCCGTTATAGTCGCCGGGATTGTGGCTGCCGGTGACTTGGATGCCGCCTTGCACGTCCAGGGTCGCCACCGCGAAATAAAGCAGGGGCGAGGGCCCCATGCCGACGCGCACGACATCGAGGCCGCCCGCGGTCAGGCCGTCGATCAGTGCGGCTTCCATCGCCGGTGAATGAGTGCGGCCGTCGCGGCCGACGGCAACCTTCGTCGCGCCTTCGGACGCCGCGAGCGCGGCATAGCTTCTGCCGAGCGCGCGCGCATCGTCCTCGCCCAGTGTTTTTCCGACGACGCCGCGAACGTCATATTCGCGCAGGATGCTACGATCGAACTGATGGGTCATGATGAACGAGCCTTAGCGGGTTCAGCCCGCGGCGGCTATCGGCTCGTTGGTGGCGGCTTCGCCCGGGATGTCGAGGCTGGAGATCATCTCGCGAAGCTCTTGCCGTGCGGCGACGTGGCCGAGACCCACTTCGCCGATTTCGTGGAAGTCGAGCAGGGTTAGCCCCTTCGGGAACAGTTCGCGGTAGATGACGCGTTCGCCAAGGCCGGGGATGACGCGAAAGCCGACGCGGCGGGCGAGCTCGTCGAGCGCAGCGCCCACACGGACGAGGTTGTGCGACTGGATATGCTGCAGGCGGTTCCTGAGCACCACCCAGTCGACGCTCTTGCCGGTGGCTTTGGCGCGCTGGGTGCGGCTGTTCCAGATCAGCTCGGCATAGAAGCTGGGGCGGGTGATCTTGAACGTGTCGGGGTGGACCTGGCCGATGAGGTCGAGGTCGACGAAGCTGTCGTTCATCGGCGTGACCAGCGTGTCGGCGCGCAGGATGGCGGCGCGGGCGATGGCGTCGTCGCGCCCTGGCGTGTCGACCACGATCACATCGGCATTCTGTTCAAGCCGGGCGAGGGCGGCGGCGAGCGCCTCTTCGGTCTGGTCTTCGAGGACTTCGTAGCTGGCCTGCGGGATGGCTTTGTCGAGCCGCTTCATCGTCGCGTCGCGATTTTCGAGGTAGCGCGTCGTCGTGCGCTGGCGGTGGTCTAGGTCGAGCACGCCGACCTTGTGACCCGACGCGGCGAGCGCGATCGCAGTGTGGACCGCGGTCGTCGATTTGCCGGTGCCGCCCTTTTCGTTGGCGAAGACGATATAATGCACATGGCCCATGGCCGGAACTACCCCTTGTTTAACCTCCCGCCGCGCCCCTAGAACGCGGCCCCACTGACAGGTGTATCGGAGCGCGGAATCGCATGCAAACCGTTCGTGATGGGGAAGGGCTGGCCAAGGCGTTGCGGGCGATGCGCACGGCGGGCGAAACGGTGGCGCTGGTCCCGACGATGGGCGCACTGCACGAAGGCCATCTGGCGCTGGTGGCGGAAGCGAAGCGACGGGCAGACCGGGTCGTGGTGTCGATCTTCGTCAACCCGACGCAGTTCAACGACCCCGCCGACCTGGCCCGCTACCCGCGCGAGGAAGAGCAGGACGCGGTCAAGCTGGTCGCCGCGGGGGCAGACCTGCTCTGGCTGCCGACCGCCGAGCAATTTTACCCCGACGGATATGCTACCACGGTGAGCGTCAAGGGCATCAGCGACCGCTGGGAAGGCGCGCACCGGCCGGGCCATTTCGACGGCGTGGCGACGGTGGTGGCCAAGCTGTTCATCGCGGTGATGCCCGATGTGGCGGTCTTCGGGGAGAAGGACTGGCAGCAGCTTGCGGTGGTGCGGCGGATGGCGGCCGACCTTGGCCTGCCGGTGAACGTCGTCGGCCTGCCGACCGTCCGCGCCGACGATGGGCTGGCGCTATCGTCGCGCAATTCGTTGCTCGGCAGCGAAGAGCGCAAGGCGGCGGTTGCGCTTGCCCAATCATTAAATGCCGCCGCGGCCGGGATCGCACGCGGCGAGGCGGTTGGCACCGCCCTCAACCAGGCAATCCGCACGGTCAAACAGGCGGGCTTTGGTCCCGTCGACTATCTCACGTATGTCGACGGCGCGACCCTCGAGCCGCTGGACGGCGCGCGGAGCGGCGGGCGGCTGATCGCGGCCGCTTTTTTGGGGAAAATCAGGCTGATCGACAATATTCGTGTCATTTTGGACACAGAAGTCGATTAAGGTCACCGGCGTGTTAACCATTTGTTTGGGTCTCGGGCCGAATTCTCCGTTCCAACGAAGGAACAGGGGAATTTCATCATGGCGATCAGTCAGAAGAGTGCCGACTTCCTCCTCCGCAGCCGCCTCGCGGATGCCGAGCGTGGCAATATCGATGCGCTGTACGATCTTGGCGTAAGCTATTCGACGGGCCGCGGCGGTGCGCCGGTCGACCTCGTCGAAGCGCACAAATGGTTCAACCTCGCCGCGCTGTCGGGCGATACCCGCGCCCAGGCCTGCCGCGCCGAAATCTCGTTCGACATGACCGCGCGCGAAATCGCCGAAGCCCAGCGCCAGGCGCGGGCCTGGCTGAGCTCGACGGTGCTGCATCGGAACGCTGCCTGAGCTGGGCGCCCGATAACCCGACACGCCTGAAGCGTGCCGGGTCTCCGGCTCAGCTTTAGCGGATAATTACCGTCACGGCGCGGCGGTTCTGCGCCCAGGCTTCCTCATTGCTGCCGACGGCGACGGGGCGTTCCTTGCCCCAGCTGGTGACCACCAGTCGCGTCGAAGGCACGCCCTGCGACACGAGATAATCGCGCGCCGCATTGGCGCGGCGTTCGCCCAGCGCCTGGTTATATTCGCGCGTGCCGCGTTCGTCGGCATGGCCTTCGATCGACGCCCGGACATTGGGATTGGCCAGCAGCCAGCGCGCCTGCGCGGCCAGCGTCGCCTGGCTGGCGGCGTCGATCGCATATTCGTCGGTCCCGAAATAGACGGTGTCCGAACCCGCCTTGGCGACGAGATCGGCCTGCAGCGCGGGCAGTTCGACCACTTCCAGCGAATTGGGGTCGGTCGAATTGGGATCAGTCGCAGGGGTCTGTACCGCGGCAGGGGTTTCGGGGGCGGCGCGCTTGTTGGTGCAGGCGCCGAGGGTCAGGGCGACGGCGGTCATGCCGACGAGGACGATCTTGTTCATGCTTCTACTCCTAAATTCCCTGTTCAATTGTTGAGCGGCGACCAGCTGGGATCGGAGCCGCCGACCGGGGTCGGAAGCCGCCGCGCCGGGCCGCCATTGATCGAAACCGCGTAAAGCCGGGCATCGCCGGTGGCGCCTTGGCTCTGGCGGTGGAACATCACGAACTGGCCGTTGGGGGCCCAGCTCGGCTGTTCGTCCTGCCAGCCGTCGGTAAGGATTTTCTCACCCCCGCCGCCGGCGTTCATCACGCCGATGCGGAACGGGCCAGCGATCTTGGTGAAGGCGATGAGGTCGCCGCGCGGGCTCCATGCCGGCGATGCATAGCGGCCGCCGCCGAAGGTGATCCGGCGCTGGCCGCTGCCGTCGGCGTTCATCACGTAGAGCTGCTGCGTGCCGCCGCGGTCGCTTTCGAAGACGATGCGGCGTCCGTCGGGCGAGAAGCTGGCCGAGGTGTCGGCGCCGGGCGTGCTGGTCAGCCGCTGGATCGGCCCGAGGTTGGTCGACACGCGATACAGGTCGGTGTTGCCGCCTTCGGCCATCGAGAAGACGACGCTCTGCCCGTCGGGCGAAAAGCGCGGGGCGAAGGTGATGTGGTCGCCGGGGATCAGCAGCCGTTCGCTGCCGCTGGCGACATCGTGGAGCAGCACGCGCGGCTTGCGGCCGATGTAGCTGACATAGACCAGCTTGTCGCCGCGCGGGGAAAAGCGCGGGGTGACGACGGTCGACCGGCCGATGGTTAGGTAGCGATGGTTACTGCCGTCGCTATCCATGATGGCGATGCGCTTTTGCCGGTTATTCTTGGGCCCGGTCTCCGCGACATAGACGACCTTGGTGTCGAGGAACGGCTGATTGCCGGTCAGGCGCGCGTAGACCATGTCGGCGCAGCGATGCGCGGCGCGGCGCCAGTCGTCGGGCGCGACCGCGACCGCTTCGCTGGCGAGCTGGCGACCAGCGGCGATGTCGTGGAGGTAACAGCCGACCGTGATGCGACCGTCGGGGCGCGGTTCGAGATAGCCGCTGACGAGGTTGGCGGCGCCGGTCGAACGCCATTCGCCATAAGCGGGGGCGGCGGCCTGCTCGGGAGCGTAGCCGGGCAGGCCGTTGGGCCCGATCGGCGTGAAGGCGCCGGTCGAGCGGAGGTCGGACGCGACCACTTCGGCGACCTGCCGACCCGGATCGCCGGGCATGGCAGGCACGGCGATGGCAGCGGGCGCGTTGGTGCCGCCGACGACGTCGACTTCGAGCGGCTGGCCACTGTCCTGGCCGAGCGCGGCGGACGCGAGGGGAAGTACGAACAGGGCGGCGATCTTGTGCTTCACAATGCCTCTCCTCAGGGAAGGTTGTAGGTCAGGTTGAAGTTATTCCAGCCGCTGCCGCTGCTGGTCCGGTAAAGCTCGTCGGGCAGGCCGCGGAACGGGGCGCAGCCGGCGACGATCGCCAGCGCGAGGTCCTTTACCCGCTCCTCATATTGTTCGTTGTCGCCATCGACGCCCGAGGTCGAAACGACCACCGGCGGGCGCTTGAGGCGGCCGTTGGGAAGCAGCTGCAGGTTCATCTTGACCCGGATGCGGCTGGCGCCCGGGCCGGGATTGACCTGGCGATCGGCGCACGGCTGGACCTGGCGACGGATTGCCTGCTGGATGCCGGCCATGGCCGAAGCGCTGACGGTTGCCGGCGCGGCCCTGGCGCTGGTCGAGGGACTCTCGGCAATTCCTTTAAGAAAATCGTCGCCGAGGCGCGGCGCGCGAGGTGCAGGCTTGGCAGGGGCGGGCCTGGCCGGTGCGGGCCTTGCGGCCGGCTGTATCGTTTTCGGTACCGGGCGCGGCAGGGGTTTTGTGGCCAAGGGGGTTGGCGCGGGTGCCGGCGCGGGAGCGACCGTCGGCTCGTCCGGCTCGGGCACGGGCTCGACCGTCGGGGACTGCGCCGCGGGGGCCGGTGCGGGCGGTTCGGGACTGGCGGACGTCAGCCCGACCTCGTCGACGAAATCGACCTCCATCGACGGCGGTTCGGGTGTGCTTACGACGTGGGCAAGGCTCAGCGACATCGCACCGATCAGCGCCACGTGGAACAGCAAGGCTGCCCCCGTGCCGGTCCATTCGGCGCGATCGAGCTTCACTGGTCCTCGCCTCCCACGCTGACCAGCGCGACGCGGTTGAGGCCGGCGCGATTGAGTTCGCCCATCACCTTCATCACCCGGCCATAGTCGAGTCCCTTGTCGGCGCGCAGGTAGATGCGGCGGCCTTCGGGCGGCTGCGGCTGCGCGGCGATGGTCGCCAGCTTCTGCGGCAGGGCGGCCTCGCCGACGGGGATGTCGTCGACGGTGATGACGCCCTGGCCGTCGATGGCGATGTTGACCGGCTCATTTTTCTGGTCGAGCGCGCCGGCGCGGCTTTCGGGCAGGTCGATCGGCACGCCCGCGACCAGCAGCGGCGCGGTGACCATGAAGATGATCAGCAGCACCAGCATCACGTCGACCAGCGGGGTGACGTTGATTTCCGCCATCGGCGCGCGGCGCCCGCGCCCGCGGCGGTTGCCGGAAGGAAGGCTGGCGCCCATCAGCCGACTTCCAGCTCGCGGCTCAGCGTTGCGTGGAAGCGGTCGGCGAAGCGGCCGAGCTTGGCTTCCAGCCGATCGAGGCCGTGGGTCAGGCGGTTATAGGCGATGACTGCCGGGATGGCGGCGAACAGGCCGATGGCGGTGGCGAACAGCGCCTCGGCGATGCCCGGAGCGACCACGGCGAGGCTGGTGTTGTTCGATCCGGCGATGGCGGTGAAGCTGCGCATGATGCCCCACACCGTGCCGAACAGCCCGACGAAGGGCGCGACCGACCCGACGGTGGCGAGGATGTTGAGGCGGTCGCCGAGGCGATCGAGTTCTGCCGCCACCGCCGCGTTCATCCGGCTGGCAAGGCGTTCGCGGGTGCCCGCGCGGTCGATCTGCGCGGTCTTGGTCGAGCGGCGCCATTCGTCCATCGCCGCCGACATGACGACCGCGATCGGCAGCTTGTCGTTCTCACGCTGGCGGTGGAAGGCGTCGATGTCCTGCGCCGACCAGAAGTCCTGTTCGAACTTGTCGGTCTGCCGGTTGATGCTGCGAAGGCGGATCGAATGGGTGAAGATGATCGCCCAGGTCCAGACGCTCGCGGCAAGCAGGCCGAGCATGACGATTTTCACGACGATGTCCGCCTGCATGAACAGGTTGAGCGGACTCATGAGGTCGGGGGAAGCGGTAAGCGGCATTAATCCTCTTGTCGTTCGAGTGCCTTGAAAGTTTCGACCCATTCCGCGGGCTGGCGGACCGGGCGGCCTTGCGGGGAGACGAGCGCCGCGGTGACCGTCGCCTCCGCCAAGACTTCACCTGCGCGCATGACCCGTTGATGAATGAGGCAACTGGCGGCGCGCACGCCGGTGACGCGGCTGACCACCAGCAAATCGTCGTCGAGCCGGGCCGAGCGGCGCCACTTGATGTCCATTTCCGTGACGGCATAGGCGCCGCCGCCGGCATCGAGGAAGGCGCGCTGGTCGATCCCCGCCGCGCGGAGCATGTCCGACCGCGCCCGTTCGAAGAAACGCAGATAGTTGGCGTGGTAGACGATCCCGGCGGTGTCGGTGTCTTCGAAATAGACGGTCAGCGCGAAGCGATGCTCCGTACCGACGAAGCCGCCGCGATAGGGTATGTCGAAAGGCGATGGGTCCATCACCACCGCCTTAACCATCAGCGGGCCGAAGGGGCAAGTATGGCGCGGCGAAACGGGGCTTGACGACGATGTAACGCTCAGGTTACATGTAACGCATAGGTTACTAAAGAGGGTGGCATGAGCGAAAAATCACTGGGCGAGCGCGCCGACGAACTGACGAGCCGCCGGGCACGGATGTTTCCGATGATGGCGATCATCTTTCTGGCGCAGCAGGCCAGCTATCTCAGCGATACCCATGGATCCCGCCCGGTCGACCATTTCAAGATCGGCGCGTGGATCGTCCTGTCGCTGGTCCTGCTGGCGGCCCTTTATACTGGCGGTTTCTGGATGAAATCGCGGCAAATGCGCGAGCTGCTGAACGACGAAAGCACCCGCGCGAACCGCGCTACCGCACTCGGCGACGGCTTCCTGGCGGCGATCCTGACGGCCATCGCCTGCTATTTCATCAACCAGCAGGAACCGATGCGGGGCGACGAGCCGGCACATCTGGTGGTGACGCTGGGAATCGTGACGGCGCTGGTCCGCTTCGGAATGCTTGAACGACGCGCATCGCGCGATGGCTGAAACGCTGGGTAACCGATTGAAGGAACGGCGGGCCGAGCTCGGCCTGACGCAGGCGGAGCTGGCCGAAGCGTGCGGCGTGACGCGCAAGACCGTCAACACGGTCGAAAACGGGGTGTTCGTTCCTTCCGCGCTGCTGGCTCTGAAAATGGCCCGCGCGCTCAGCGTGGCGCCGGAGCAGCTGTTCTGGATTGAAGGGGGGCAGCAGCCTTAGGCGAGTTGAGGCCTTCCACCGCGCGGACAAGATTGCCCTGCGCGGCATTGACGTCGGCAAGGTGCATGCCCCAGCCGGGAAGGAAGAAGCCGAAGGCGCCGACTTCGCCGCCCACGCGGTCGGTGCGCTTGTCGGCGGGGTCGGCGTTGGTGCGGATCGACAGGTAGCCGCGCGGCCCGTCGTTGACGCACTTCGCCGATACCAGCCCCTCCGTGCGCAGATAGGGGGTGGGCGGTGCGCCTTCGCTCGACCATGCGATCGGCCCGCCGGGAACGGGCAGGTTCGACCGAGCATACCAGTAGCTTTCAAGCGGCACCCAGTCCCTGGCGCCCGGCGCGGCCGGATTGGTACAGGCGACCGTCATGCCGGCCTTGTCGGCATAGCCGAACAGTGCGCCAACGGGAGGGACGTTCCTCTCACGAAAGCTGACCCAGCTCATCACGCAGCCGGTCTGGCCGGTGCGGGTGCAGATCGGCGTCGACTTGAACGTGCCGCCGACCGCCCGGCCCTGCGGCACCAGCACGTTGAAGCCGGGAATGATCGCCAGCTTCATTCGCTTCGCCTCCGGCCGGCCTTCGATGTCCTTGGCCAGCAGCTGCTGGAGCATCAGCGAACCCTGGCTGTGACCGAGCAGGATGAAGGGACGGCCCTTGTTGTAGCGAGCAAGATATTCGGCCCACGCCTTGCGAACGTCGGCGTAGGCGAGCATCGCCGGCTGGGTCACGTCTCCGCCGGTCGCGGCGACACCTACCGCGCCGACCGTCATCGACCGGTAGATCGGCGCGTAAAGGCGACAGGCCTGGGCGAAGCGGGCAAATTGAGTCTGGACCGCCGCCTTTTCCTCGCCGTCGCCGGGGACGAGATCGCTGTTGAGGCCGCTGTCGCGGCTGACCGTCGGATAGACGATGAAGCAGTCGACGTCCGGCGACTTGCCGCCGGGGCGCGGGATCGTCGCGCCATAGCCGTTCGGACCCAGTTCGGTGGTTCGTAGCGGCACCGCGCAGGCATCGGCGCGACCCGGCAGGCACAGCCAGTTCGCCTCATCGGAATAATTGACAGACGAGGCGGGGAGTGCGGCCGCTACGGCGGCGAGGAACAACGACATCATTTCCCTTCCGGGTCGAACAATCCTGTCTGGCTTCCGGCGGGCGGGGTAAGGCCCAGATGCTGCCAGCCACGGCCATTGAGGCAGCGCCCTCTTGCTGTTCGGGCGATGAGTCCGAGCTGAATGAGATAGGGCTCAACCACATCCTCAAGCGTATCGCGCGGCTCGCTGAGGCCGGCCGCCAGGGTCTCGATGCCGACCGGGCCGCCGCCGTACAGGTCGGCGATCATGGTGAGGTAGCGCCGGTCCATCGCGTCGAGGCCGAGGTGGTCTATCTCCAGCCGCTGCAGCGCGCGGTCGGCGACGGCGGCGTCGATGGCGTCGGCGCCAGCGGCATGGGCAAAGTCACGGACGCGGCGCAGCAGGCGACCGGCGATGCGCGGGGTGCCCCGGCTGCGGCGGGCGACTTCGCGGGCCCCGTCCGCGGTGAGCTCGGCCGATAACAGGCGGGCGGCGCGGGTGACGACTTTTTCCAGTTCTTCGACGGTGTAGAAATTGAGCCGGACCGGGATCCCGAAGCGGTCGCGCAACGGCGTGGTCAGCAGGCCCTGCCGCGTCGTCGCGCCGACCAGCGTGAACTTGGGCAGGTCGATGCGGACCGAGCGGGCGGACGGGCCTTCGCCGATCATCAGGTCGAGCGCGCGGTCCTCCATTGCAGGATAGAGCACTTCCTCGACCGCCGGATTGAGGCGGTGAATTTCGTCGATGAACAGGACGTCGCCGTCTTCGAGGTTGGTGAGCAGCGCGGCCAGGTCGCCCGACTTGGCGATGACCGGGCCGCTGGTGGCACGGAATCCGACGCCCATTTCGCGAGCGAGGATGCCGGCCAGCGTGGTCTTGCCGAGGCCCGGCGGGCCGAAGAAGAGGACATGGTCGAGCGCTTCGTCGCGCGCCTTGGCGGCGTTGACGAAGATGCGAAGATTCTCGCGCGCCGCCTGCTGGCCGACGAATTCGTCGAGGCTCTTGGGGCGCAGCGCGGCATCCGCATCCTCGGCGGTGCGTTCGGGCGTCGTCAAGCGGGCAGGATCGGTGGCCATTGGCTATCGCTTACCATGGCGCGCGCGGTTGGACAGCCCTTGCGTCGTCATGACTTCAGGCGCAGCGTGCCGCGCATCAACTTAGGGGGCAAAAAGCATGGAACTGACTCGTCGCTCGATCCTGGCCTCCGGCGCCATGCTGGCTGCTGCACCGCTCGCCGCCAAGGCGCCGAAAACCGCCGCCGGCTGGTACGACAATGCCATCGTCATCGACGCCCTAGGCGGGATGGGCGACCCCTATGGCGAACCGGACGTCACCCGGCTTACCGACAAGGCGTGGGCCGACATGCAGGCGACCGGCGTCACCGCGCTGCGCGACACCGTCTTCCCGGTCGGCAATGTCGCCGATCCGTGGGGCGAATATCAGAAGTCGATCGGTCAATTTCACGATTTCTACCACGCCAATCCGGACCGCTTCATCCTGGTGCGGACGGCCGCGGACCTGCTCAAGGCCAAGCGCGAGAAGAAATTCGGCTGGATCATCGGCACGCAGGATACATGCATGATCGGCACCGAGCTCGACCGGCTGGCCCAACTCAAGAAGGACGGCGTGATGACCGTCCAGCTGACCTACAACAACGGCAATCTGGCGGGCGACGGTGCGCTTGAACCGCGGCTTGGGGGCATCACCAAATTGGGCCGTGCGACCATCGAGAAGATCGAGGCGGAAAAGCTGCTGCTCGACCTTGCCCATGGCGGGGCGCGGACGATGATAGAGGCCACCCAACATGCCAAGCGGCCGATGGTGATCAGTCACACTGGCGCACGGGCCCTCAACGACCATCCGCGCAACACCGGCGACGAAACGATCAAGGCGGTGGCCGACAAGGGCGGCGTCGTCGGCGTCTATTTCATGCCGTACCTCGCGCCCGACATGAAGCCGTCGGGCGAAGCGCTGATCGCGCACATCGAACATGTCGCCAATGTCGCGGGCGAGGATGGTGTCGGCATCGGCACCGACAATGGCGTCCTGCCGATCGTCCTCGACGAAAAATCGAAGAAGGCGATGGACGACTGGACGCTGGAGCGGATCAAGCGCGGCATCGCGGCGCCGGGCGAGGCGGTCGGCGTCTACACGCTGGTCGCGGCCTACAACAGCATCGACCGCTACCGGCGGCTGGGCAACGACCTCGCCAAGCGCGGGTGGACGAGCGCGCGGCTCGAAAAGCTCTTCGGCGCCAACTTCCTGCGCGTCTATAAGGATGCTTGGGGCGGGTAGGGCTAGCGCCAGCGCGGAACGAGGTGGCCGAACACGCCGGGCGAAAGCTCCGTGGCGGCAAACTCGCGGGTCGAGCCTGCCAGCTCGACCTGGTAAATGTCGAACTGGTATGGCGTCATCGGAAAGCGCGCCGTCCGATAGCGCACGGAGCGCCCAGTTGATCGCACCTGTCGGCCAACGAGCGAGCAGCCGTCGATCGACAGGTCGTCGAAACGGCCGGTCGCGCCGACGAAACGCCAGCGCAATTGGTCAATCACTTGGCCGCTTTCTTCAGTGCGAGGCGGACCAGCGCGTCGAGGGTCGCGCCATCGCCAAGCTCCTCTGCCGCTTTCACCACAGCCGCGCTGGCTTCGGCGGGCTTGAAGCCGAGGTTGGCGAGGGCGGAGAGGGCGTCGGCTGCCGCGCCGCCGCGGGGAGCGGGCGCGCCGGCGACCGAGGCGAGTGTCGGGCTGCCGAGCTTTCCAGCCAGTTCGTTGACGATGCGCATAGCAAGTTTGGGGCCGACGCCGTTGGCGCGGGCGACCATCGCCTTGTCACCGTGCGACACCGCGGCGGCAAGTTCGGATGGGTCGAGGACCGACAGGATCGCGAGCGCGACACGCCCGCCGACGCCCTGCACGCTGGTCAACGCGCGGAAGCTCTCGCGTTCACCGGGCGAGCCGAAGCCGAACAGCGTCCAGCCATCCTCGCGAACCTGCAGTTCGGTGAGGAGCGTCACACTGCCGCCCGGCGCACCGATGGCGTCGAGGGTGCGGGCGCTGAGGTGCACCAGATAACCGACCCCATTCACATCGACGATGGCGTGGTCGGCGGCGCTTTCGAGCAGGGTTCCGGCGAGGCGGGCGATCATTGCGGCAGGTCTAAGCCAATTCGCGCCCCGCGCAAGGCACCGCCACACGGCGAAAGCGCGCAAAGCTGTCATCATATTGTGCTACAGCATGCACTTCGCTGATTGTCGGAGTCGCGGGAGGGCGCTCGTTCCTTTCGAGGAACGGGATGGCTTTGGGCTTCTCGAAATGCCGCTGCACCAGCGATCGGGCGGGGAACATGAAGGAGCCAAGCCATGCCGACTATCACCGTGCGCGACGGGACCGAGATTTATTACAAGGACTGGGGTGACAAGGCGGCGCAGCCGATCGTCTTCCACCACGGCTGGCCGCTCAGCGCCGACGATTGGGATGCGCAACTGATGTTTTTCCTTGGCGAGGGATATCGCGTGATCGCCCACGATCGGCGGGGTCACGGACGGTCGACGCAAACCGATACCGGCAATGAGATGGACACCTATGCCGACGACGTGAAGCAGCTGGCGGCAGCGCTCGATCTCAAAGATGCGGTCCATGTCGGCCATTCGACCGGCGGTGGTGAAGTGGCGCGCTATGTGGCCCGCGCCGACCCGGGACGGGTGGCAAAGGCCGTGCTGATCGGCGCCGTTCCGCCGGTCATGGTCAAGAAAGACAGCAATCCGGGCGGAACGCCGATCGAGGCGTTCGACGGCTATCGCGCAGCGGTCGCCGGCAATCGGGCGCAGCTTTACCGCGATGTTCCGTCAGGGCCGTTTTACGGCTTCAACCGTGATGGCGCGGCGGTCAGCCAGGGCGTGATCGACAATTGGTACCGCCAGGGGATGATGGGCGGCATCAAGGCGCAGTATGACTGCATCAAGGCGTTCAGCGAAACCGACTTCACCGAGGATTTGAAGGCGATCAACGTTCCGGTCCTGGTGATGCATGGCGATGACGACCAGATCGTACCTTATGCCGATTCCGCGCCGCTGTCGGCCAAGTTGCTGAGCAAGGGCATACTCAAGACCTACGCCGGCTTCCCGCATGGGATGTGCACGACCCATGCCGATGTCGTGAACCGCGATATTCTGGCCTTCATCCGCGACGAAGCGGGAGCATCGCCTGCATCAACTGCTGAGGTGGCCGAGCCGGCCTGATCGGCGCCGCGCTATCTGATTCCGCCGCGCGCGCTCGCCAAGTGGTGGGCGTGGGTAATGGCGATCGCCAGCGCATCGGCGGCGTCGGGACCGGCAATCTTCGCGCCGGGCAACAGGCGCTGGATCATCGCATGGACCTGCGCCTTGTCGGCGGCGCCGGTGCCGACGACGGCCTTCTTGACCAGCGTCGGCGCATATTCGGTGAGATCGAGCCCGGCGCGGGCGGCGATCATCAGCACCACCCCGCGCGCCTGCGCCAGTTTCAGCGTCGACTGGGCGTTCTTGTTGACGAACACTTCCTCGACCGCCGCCGCATCGGCGGGGTGATCGGCCAGCAGCGCTTCAAGCTGGGTCGCCAGATGCGACAGCCGTGCAGACAGCGGCTCGGCCGTCGCGGTCTTGAGCTGGCCGTTGCCGATATGGCTGAGCCGGTTGCCCTCGGCGCGGATCAGGCCCCAGCCGGTCGAGGACAGCGACGGGTCGAGGCCCAAAATCAGCATAAGCGCATTAGCATCAGCCGAGCTTGGCCAGCTCTTCGTCGCTGATGTCGTAATTGCCCCACACGGTCTGGACGTCGTCATCGTCTTCCAGCGCGTCGACGAGCTTCATCAGCGTGGCGACCGAATCGCCGCTGACTTCGGTGGTCAGCGTCGGCTTCCACGCCAGCTTGACCGCCTCAGCTTCGCCCAGCGTCGCTTCCAGCGCCTTGGCGACGTCATGCATGCCGTCGGTCTGGGTCCAGATCTGGTGGCCGTCCTCGTCGCTCTGGACGTCGTCGGCGCCGGCTTCGATGGCGGCTTCCATGACCTTGTCCTCGTCACCGGCCGAAGCTGGATATTCGATCAGGCCGAGCCGTTCGAAGCCATGACTGACGCTGCCCGATGCGCCGAGGTTGCCGCCGTTCTTGCTGAAGGCGGTGCGGATGTTGGTCGCGGTGCGGTTGCGGTTGTCGGTCAGCGCCTCGACGATGATGGCGACGCCGTTGGGGCCATAGCCTTCGTAGCGGACCTCTTCGTAATTTTCGGCGTCGCCCTTCGATGCCTTGTCGATCGCGCGCTGGATATTGTCCTTGGGCATCGACTGCGCCTTGGCGGCGTTGACCGCGGCGCGCAGGCGCGGGTTCATGTCGGGATCGGGCAGGCCCATCTTGGCCGCGACGGTGATTTCGCGCGAAAGCTTGGAAAACATGCCCGAGCGCTTCTTATCCTGCGCGCCCTTGCGGTGCATGATGTTCTTGAATTTGGAATGGCCTGCCACTGGGAACCCCGAAAGATGTGATGTTTGCGGAGGCTCTTAGTCGGGCTTGGCGGGCTTCTCAACCGTTTGGGGTAAGTGGTCGAGCCGGGCTTCGATGCGGTCGAGCCGCTGGCACACCAGAAGGTCGACCTTTTCGTGCAAACGAAGAATCTCGAGCTCGGCACGCAGATTGGTTTCATAATCAAGTTGCGCAGCGATCCGGTCCTTGGAGGCCTGCCGGTTCTGGCTCATCATGATAATCGGCGCCTGGACTGCCGCGAGCGTCGAAAGCATCAGGTTCAAAAAGATGTAGGGATAGGGATCGAAGGCGATGCCGAAATGCTGGAGGATGTCGGTGTTGATCACCATCCAGCCCAACAGCACCGCGGTAAAGGCGATGATGAAGTGCCAGGATCCGCCGACCGCCGCGACGCGATCGGCCAAACGTTCGCCGAAGGTCGCGCGCTCGGTCGCGACCTCGTCGGCGTCGCGGCTGGTGAGGCGGCCAGCCGCGATATTTTCCAGCACCCGCCGTTCTTCGTCGCCGAGCTCGTCATGACTGTCCGTCAAAAGACGGGCAGCAAGATCGGACGTGTTGGACGACAAATTATGGGCCATGAGACTGCCTTTAGGAGAGACCTAGGGCGTTGGCAGGATCAATCCTTAGGATCAATCCAGGCCCAAGGCGTTGCGATAGGTTTCGAGCAGCGCGTCGGCTTCCTGGCGGGCATGGCTTTCCATCTTCCGCAGGCGGACGATCGAGCGCATCGTCTTGGTGTCGTAGCCGTTGGCCTTGGCTTCGGCGTAGACGTCCTTGATGTCGTCGGCGATGCCCTTCTTCTCTTCCTCGAGCCGTTCGATCCGTTCGATGAAAAGGCGCAGCTGGTCGGCTGCGACGTTGTCCTCGCTCATGCTAATCCTTCTAATGATGTCGCGAATCCGAAACCGGATGTCGGTACCGGCCCTAAGCGGTGGCAGCGGCAGGCTCAAGGCGCATGAATACGCATTCGCCGCGGTTGCATGGATGGACCATGTCGCTATGGCATTCGGGCAACAAGAAATGGGAGTGACGACGACGTGACGATGCTGAAACCGCGGGCGCGCAAGGTGAAAATCCTGGCGACGCTGGGTCCGGCCTCTTCCTCCCCCGAGATGATCCGCGCGCTGATGGAAGCCGGTGCGGACGCTTTCCGCATCAACATGAGCCACGGCAGCCAGGCCGAGAAGGCCAAGCTGGTCGAGGCCATTCGCAGCCTTGAAAAGACGCTGCACCGACCGACCACCATCCTGTTCGACCTTCAGGGGCCGAAGCTACGCGTGGGCGACTTCAAGGGCGGGTCGGCGATGCTCGAGACCGGCCAAACCTTCGTCTTCGACCTCGACCCCGCCGATGGCGACGCGACGAGGGCCGAACTGCCGCATCCCGAACTGTTCGCGACCCTGAAACCCGGCGACCGCCTGCTCATCGACGACGGCAAGGTGCGGCTAACCGCGAAGGAGGTGACCCCGACCCGGATCGCGGCCGAGGTCAATGTCGGCGGCAAGGTATCGAACCATAAGGGCGTCAACGTGCCCGACGTGGTCGTCCCGATTCCAGCGCTGACCGACAAGGACCGCAGCGACCTGGCCTTCGCGCTCGAACAGGGTGCGGATTATGTGGCGATGAGCTTCGTCCAGCGGCCCGAAGACGTGATCGAGGGCCGCGACCTGATCGGCGGAAAGGCGGCGCTGCTCGCCAAGATCGAAAAGCCGCAGGCGATGGAACGGCTCGACGAAATCATCGATATCGTTGATGCGGTGATGGTCGCGCGCGGCGACCTTGGCGTCGAACTGCCGCCCGAAGGCGTGCCCCCGGCGCAGAACCGGATCGTCGCGGCCGCGCGCCAGGCCGGCAAGCCGGTGGTCGTCGCGACGCAAATGCTGGAATCGATGATCGTGTCGCCCAGCCCGACCCGCGCCGAAGTCAGCGACGTCGCCAACGCCATCTATGAAGGCGCCGACGCGGTCATGCTTTCAGCCGAAAGCGCGGCGGGGCAGTATCCGATCGAAGCGGTCGCCATGATGGACAAGATCGGCCAGTCGGTCGAAGCCGACCCGGTCTATTCCAAGCGCATCCACTTCACCGAAACCCCGGCCGAGGCGACCACCGCCGACGCGCTGAGCGAAAGCGCTGCGCAGATCGTGCGGACGCTGTCGGCGAAGGCCATGGCCTGCTACACCTCGTCGGGCTCGACCGCACGTCGCATCGCCCGCGAGCGTGCGCCGGTCCCCACGCTAGTGATGACGTCCAGCCTTGCCGTCGCGCGCAAGCTGGGCCTCCAGTGGGGGGTCCATGCGGTTCACACCCGCGACGTCGGTAGTTTCGAGGAAATGGTCGGCAAGGCCAAGCGCATGGCGCTGCGCCACCACATCGCCAAGTCGGGCGAGCGGATGGTGATTATGGCCGGCGTGCCGTTCCGCACCAGCGGCTCGACCAACGTCATCCACGTCGTCAAACTGGCCGGCGACGAGTTGGATTCCTACCTCAACGACGGTTGATCGCTGCCCCGTCAGGCGGCGCGAATTTGATCGATGAAGTTACGAATCTGGCCGCTTAGCTCGCTGCCCTGTCGTTCGAGATCTTTCACCGCGCCGACGATATCGGCCGCACCGGCGCCGGTCGTTTCGGCTTGAGACAGAAGCGTGGACATCGACGTGCGCAATTCCTCGGCGGTGCCGACACTGCCCTGGATGGTGCGATTGATGTCGGCGATGGCGGCACCCTGCTCATCGATGGCGGTTGCGATGGCGGTCGAAGACTGGTCGAACGTCACGATGCTGCGACCGATGTCGCTAATGGCGGTCGACACGTCGCCCACCGTGCTGCGGACCCCGTCGATCTGGCCGCCGATCTCACGCGTTGCCTCGGCGATCTGCTCGGCCAGCGATTTGACCTCGCCCGCGACGACGGCGAACCCCTGGCCTTGAACGCCGGCGCGAGCCGCTTCGATCGTGGCGTTGAGCGCCAGCATATTGGTCTTGGCGGCGATATCGGCGATCAGTTTCGACACTGCCCCGATCTGCTCGGCGGCCGCTTCAAGCCCTGCCACCTTCTGGCCGACATGCATTGACTGTTCGGCCATGATCCGCGCCGAATTAGCGCTGGTGGCGGTGAGTTGCGACACTTCTTCGATTGCGGCCATCATCTGCGTCGTCGCGGTGACGACCACCTGTGCGTCCTGAGCGCTGCGATCGCTGGCCTGGTTGGCCGTGCGCGCCGCATCGCGCGTCTGGACCGCGCCCGTCGCGAGCGCAGTCGTGGTCATGTGCATGGCGTTGCTGGCGCGAGCGATCAGGTCGGCCGTCGCCAACGCCCGCTCTTCGAGATGGGACGCCATCGCCGTCAGTTCCGCCTTGCGCCGTTCGCGTTGCTCTGCGTCGCGCCTGGCGTCCTGGTCCAGCCTTTCGGCAACTTCCTGCTGACGCGCCAGTTCGGCGGCCCGGGCGCGATCTTCCGCTTTGCGAGCTTCAAGCACGGCTTCGCGGAACGCTTCCAATCCCTTGGCAAGTTCACCGATCTCATCCGGGCTGTTTCGGTCGGAAAGTTCGACGTCCATCCGGCCTGCCGTCAGCGCCTGCAGGCAGGATGTCAGGCGAGCGATGGGCTTCACCATCCGGCGACGTAGGACGCTCGCGATGAAACCGGCGATGGCTAGCATCGCCAAACCGCCCAGCAACAGGATAGTCCGCCAGGCGACGGTCAGTATCGCGACATGACGCTGATTGGTCTCGACCGTCCCAACGATGACGTCGCTGGTCGTTTTCAAATGTTTCCGCAAAGCGGCCGATTCCCGGTCGAGCCGCTTCAAGTCGAACTCCGTGATCGCCACCCCGCTTTGGGCGCGTGCCAGCAGGCGTTCGCAGTCTGCGACGAACAGCGCCTGCGGGCGCTTCACCGTGGCCAGCTGGGAGCGAATGGATTCGGGCAGATCCATGCTGCCATTCGCGGACATCGCACGCTGGAACCACGCCATATTTTCCTGGCTCTGCGTAGCGATGGCGCCCAGTGTCTGACGGTTGTGGCCCGAGGTGTAGGTGACCGCCTGGTAGATGTCGCTCTTCATTTCCGAAAAGGCGATGCCGGCTTCAAGATGGTTGCGCAGCGCATCGGTCGCGATCCGATTGTCGGCCTGCGCTTGCGCAAGTCGCGACGACACGACGAAGCCCGTCACGAGGATCACGGACACCGTCAGGCTCAGCAGGCCTACGATCCAGTTCACCCTTTGATTCAGCGTCATCTGCTGCTCGCCCACCCAGAATCGTCGAAACGGCTTCGATAAAGATTGGCGGTTCAGTGACATGACTATGGTTAAAGCGGCGTAAACGGGTTTCTGTGGGTCGGCCTGCCGTTGACGCCCGCGCGCCTGCGTGGCAGCGCGCTTGGCCGAGGAGAGCATATGGCGACGACGATCGAGCAACTGGAAGCGCGGCGCGAAGCGGCCCGGATGGGCGGCGGGCAGAAGCGCATCGATGCGCAGCACGCCAAGGGACGCCTGACGGCGCGCGAGCGGCTGACCGTGCTGCTCGACCCCGACTCGTTCGAAGAAGTCGACATGTATGTCGAGCACAACTGCGTCGACTTCGGCATGGAGGCGCAGAAGTTTCCGGGCGACGGCGTGGTCACCGGCAGCGGCACGATCAACGGCCGCCTCGTCTATGTCTTCGCGCAGGATTTCACCGTGTTCGGCGGCTCGCTGTCCGAACGCCACGCGCAGAAGATCTGCAAGATCATGGATGCGGCGATGAAGGTCGGCGCGCCGGTGATCGGGCTCAACGATTCGGGCGGCGCGCGCATCCAGGAAGGCGTCGCCAGCCTCGGCGGCTATGCCGAGGTGTTCCAGCGCAACGTGCTCGCATCGGGCGTCGTGCCGCAGCTCAGCCTGATCATGGGGCCGTGCGCGGGCGGCGCGGTCTATTCGCCCGCCATGACCGACTTCATCTTCATGGTGAAGGACAGCTCCTACATGTTCGTCACCGGCCCCGACGTGGTGAAGACGGTGACCAACGAAGTGGTGACGCAGGAGGAACTGGGCGGCGCCATCACCCACACGACCAAGTCGGGCGTGGCCGACGTCGCGTTCGAAAATGATATTGATGCGCTTCTCGCGGCACGAGACTTCTTCGATTTCCTGCCGCTGTCGAACCGGCATGACTTGCCCGAGCGTCCGACCGAGGATCCGTGGGACCGCATCGAGGACAGCCTCGACAGCCTGATCCCGCCGTCGGCCAACCAGCCCTACGACATGCACGAGCTTATCCGTAAAGTCGTCGACGAAGGCGACTTCTTCGAGCTTCAGCCCGCGCATGCCGGCAACATCATTATCGGCTTCGGCCGCATCGAAGGGCGCACCGTCGGCATCGTCGCCAACCAGCCGATGGTGCTGGCCGGCTGCCTCGACATCAACGCGTCGAAAAAGGCGGGCCGCTTCGTCCGCTTCTGCGACGCGTTCGACATTCCGATCGTCACCTTCGTCGACGTGCCGGGCTTCCTGCCGGGCGTGGGGCAGGAGCATAACGGCATCATCAAACATGGCGCGAAGCTGCTGTTCGCCTATGCCGAAGCGACGGTGCCCAAGATCACGGTCATCACCCGCAAGGCCTATGGCGGCGCCTACGACGTCATGGCGTCTAAGCACCTACGCGGCGATTTGAACTATGCCTGGCCGACCGCCGAAATCGCGCTGATGGGCGCCAAGGGCGCAGTCGAAATCATCTTCCGCGACGAAAAGGGCGACCCGGACAAAATCGCCCAGCGCACCAAGGAATATGAAGACCGCTTCGCCAACCCCTTCGTCGCGGCGAGCAAGGGCTTCATCGACGAAGTCATCATGCCGCATTCGACGCGCAAGCGAGTCGCGCTGGGGCTAAGGAAGCTGCGTGACAAGCAGCTTGAGAATCCGTGGAAGAAGCATGACAATATCCCGCTATAATGGGTGGCGAAATAATATTCGGCGTTTGGGCAATCGCCATGGTGCTGGTGGGTTTGGCCTGTGCATTTTCATTGTCGGTTCGAGTTTTTCAGGGTCCCGACGAAGGCGCGAGCGCTAAGACATTCTGGCTAAAACAGGCGGCCAAGTTCGCCGTGTGTCTATTTGCCGTTTGGCAGGTCACAATTTTTGTGCGGAGTTCGCTCTAAAATGAAACTCGGACGCTTGAACCATGTTGGGGTGGCGACCCCGTCGATCGAGAAGTCGGTTGCGCTCTATCGCGAAAAGATGGGGGCGGAGGTGGTGCACGATGCGTTCGACCTGCCGGCGCAGGGCGTGCGGGTGTGTTTCGTCAACACGCCCAATTCGCAGATCGAGCTGATCGAGCCGCTGGGCGCGTACTCGCCGATCGTGAAGTTCCTCGAGCGTAATCCCGAGGGCGGCCAACATCACCTCTGCTTCGAAGTGCCGGACATCGAGGAAGCGCGCGCTTACTATGACGCGAAGGGCGTCCGCATCCTCGGCCCGACCCGCATCGGCGCGCACGGCACTCCGATCTTTTTCCTGCACCCCAAGGACATGATGGGTGTACTGACCGAAATCATGGAGAGTCCGAAACAAGCGCATTGACACTCGGGCTGTGAAGGAGACGAGCGATGCGCGACCTGTTTCTGACCGGGGCCGGGGCCTTAGCCATACTGCTGTCGCTGGTCCACGGCTGGCTCAGCCATAGGCATGTGTTGAACCGGGTCGAAGTGCATCCCTACACGACGAAGCGACTGAACGCGGGCGTGTACCAGCTATCGACGCTTTACTGGTTCGCGGGCGGGGTGGCGCTGCTCCTGGCGCCCGGGCAGCCCGAATCGGCGCGGCACGTCATCGTGCTCGGCGCAGGGGCGATGTACGCATCGGCCGTTGTCGTAAACGCGTGGGCGACAAGGGGGCACCATTTCGGGGCGTACCTGTTCGCCATCGTAGTTGCCTTCTGTATCGCCGGCGCCTGATCGAGAGAGGAGCAAGCCGTGTCCCAGCATATCGCCACCATCGCCTGGTCCAACGACGACCCCGAAGGATTTCGCAAGGGGCATTACAGCCGGGTCCATGAATGGCGCTTCGACGGCGGGGTGACGGTGCCGGGGTCGGCCTCGCCATCGGTGGTGCGCGCGCCCTGGTCGAGCGAGGCGGCGGTCGATCCGGAAGAAGGCTTCCTCGCCGCCATCTCGAGCTGCCACATGCTGTGGTTCCTCGACTTCGCCCGCCGCGCCGGCTTCGCGCCGACGAGTTATGAGGATGAGGCGGCCGCCGACCTCGACAAATGCGATGACGGCAAGGTTCGCATCACCAAGGTCTGCCTGAAACCGCGGGTTGCGTGGGACGGTAAGGCGCCCGACGCGGCGGCACTCGATCACCTCCACCACCAGGCGCACGAAGCCTGCTTCATCGCCAATTCGATCACCTCCGAGGTAACCGTCACGCCGCGCGCCTGATTGCCGAGTTGCCGCTACGGCGCTAGGGGCTTGGCCCTATGACCGACACGCCCAAGTACGACGACTGGAAAGCGCTGGCCGACAAGGAATCGAAAGGCCGTGACCTGTCGCGCGAAACGCCCGAGGGCATTCGGCTGAAGACGGTCTATGGCCCCGAAGATGGCCGCGACGTCGGCTATCCGGGCGTCGCGCCCTATACGCGCGGGCCCTATGCGACGATGTACGCGGGCCGGCCGTGGACCATCCGCCAATACGCGGGCTTCTCGACTGCCGAGGAATCCAACGCCTTCTACCGCCGCAACCTAGCCGCCGGGCAGAAGGGGCTATCGGTCGCCTTCGACCTTGCCACCCACCGTGGCTATGACAGCGACCATCCGCGCGTCGCGGGCGACGTCGGCAAGGCGGGCGTCGCGATCGACAGCGTCGAGGATATGAAGCTGCTGTTCGACGGCATTCCGCTGGGCGAGATGAGCGTCAGCATGACCATGAACGGCGCGGTGTTGCCGGTGATGGCCTTCTACATCGTCGCGGGCGAAGAGCAGGGGGTCGACCGCAAGGCGCTGAGCGGTACGATTCAGAACGACATCCTCAAGGAGTTCGCGGTCCGCAACACCTACATCTACCCGCCCGAACCGTCGATGCGGATCGTCAGCGACATCATCGCCTACACCTCCGCCGAAATGCCCAAGTTCAACAGCATCTCGATCAGTGGCTACCATATGCACGAGGCCGGAGCGACGGCGGTGCAGGAAATGGCCTACACGCTCGCCGACGGCATGGAATATGTCCGCTCGGCGATGAAGGCGGGGCTCGACATCGACGCCTTTGCGCCGCGCCTCAGCTTCTTCTGGGGCATCGGCATGAACCTGTTCATGGAGGTCGCCAAGATGCGCGCCGCGCGCACGCTGTGGGGCCGCATTATGACCGACCTTGGCGCCAAGTCGGAAAAGTCGAAGCTGCTGCGCACGCACTGCCAGACCAGCGGCGTGAGCCTCACCGAGCAGGACCCGTACAACAACATCGTCCGCACCACGATCGAGGCGATGGCGGCGGTGCTGGGCGGGACCCAGTCGCTGCACACCAACAGCTTCGACGAAGCGATCGCGCTGCCGACCGATTTCAGTGCGCGCATCGCCCGCAACACCCAGCTGATCCTGGCGGAGGAAAGCGGGGTCACCGCCGTCGCCGATCCGCTCGGCGGTTCCTACTATGTCGAGGCGCTGACCCGCGAGCTGGAGGAAAAGGCCTGGGCGCTGATCGAGGAGGTCGAGGCGCATGGCGGCATGACCAAGGCGGTCGCCGAAGGCCTGCCCAAGAAGCGGATCGAGGAAGCGGCCGCGATGCGCGCCGCCAAGGTCGACACGGGCGAGACGGTGATCGTCGGCGTCAACCGCTACCGGCTGGAAAATGAGCCGGAGATCGACATCCTCGAGGTCGACAACGACAAGGTTCGCGCGGGTCAGATCGCGCGGCTGGAGAAAATGCGCAGCTCCCGCGACGAGGCCGCCTGCCGCGCCGCGCTCGATGCACTCGAAGCGGGCGCGCGGGGTAACGCAAACCTGCTCGCGCTGGCCGTCGATGCGGCGCGGGTGCGGGCTTCGCTCGGCGAGATTTCGGACGCGCTGGAGCGCGCCTTCGGTCGCTATGCCACCAAGCCCGAACCGGTCAGCGGCATCTATGGCCAGCGCGATGACCAGCGCTGGAAGGAAGCGCTGGCGGGCACGGTGGCGGTGGCCGAACGGCTTGGCCGCAAGCCCCGCATATTCGTCGCCAAGATGGGCCAGGACGGCCACGACCGCGGCGCCAACCTCGTCAGTTCGGCGTTCGGCGATTTGGGCTTCGAGGTGGTCGCCGGCTCCCTCTTCCAGACCCCGCGCGAAACGGCCGAGCAGGCGGTGGCCGAGGACGTCGACGTGGTCGGCGCCTCATCTCTCGCGGCGGGCCACAAGACGCTTATCCCCGAACTCATCGGCCACCTCAAGGACCTCGGCCGCGCCGACATCAAGGTCGTCGCCGGCGGCGTCATCCCGCCGCAGGATTACGACTTCCTGCGCAAGGCGGGCGTGCAGGCGATCTTCGGGCCCGGCACGAACCTCGCCGATGCGGCGGACGAAGTGCTGCGATTGCTGGGTCACAACAAGCCGCCGGTGGAGGCCCAAGAGTTATGAGTGCTGACTTTATTGTCGTGGACGTCCCATCAATGCTTTCTCAGAAAGTCACGATTTCCGACGAACATGGCGAACGGCCCGATCTAGATTGGAATCGCGAAGCGGCGGAAAGTCAGTACGTTTTCGCCGAATTTCTTTCAGATAAAGGACTGTTGGTAGACGGTATAACCATCACGCGTAGTCCTGATCTAACGATCCGGTGGCTTCAGTTGAACGAGCGCGGGCAGATTTTCGCCCGGGCACATTTTCACAAGTGGCTCGTCTCGATAGACAAATCGGGCACCACGGAAGCGGCCAAGAGAGCAAAACTCGAAAAGCGCTGGGACAAATTCAACGCGCAATAGCAGCGCAAGAAACGGACCTTGTATGTTCACAAAAATCCTGATCGCCAATCGCGGGGAAATTGCCTGCCGGGTCATCAAGTCCGCGCGGCGTATGGGCATCGCGACCGTTGCGGTCTATTCCGATGCCGATGCGCGCGCGCCGTTCGTGAAGATGGCGGACGAGGCGGTGCATATCGGCCCGCCGCCCGCTGCGCAGAGCTACCTCCTCGCCGACAAGATCATCGAGGCGTGCAAGGCGACCGGCGCGGAGGCGGTGCATCCGGGCTATGGCTTCCTAAGCGAACGCACCAGCTTCGCCGAGGCGCTGGCCGCCGAAGGCATCGCCTTCATCGGGCCGCCGGTCGGCGCGATCGCGGCGATGGGCGACAAGATCGAATCCAAGAAGCTGGCCAAGGAAGCCGGCGTCAACGTCGTCCCCGGCTTCGTCGGCGAGATCGCGGACACCGAGCATGCCGTCAAAATCGCGGCCGAGATCGGCTATCCGGTGATGATGAAGGCCAGCGCCGGCGGCGGTGGCAAGGGCATGCGCCTCGCCTATTCCGAAAAGGACGTCCGCGAAGGCTTTGAAGCGACCAAGCGCGAAGGCCTCAACAGCTTCGGCGACGACCGCGTCTTCATTGAGAAGTTCATCGAGGACCCGCGCCACATCGAGATCCAGATCCTCGGCGACCAGCACGGCAACATCCTCTACCTCAACGAGCGCGAATGCTCGATTCAGCGCCGCCACCAGAAGGTGGTCGAAGAAGCGCCGTCGCCCTTCGTCACGCCCGAAATGCGCAAGGCGATGGGCGAGCAGTGCGTCGCGCTGGCCCGCGCGGTGGGCTATTATTCGGCGGGGACGGTCGAACTCATCGTCAGCGGCAAGGACCCGACGGGAAAGAGCTTCTACTTCCTGGAAATGAACACCCGCCTGCAGGTCGAACATCCGGTGACCGAGGCGATCACCGGCATCGACCTGGTCGAGCAGATGATCCGCGTCGCGTACGGAGAGAAGCTGCCCTTCACGCAGGACGATATCGGCATCGACGGCTGGTCGATCGAAAACCGCGTCTATGCCGAAGACCCTTATCGCGGCTTCCTGCCGTCCACCGGGCGGCTGGTGCGCTACGAACCGCCAGTGCCGGGCTGGGAAGACGACGGCGAGGCCAATGGGCGCCGCGGATTGGACGGCGTGCGCGTCGACGACGGCGTCTATGAGGGCGGCGAAGTCAGCATGTTCTACGACCCGATGATCGCCAAGCTGGTGACATGGGGCCGGACGCGCGACGAGGCGGCGGACAAGCAGGTCGCGGCGCTCGACGCCTTCCGGATCGAAGGCCTCGGCCACAACATCGATTTCGTCTCGGCGATCATGCAGCACCCGCGCTTCCGCAGCGGCGACCTCACCACCGGCTTCATCGCCGAGGAATATCCGGACGGCTTCCACGGCGCGCCGGCGGACGAGGAACTGTTGACCGACCTCGCTGCAATTGCCGCGATCGTCGAGCTGACGGTCGACACGCGCGCGGCATTGATCGACGGGCAGCTGGGCGAGCCGGAATTCCCCGACTCGACGCAGATCGTTCGCATTGCGAAACGCGATTTCGAAGTGACCGTCACGCCCTATGACGGCGGTAACCTGGTCAGCGTCGACGATGGCGAGGAAATCGACGTGATCGGCGACTGGGCGCCGGGCGATCCGCTGCTGGTTGCCGACATGGATGGCCGCCGGCGCGTGGTGCAGGTCGCCAAGAAGGGCCGCGCCTGGACGCTGACGACGCGCGGTGCGAAGCATGATGTGGCAGTGATGGCGCCGCACATCGCCGCGCTGTCGCGCCACATGATCGAAAAGGTCGCGCCGGACATGTCGCGCTTCCTGCTGGCGCCGATGCCGGGGCTGCTGACCAAGCTGGAGGTCAAGGAAGGCGACAAGGTCGAAGCCGGCCAGCCGGTCGCGGTGGTCGAAGCGATGAAGATGGAAAACATCCTCCGCGCCGAGAAGAGCGCCACGGTCAAGGCGACCCCCGCCAAGGCTGGCGACAGCCTGGCGGTCGATCAGGTCATCGTGGAGTTTGAATGATGTTCGACGAGAAGTTCCGCAACGACGGACTTCTCGTGATCGACCGGATATTCGACCCGGAGATGATCGGAAGGGTGCGCGAAACGGTGGCAGGCTGGACCGGCCCCATCGATCCCGCCCGACCTCCGGTGCATCTGCGCGTCGACGAGGGGCGGCTGCACATGCCGATCGTGATGGAAGGCCCACTGCTCGATCCGGCCTTGCTGACCCATCCGATCCTCGACCGGATACTGTCGTCCTTGTTGGGCGCGGATTATGTGATCGACAATCTGTCGCTAGTGACCGCGCTGGCCGGGGCGCCGCAGATGCACCTCCACCGCGACCTGCCACCGCTGTTTCCCGAGCGCCATGGTCATGCCGATCTGCCACCCTATGCCGTGACGATGGTCGTGCCGCTGGTCGCCACCGATGACGAGACCGGGACGACCGCGATCGCGAAAGGCAGCGCCGCCGCGTCTCGTGTCGGCGATGAGGAGATCGATCCGCCTGCCGACTGGGTCGAACCGCATGTGCCGCTGGGCGGTTGTTTCCTGATGGACGTGCGTAGCTTCCATCGTGGATTACCCAATCGATCAGCGCGCGACCGACCGCTGCTTTATGCGATGTTCAGCAGGCCGTGGTTCACCGACAGCGTCAACTTCGACTATCACGCGCGGATGAAGATCGACCGCGACACCTTCGCTGGCCTTTCGCCGGTCCAGCGTTACCGCCTGCGCCGCGCCGCTGCGCCAGGCCTGATCGACAAATGCGCGGCGGCAATGGATATTGTCGCGCCGGGTGAGGCGGATGGGCGGTGGTCGAAGCGATGAAGATGGAGAACATCCTCCGCGCCGAGGGCAGCGCAACGGTCAAGGCGACGCCCGCCAAGGCGGGCGACAGCCTGGCCGTCGATCAGGTCATCGTGGAGTTCGAGTGAGCGGGATCAGACCCGAAGACTATGAGATGATGAGGGCTTGGTCTGCGCTCATGGTCGAGCGAGTTATGCCTATGCCGCCAGGGCTCAATCCAGAACTTCATCCAATTGCATGTTTGGACAAAATGGCGGTGACCTCGCCCGCTAGAGCCAGGCAGGGATTAGCAATGATGGTTGGCGACCTCGTTGAAGCCAGCCATTGCCTTCAAGGCAACGACCTTCTGGAACTAGATGCGTCGTTGCGAGAGGCTAACTTGCCAACCTTGTCCGACATAAGGGTGAGATTCGATCGACAGATAAGGCGCGTACTGAAAGCCGGCAAAATCAGAACGGAAACCGACTACTACGCCGTGAGAAACTCAGTCGACGGCGTTTCGGACGAAGCGGACAGCGCTAACTTGTGGAAACTGCTTGCTGAGTTTGAAGCTCGCTCCGCTAAGGATTCCGCAACTCCACCCGCCTGAGCTTACCCGTCGCCGTTTTCGGCAAACTTTCCACAAACTCGATTTCGCGCGGGTATTTGTAGGGGGCGATGCGGTCCTTGACGAAGGCCTGTAAGCCCGCGGCGAGTTCGTCGCTGGGGGTGGCGAAGTCGGCGGGGACGATGAAGGCCTTAACCTTCTGCCCGCGCTCGGCGCAGGGCACGCCGATCACCGCGCATTCGGCCACCGCCGGGTGGGCGAGCAGGGCGTTTTCCACCTCTGGCGCGCCGATGTTGTAGCCGCTGCTGACGATCATGTCGTCGCTACGCGCGACGTACCAATAATAGCCGTCCTCATCGCAGCGGTAGGTGTCGCCGGTGACGTTCCAGCCACGGTCGACGTAATTGGCCTGCCGATCGTCGGCGAGGTAGCGGCAGCCGGTCGGGCCCTTCACGCCCAGCCGCCCTTCGCCATTTTCGTCGGGGTCGAGGATGGTCGCTTCATAGCCCGGCACTGCGCGGCCGGTGCTGCCGGGGCGGATGGCGTCGCCGCTTTCGGAAATGAAGACATGCATCATCTCGGTCGAGCCGATGCCGTCGACGATGGACAGGCCGGTGCGGTCCTTCCACGCGGTCCATGTCGCCTGCGGCAAATGTTCGCCTGCCGATACACAGGCCTTCAGCGACTTCAGTGCATTGTCGAGCGCCGGGGCGGTCAGCATCGCCTTGTAGGCGGTCGGCGCGGTGGCGAGGTGGGTGACACTGAACCGCGACACGGCTTCGGTCAATTCGGCGGGCGTCGCCTTTTCAACCGTCGCGGTCGTCGCGCCCTGGCGCAGCGGGAACAGCAGGGTCGCGCCCAGCCCGAAGGTAAAGGCGATCGGCGCGCTGGTCATGACGATGTCGCCGGGCTTCATCGGGAAATGGGCCTTGGCGAAGGTGTCGCATGGCGCGAGGATGTCGCGGTGGAAATGGACGCAGCCCTTGGGCACGCCGGTGGTGCCGCTGGTGAAGGCGATGAGGGCGGGATCGTCCTGTTTCGTGGCGAGGGCGGGCAGAGGCTTGAGGTCGGCGCAGCGCGTTTCGAGCGCCCCCTTCCCGAAATCGCCGTCATATTTGACGATATGCTTGAGGAAGCGGGTTTGCAGCCCGGCTTCGCGCAGGTCGCCGATGAAGCGACTGTCGCACAGCGCATGGCTGACCTCGGCCTTGTCGATCACCGTCGCGATCTCGCCGGGACGCAGCAGCGGCATCGTCGTCACCGCCACCCCGCCGGCCTTCAGGATGCCGAGCCAGCAGGCGAACATCGTATAGCCATTGGGCCCGCGGAGCAGCACGCGGTTACCGGGGACGAGGCCTTCTTCCTCGACCAGCAGGCGCGCGATGCGACCTGACAGGTCGTCGAGCTGGCCGTAGGTCCAGCTGCCATGCGCGTTGATGACCGCCAGTGCGTCGGACGCGCCGCCTCGCAGCAATTCCGCCGCGGCGTTCAGTTCGTCGGGGTAATCGAGCAGCAGGAAGTCGGGCAGCTGGTCCGCGCCCGGCAATCGCTCCTCGACGAAGCGGTCCCTCATTCCGGGATGACCGCCGTCGCTTCGATTTCGACCTTGGCGCGGGGCTCGACCAGCCGCACTACCTCGACCACCGCCATCGCCGGATAGTGGCGGCCGATGACCGATTTCCACACCGCGCCAATATCCTTCACCGACGCCAGATATTCGTCGATCGAGGTGACGTAGCAGGTCATGCGCATGATGCGGTCCGGCTCCGCTCCGTCGCAGGCGAGGATGGCGACGATGTTCCTCAGCGCCTGTTCGAACTGGCCGGCCATGCTGTCGGTCTGGAACCGCTCCTGCTCGTCCCAGCCGACGACACCGGCGGTCATCACGAAGCGCCCGCGCGCGGCCATGCCGTTGGCATAACCCTTGGGCCGCGGCCAGCCGGGGGGGAGCAGTTCCTTCATTTCAGCAGAGTCCTTGCGATGACCATCCGCTGCACCTCGCTCGCGCCTTCGTAGATGCGTAAGCTCCGGACTTCGCGGTAGAGTTCTTCGACTTTGGCGCCGACCGTGACGCCGAGGCCGCCGTGCATCTGCAGCGCCATGTCGATGACTTGCTGCGCGGCTTCGGTGGCGTGGAGCTTGGCCATGGCGGCGGCGGCGCGGTTGTCGCCGTCTGCCATGTCCTGCTGCCAGGCGGCGCGGGCGATCAGCAGGGCCGACGCATCGACCAGCGTCGCCATGTCGCCCAGCCGGTCCTGCGTCACCGCATTGTCGGCGAGCGTCGCGTTGCCGAGCTTGCGGGTGCGGGCGAAGGCGATGGCTTCGTCGAGCGCGCGGCGGGCGAAGCCGAGCGCCGCCGCACCGACGGTGACGCGGAACAGGTTGAGCGTCTGCATCGCCACCTTGAAGCCGTCGCCGGTGGCGCCGAGCGGGTCGGCCTTTACGCCGTCGAATTTCAGGCGCGCGAGCGGGTGGGGCGCGATGACCTCGATCCGCTCGGCAACCAACAGGCCGGGGTCGTCGCCGCGCACGATGAAGGCGCTGATGCCCTTTGCACCGTCCTCCGCTGCACCGGTCCGAGCGAAGACGGTTAGCACGTCGGCGATGGTGCCATTGCTGATATAGCTTTTCTCGCCGGTGAGGCGCCATTCGCCATCGACCTCAACGGCGCGCATGGCGATGTTGGCGGCGTCGCTGCCGGTGTCGGGTTCGGTCAGGGCATAGGCGGCGATGGAGCTACCATCGGCGACCTTTGGAAGCCATTCCGCCTTTTGTGCATCCGACCCGAACAGGCTGATCGCGCCCGAGCCCAGCCCCTGCATGGCGAAGGCGAAGTCGGCGAGGCCGCTGTGGTAGGCGAGGGTCGCGCGAGCGATCGCAAGGCTGCGGACGTCGGGAATCCGGTCATCGTCGGCAACGCAAATTCGGGTGAAGCCCGCTGCCGCCAGTTTCCCGACAAGATCGCGGCAGGCGGCGTCGACGTCGGCGGGGTGATGATCGTCGAGCTTCGCCTCGCACCAGCCGCGCAGACGATCGCGAAGCGCGCGATGATCGTCATCGAAAAACGGCCAGCTAAGCCAGTCAGTCACCCTTGAACTCCGGCGTGCGCTTGTTGGCGAAGGCTTCGTAGGCGCGGCGGAAGTCGTTCGTCTGCATGCAGATCGCTTGCGCTTGCGCTTCCATTTCCAGCGCGGTGTCGATGCTGACGTTCCATTCGATGTCGAGCTGCCGCTTGGTCATGGAATGGGCAAAGGCCGGACCATTGGCGATCTCGCGCGCCAGATCGGCGGCGGCGTGGTGCAGCATGGCGCGGTCGACGACGCGATTGAAGAAGCCCCAGTCATGACCTTCCTCGCTGGTCATGGTGCGGCCAGTGTAGAGCAGCTCGGCGGCGCGGCCGTGGCCGATCAGGCGCGGCAAAATGGCGCAGGCCCCCATATCTGCCCCCGCCAGCCCGACGCGGGTGAACAGGAAGGCGGTCCGCGTTTCGCGCGCGGCGAGGCGCAGGTCGCTGGCCATGGCGAGGATTGCGCCGGCGCCGGCGCAGACGCCCTCGACCGCCGCGATAATCGGCTGCGGGCAGGCGCGCATCGCACGGACCAGGTCGCCCGTCATGCGGGTGAAGGCGAGCAGCCCAGGCATGTCCAGTTCGGTCAGCGGGCCGATGATTTCGTGGACGTCGCCGCCCGAACAGAAATTGCCGCCCTCGCCCTTGAGCACGACGACGCGGGCGTCGGGCGTCACCACCAGCGCGCGGAAGGTGTCGCGCAGTTCGGCATAGCTGTCGAAGGTCAGCGGGTTCTTCTTTTCCGGCCGGTTGAGCGTAATCGTCGCGACATGGTCGGAATAGTCCCAGCGGAAATGCTGCGGCACAAAGGATGCGGGATCGAAGGTCATGCGGTGGTGCCGCCGTCGATGGTCAGGCACGCGCCGGTGATCGACCGGCTGCTGGGCTTGCACAGGAACAGGATTGCGTCGGCGACCTCGTCGGCGGTGACGAGCCGGCCGTTGGCGTTCATTGCGGCGAGCGCGGCGCGGGCCTCTTCCTCGCTGCGGCCGGTGGTGCGGCTTATCCGGTCGGCGCTGTCGTCGACCATCGGCGTGTCGACGAACGCGGGGCAGACCGCATTCACCGTGAGCCCGGTCTTGGCATATTCGAGCGCCAGGCTCTTGGTCAGGCCGACCGCGCCATGCTTCGACGCGACATAGGGCGCGGCGTAGGCGGCGCCGCGCAAGCCCGCGACAGAGGCGACGATAATCAGGCGCTTGTCGTCGCCCTGCACCAGGTCGGGAAGCGTCAACTGCGCGCCATCGAACAGGGCAGTGAGGTTCGTGGCGATGATCCGGTCCCAAGATTCGCGCTTGGTGCGCTGAAATGGGGCGCTGTCGCCGATGCCGGCGTTCAGCACGACGATGTCGAACGGCCCGCTGGCGTTACGCGCCGCGGCGAAGGCGGTTTCCATCGCGCCGCGGTCGGTCATGTCGCAGGGGAAGGCGCGACCGCCGGTTTCGGCCGCAATAGCGTCGAGCGGTTCGGGCCGGCGTCCCATCAGTGACAGTTTCGCGCCTTCGGCCGCCATCATCCGCGCCGCCGCCGCGCCGATGCCGGTCCCGCCGCCAGTGACCAGCGCATGTTTGCCTGAAAGCCAGCCCAATCCGAATGCCCTCCTGTTTTGCCCGGAGGCTAGGCCGCGCAGGCGATGCAGGCAATGGCTTGCCAGCGACCCTGCACAGTCATAGCGTCCCGCCCCATGCAAACGGGGACCATGATCGCGCTGGCGATCTATTTCATCGCAATGCTCGGCATCGGTTTCTATGCCTGGCGCAAATCGACCCAGGACACCGAGGGCTATCTCCTCGGCGGGCGCGATCTCGGGCCGGCGGTAACCGCACTCAGCGCCGGGGCCAGCGACATGTCGGGCTGGCTGATGCTGGGCCTGCCGGGCGCGATCTTCGCCAGCGGACTCGGACAGGCATGGATCGGCATCGGCCTCGTCATCGGCGCATACCTCAACTACCGCCTCGTCGCGCCGCGCCTGCGGACTTATACCGAGCTGGCGAACGATGCGATTACGGTGCCGGACTTTCTCGAAGAACGGTTCCACGACAAGAGCCGCGCGTTGCGCCTGATCAGTGCGCTGGTCATCATCGTCTTTTTCACCCTCTACACCTCGGCGGGCATGGTGTCGGGCGGCAAGTTCGCGGTCGCCTCGCTCGGCATGGAATATACCACAGGCATCCTGCTGACGGCCGGCGTGGTTGTGACCTACACGGTGATGGGCGGTTTTCTTGCTGTCAGCCTGACCGACTTCGTTCAAGGCTGCATCATGTTTATCGCGCTGGTGCTGGTCCCCATCGTTGCTTGGATGGACGAAGGTTCGTCGCTGCAGGCGGGACTGGCGGCGGCGGAACAGGCAAGAAGCCTGTCGATGACCCAAATGATCGGCGGCGCGGTGACGCCCGTCGCCATTATCAGTGCGGCGGCCTGGGGCCTTGGCTATTTCGGCCAACCGCACATCATCGTGCGGTTCATGGCGATCCGGTCGGTGAAGGACATGCCGACCGCGCGGCGCATCAACATCGGCTGGATGACCATCAGCCTCATTGGCGCGATCCTGACCGGTCTTGTCGGCGCGGCCTGGTATTCCACGCACGGCCAGACGCTGGCGGACCCGGAAACGGTGTTCCTCAAGCTTTCGCAGATCCTGTTCCACCCGTTCATCGCGGGCTTTGTGCTCGCGGCGGTGCTGGCAGCGATCATGTCGACCATCTCCAGCCAACTGCTGGTGACCTCGTCGAGCCTGACCGAGGATATCTACAAGACCTTCTTCAAACGCTCGGCGAGCGAGAAGGAAATGGTCGCGATCGGCCGCCTGTGCGTTGCCGGCGTCGCGGTCCTCGCCGGGCTGCTGGCGATGAACCCGGACAGTTCGATTCTCAGCCTGGTCGGCAATGCCTGGGCCGGGTTCGGCGCGGCGTTCGGTCCGGCCATCCTGTTCAGCCTGCGCTGGAAACGCACGACCCGCGAAGGCGTGCTTGCCGGGATGATCGTCGGCGCGGTGACCGTCATCGTCTGGATTGTCGCTGGCTGGTCGGCGTGGCTGTATGAAATCGTGCCCGGCTTCATCCTGTCCAGCCTGACCATCTGGATCGTGAGCAAGGCGACCGCCGAGCCGGGCAACGAGATCGAGCGGCAGTTCGACGCTGCTGCCGAGGCCGCGAAGGTCGGCGCATGACGCGGTAGCGCATCCCGCCGCGCTTGCCGCCGATCGCGTCGATTGGGGGAGAAGGGCAATGCTGAAGACCCTGTTCAAGGTTGGCGTGGCGTTGGGACTGGCGACGAGTGCGATCGCCGCCCCGCAAAAGTCCGGCGATTACCTGTTCGTCTTCGTCGGCGACCAGGCCGCCAAGGGCAACGACTTCCTGGCGGTGATCGACGCCGATCCCGGATCGCCCCGTTACGGCAAGCTGGTGACGACGGTCGCGACCGATCAGGTCAGTGTACGGCCGCACCACACCGAATATGAAATGCCGGCAAGCGACATGCTGTTCGCCAACGACCATAATGCCAACCGCAGCTTCGTCTTCGACCTCACCGATCCCCTGCATCCAAAGGTCGCGGCGTCGTTTCGCGACATGGCGGGCTTCGCCATGCCGCACAGCTTCCTGCGGCTGCCCAATGGCCATGTCCTCGCCAGCTTCCAGCAGAAGCGCGGCGAGCATGACATGCATGCCGGCCACGACATGGCGGGAATGGACGGGAAGGAGCTGACCGGCGGGATCGTCGAGATCGACGATCGTGGCAATGTCGTCCGCGCCGCAAGCAACGCCGACCCGGCCCATCCCGACTGGCCGTTACTGCCCTATTCGCTGATCCCGCTTCCCAAGATCGACCGGGTGCTGGTGACCAACTCGCCGATGCAGGACGAGCATCTGTTGCAGAGCGTGACCTACCAACTGTTCCGCCTGTCGGACCTCAAGCTGCTTGGCACCTACCAGCTGGATCCGGGTCCGTCGCTGAGCGGGCATATCGACCCGGAAGAAGCGCGGATCGGGCCCGATGGCGCGGTCTATATCCAGACGCTGAGCTGCGGTCTGCAGCGGGTGACGGGGTTGGCCGGCGACCATCCCAAGGCAACGCTGGTGCACCAGTTCCCGGGCACCTTCTGCGGCGTGCCGACCATCGCCGGCCACTATCTGGTGCAGGCGGTGGAAAGCATCGGCGGCTATGTCGTGCTCGACATTTCCAATGGCGCGAAACCGGTCGAAGTGTCGCGGTTGACCATCGATCCGGACTACACGTCGCACTGGACCGCGTGGGACCCCCGGACGTCCCGCCTGGTCGTGACGTCGGGCAAGGCGGGCGACCGGCTTTACGTCCTCAATCTCGACCAGAAGAACGGGAAGTTGACCGTCGACGAGACGTTCCGCGACACGGACGGCAAGGTCGGTTTCAACATGGCGGGCAAGGCATGGCCACATGGATGGACTGGCGACGGAAAACCGCATGGCGCGGTGTTTTCGCGCTGACCGAATGCGATCGGGCTTGGCGCGCCGCGGCCGCCGTGCCAAGCGCTTGGCCAAGGAGAATGCCCGATGAAGACTCGTGCCGCCGTTGCCTTCGAAGCCAAGAAACCGCTGGAGATCATCGAAGTCGATCTGGAAGGCCCGCGCGAGGGCGAGGTGCTGGTCGAGATCATGGCGACCGGCATCTGTCACACCGATGCCTACACGCTCGACGGGTTCGACAGCGAAGGCATCTTCCCGTCGATCCTTGGTCATGAAGGGGCTGGCGTGGTGCGCGAGGTCGGCGCTGGCGTCACCAGCGTGAAGCCCGGCGACCATGTCATCCCGCTCTACACGCCCGAATGCGGCAAATGTAAAACCTGCCTCAGCGGCAAGTCGAACCTGTGCACCGCGATTCGCGCAACGCAGGGGAAGGGACTGATGCCCGACGGGACGACGCGCTTCAGCTACAAGGGCCAGCCGATCTTCCACTACATGGGCTGCTCGACCTTTTCGAACTTCACGGTGCTGCCGGAAATCGCGGTCGCCAAGATTCGGGAAGACGCACCGTTCAAGACCAGCTGCTACATCGGCTGCGGCGTGACCACCGGCGTTGGCGCGGTGACGCAGACGGCGAAAGTCCAGCCGGGCGACAATGTCGTGGTCTTCGGGCTGGGCGGAATCGGCCTCAACGTCATACAGGGCGCGAAGCTGGCTGGCGCGAACAAGATCGTCGGCATCGACATCAACCCCGACCGCGAGGCTTGGGGCCGCCAGTTCGGCATGACCGACTTCCTCAACACCAAGGGCATGAGCCGCGAGGATATCGTCGCCAAGATCGTCGAGATCACGGATGGCGGCGCGGACTATAGCTTCGATGCGACCGGCAATACCGAGGTGATGCGCACCGCGCTGGAATGTTGTCACCGCGGCTGGGGTACCAGCGTCATCATTGGCGTCGCCGAGGCGGGCAAGGAAATCTCTACCCGACCGTTCCAGCTGGTCACCGGCCGCAACTGGCGCGGGACCGCGTTTGGCGGGGTCAAGGGGCGCAGCGGCGTGCCGGGGATCGTCGACATGTATATGGACGGCAAGATCGCGATCGACCCGATGATCACCCACGTCCTGACGCTGGACGAAATCAACAAGGGCTTCGACCTGATGCACGCGGGGGAAAGCATCCGCAGCGTGGTGGTTTATTGATGAGCGCCAAGGTCAATCTTGCCGACAAGCTCGGCATGTTTTCCGACCATTGGGCGCCGCGGATCGTTGCTCGCTACAACGACAATGAAGTGCGACTGGTAAAGGTCGAAGGCGAATTCATGTGGCATCAGCATGTCGATACCGACGAGCTGTTCCTGATCCTCGACGGCGAGCTTGAGATGGAATTCCGCGATCGAACCGAGGTGCTGGGGCCGGGCGAAATGATTGTCGTTCCGCGGGGGACCGAGCATCGGCCTTGTGCACGAAAGGGCGAGGTGAAGCTGCTACTGATTGACCCCAAGGACATGCCCAATACCGGCGATCCGGCAACCGCCACGATCGCCGTCGAAATCTAAAAAGGAGAGCAAGCCATGTTCAGCCATATGATGGTCGGGTCGAACGACCTCGACCGGTCGAAGAAATTCTATGACGCGACCTTCGCTGCGTTCGGCGGGCCGGAAGGCAGGATCGATCCCAAGGGACGGTTGGTCTATGCCCACAATGGCGCGGTGTTCCTCGTGACCAAGCCGATCGACGGCGAAGCGGCCGGATGCGGTAACGGGATGACCATCGGCTTTGCGATGACGCCCGAACAGGCCAATGCCTGGTGGCAGGCCGGACAGGACAATGGCGGCACCGCGATCGAAGACCCGCCCGGAATTCGCGAAGGTGCGGGCATGAGGCTGTACCTCGCCTATCTGCGCGATCCCGACGGCAACAAGCTCTGCGCGCTCAGCCGCGCCTGATGCCGATCGAAACCGTCAGCGAAGTCCGCAGCCACGGCGGGGTGCAGGGCGTGTACACGCAAGCCAGCAGTTCAACCGGCACCGGCATGACCTTTTCGGTGTTCGTGCCCGATCATGACCCGGGCACGACGATGCCGGTCGTCTGGTATTTGTCGGGGCTCACCTGCACCCATGCCAACGTCACTGAAAAGGGCGAATTTCGCGCCGCCTGTGCGGAACATGGCATCATCTTCGTCGCGCCCGACACCAGTCCGCGCGGCGAAGGCGTGCCCGACGACAGCGCCGGCGCCTGGGACTTCGGCCTCGGCGCGGGCTTCTACGTCGATGCGACGGAGAAGCCATGGGCGGCCAATTACCGGATGTGGTCTTATGTCACCGACGAACTGCCGGCGTTGATTGCCGACACCTTTCCCGTCGACATGGCACGGCAGGGCATCACCGGCCATTCGATGGGCGGGCATGGTGCGCTGACGGTCGCGCTACGTCATCCCGGGCGCTTCCGATCGGTCAGCGCCTTCGCGCCGATCGTGGCGCCGTCGCAGGTGCCATGGGGCGACAAGGCGCTGTCCAACTATCTTGGGCCCGATCGCTCGACCTGGCGTGCCCACGATGCGGTCGCCCTGATCGAGGACGGGGCGACGCTGCCCGACTTGCTGGTCGACATCGGCACTGCCGACCCGTTTTACGAACGCGAATTGAAACCCGAATTGCTGGAGCAGGCCTGCAGCGATGCCGGAATAGCGCTGACGCTGAACCGGCGCGAGGGGTACGACCACAGCTACTATTTCATCTCGAGCTTCATGGCCGACCATCTGCGGTGGCATGCCGCGCGCATGAATGATTGATCGGCATCAAGGCGGACTGATCCGATCGGTGCTTCCTTTCCTGGAAAAGGAAGGAGCGCGACATGACGACCATCCTCTTCCACGCGCAGGACCATGACGATCTGGAACGGCGGCTGGAGGATGCCTTGGCCTTGGCCCGGGCATCCAGCGGCCACCTGAGCTGCGTCCACGTCACGCCAGCCGAGGCCTATGTCACCTTCGATGCGTTCGGGGGCGTGTTCGTAATGGACAAGGTCTTCGAATCCATCATGGACACCGAGGCACGAGTCCGGGCGCGCTGCGAGGCGGCGCTGAAGACCGAGGACGTGTCGTGGGATTATGAGCAGATTGGCGGACCGCTTGCGCTTTCGCTCGCGGGCCGGGCCGGGCTTGCCGACCTGCTGATGGTCAGCCGTCGCAAGGCGTCGTCGTCGATGGCCGGTCACCCGCTGACCGTCATTGGCGACCTCATCAGGGAATCGAGGACGCCGCTGTTCATCCCGGGCGATCGCGGTGTCGTCCACGATCCGCTGGCGCCAGCCGTCATCGGCTGGAACGGCAGCATCGAAGCGGCCAACGCCGTGCGAAGCGCACTGCCCTGGCTGCGTCTTGCCGAACGCGTGACCGTCGTCAGGGTCGTCGAGCCGCAACGCGTCGATGACGGCAGCCGTCGATTCCCGTCGACACGCCTTCTCGAATATCTGTCTCGCCATGGCATCCATGCCGAACTGGAGACGTTCGACGAGCCGAACGACATGGTTGCGCCGCTACTGATGGAAACGGTTGGCGCAAAGGGAGCCGGAACGCTCATCATGGGCGGCTACGGCCATAGCCGGTTCGGCGAATATTGGTTCGGTGGCGTAACCCGCGCTTTGCTGGAAGCTTGCCCGGTAGCGCTGATCGTCGCACATTGAGCGGGTGAGCACGACCGATCGACATGTCGGGATGCGGGCGACTTGATCGCCGACCTGTCGCCCTTCGCGCGCGATGCGCTGGGCGCAGCGACCGGTCTGGCGATCGGCGCGCTGGTGGGGCTGGAACGCGGTTACAAGCTGCGCGACCAGAAGGAAGGCACCAGGGTCGCCGGGGTGCGCACATTTTCGCTGATGGGGTTGGGGGCCGGACTTTCGGGCGTGCTCGCGTCCGACCAACCGATAATCAGCGGATTGATGATTGCGGCGATGCTGATCTACCTTGGCATTGCCTACGCGCCGCGTCTCAAGCGGGACGGCGACGCCACCAGTCCGATCGCGGCCGTCGCGACCATCGGCGCGGCCTTCATGGCGGGTATCGGCAGCGCCGGCCTGGCGCTGGCGGCCGCCGCGGTGGTCGTCCTCATTCTGGCGATGAAGGAAGAGTTACACCGGTTCGTCGACCGGCTCGACGAACGCGACATCCATGCACTTGCGCGCTTCGGGATCATCGCGCTGGCGATCCTGCCGTTCATACCCGACCAGCCGATGGGACCTTATGGCGCCTGGAACCCGACCAAGCTGTGGTGGGTGGTGGTGCTGGTCACCGGATTTTCCTTCGCCGGCTATGTCGCCAACCGGCTGTTCGGCGCACGTCACGGGACGATCGCAACCGCCCTCATAGGCGGTGCCTACAGCTCGACCGCGGTGACCCAGTCGCTTGCCCAGCGGCTGGGCAGCGGACAAGGCGGCGGAGCGGAGCCGGCCGGCATCGCCTTGGCCAGTGCCGTAATGTACCTGCGCGTGATCCTGCTGGTAGCGATCCTCGCCAACCGCCTGCTGTTGCCGTTCCTGTTTGTCGTCGCGCCTGCGCTGGTGGTCGCCTGGGGGGCCGGGGGGTGGCTGTATCGCCGCGCCGAACGGTCGGACGCGCCGACGCCGCCAGGCAATCCGATCGCGCTCTTACCCGCGCTGGGTTTCGTGCTGTTCATCGCCATCGCGGCGGTGGCGGCGCGCTGGGCCGAAGGCCGCTTCGGACAGGAAGGCATTGCGGTGCTGCTGTTCCTGATGGGATCGATGGACGTCGATGCGTCGATCGTCACGGCTGGCGGGTTGCCGCCATCGGTCATCGGCGCCGAAATGGCGGCCATTGCCATTGGCGGGACGATCGTCGCCAATATGGCGGTCAAGATCGGCGTGACGATTGCCTATGCCCGACGCAAGGGCCGCGCGGCCATTTTGGCGTTGCTTGCCAGCACGCTCACGCTTGCCGCTTCGATCGCGATCGCCTGGTTGCAATGAAAAAGGGCGGCCCGAACGAGCCGCCCTTTCCCCTTTTCTACCGCACGAGGCGGCGGAACTTAGTGAACGCCGACGACGTCCGGGTTGCCGTCCGGATCGCCGTTGACGTTGCCGCCGCTGCGGATCGCGCCGAGCAGCAGCAGGCCGGCAAGGTGCGGGGTCGCCATCGAGGTGCCGCTGATGGTGTTGTAACCGCCCGACAGCCACGTCGACTTGATCGACACGCCCGGCTCCGCGAAATCGACCGGCGGGTTGCCGTAGTTCGAGAAGCTGGCCCAATTGTCGCCGATCGCGAACGCCGACACGGTGTAGATGTTCGGACCGTTGGCGCGGGCCGGCGAGTGATTGTTGGCATTGTCGGTTTCGTTGCCGGCGGCCAGCGCGAAGCGGACGCCACCGGCCGACGCCGCGACTACCGCATCGTCGAGCGCCTGGCTGACACCGCCGCCAAGGCTCATGTTGGCAACGTCGCCGGCCTGGCCGACCTGGCCGACATAGTCGACGCCGGCGATCACGCCCGAGTTGGAACCGCTGCCGCGACGGTCGAGCACGCGGACCGCGACAACCGGCGCGCCCGGGGCGACGCCGATGACGCCGATGCCGTTGTTGAGCGCGGCAATGGTGCCCGAAACGTGGGTGCCGTGACCGTTCTGGTCGACGGGTGTGGTGGTGCCACCAAGGAAGCTGCGGCTGCGGGCCTGGTCGACGTTTAGGTCGGGATGGCTGTAATCGATGCCGGTGTCGATGATCCACGCCGTCTTATAGGTGCCCGGAAGGCCGCCGTTGACGCGCGCGATGCCCCACGGCGTTTCCTGTGCAGGCTGGGTGCCGCCGCCGCCGGGCTTGCCCTTAGCGCTGACGGCAAAGGGGATGACCGTGACCACCTGGTCCTGTTCGCAATAGGCGATGTTGGCGTTATGCGCCTTCATGTTTTCGACGCCCTGCGCCGAGGCATTGACGGCAAAGCCGCGGATCGTCGCCGAATAGACATGCTTCAGTTGGCCTTGGCCGGCATTGGCGCTGCGCACCGCTTCGGCGCGGGCGTTGCCGCGCGAAACGGCTTCTTTCTTGAAGACGCAGATGTAGCTGTTCGGAATTTTTTCGCCGGCGACCTGCGCCGAGGCAGGAGCGGAAACGGCCGCGACAACGGGCAGCGCTGCAACCAGCGCAACATACTTCAGATTCATCCTAGAGACCCCTCTCTGTAGGAACTGGCGGGCGAGGATCCGACCGCTGGAAAGGGAGACTATCGCGCGCGCAAGCGCTGTCTATGGTCGAGCGCGCATAGCGAATAGATTTCGTCGCGAAAAACGTCCCGAAACGGGGCTAATTCATAATTTTCGGTAACTATGTGGCGGCCGTGCAACGCGCGGAATTAGCTGCCCATTTAATTAACCTGCCCGTCGATTTGTTGCGCAGCATTTTGTGTCTGGGCGGCGGCCGAATCTTGGTCCGATTCAAAGCGCCGATGACGAACGATGTGCGGGGTGATCACAATGTAAAGTTCAGTGCGGCTGCGGTTGCCCTTGCGCACCTTGAACAATTCGCCGGCCACGGGGATGTCGCCAAGCAGCGGGATTTTCGACTTGGTATTCAGCGAATTCTCCTGGGTGAGGCCGCCAATCACAAAGGTCTCGCCGTCGCGCACCGAGGCCGATGTCTCGGCTTCACGCTGACTGATCGTGGGATAGTCGCCGATGAAGCCGGTTACCGAGCTGACGACGCCGTAGATTTTCGATGTGACGAACCCGTCAGAGCTGACCCGCGGCGCGATTTGTAGCGTCACGCCGACATTCACATATTGCACCTGTTGCGACACGCCGTTGACACCCGACAGCTGGATCGAGGTCAGGATCGGAATGGCGTCGCCGGTAATGATCTTGGCGGTGGCCCCACTTTGTGCCGCGATGCGCGGCCGCGACACGATGCGACCTTCGCCCTTGGCGACTTGCGCGTAAATCGCAGCCTGCAACTGGCCTGACGGCAGTCGGACTTTGTAATTGTCGATGGTGAACGGCAGTTTGTCGCCAGTGGTGATGGTGCCGCTGGCGATCTGGCCGGACGCATTGTTGAAATCAATGCCGATGTTGCGTGCGCCGGTTTCGCTGAGTTCGACGAATTGGGTTTCCAGGATCACACTGTCGACCGGGATATCGATCAACGCGATTTGTTGCTTGATGTTGGCGATGCGATCCGGCGACCCGCTGACCCAGATTGCGTTGAGACGGCGATCGATCGCAAGGCCGGTACCGGGGAACGCTTGCCCCAGCGGACGGTCGTCCTTGGTGTTCTGGGGCTGGTTCATCGCCACATAATTGTTCTGGTTGTTCGCACCAGGCGATCCGAATCCCGGCTCGCGACGGATGAAGACGTTGTTGGGTTCGATGGTCGTGCCTTCGATCAGCAAGCCGATGACTTCGGAAACGTCGGCATATTTAAGCGGCACCAGTTCATAGCTGTCGCCCGGGTTCATCATCGGCAGGACCGGCAAGTCGCTGGTCTTGACGACCTCGGTCGACGACGACCCGATCGGGCGGATGCCGGTTGCCTCGGCATCGGTCACTTTTTCCACGCTGACCTTGATCGACGAGTTGCCGACCTTTTCAGCCGTCACACGGGCCGGCGCGGTGGTATCGAACATCATCAGCAGGTCGCGACCGCTGACATCGAACTGCGTCGACCTCACGATGCCGCGATAGCTGTTGCGCGCGACGATGCGCGGCGCCCGAAGCGTCGAACGCATGACCAGCATCGGCCGGCTGGGGTTGGAATTGATCGGTGCAAATTGCGGCTCTTCGGGCGAAAATCGGACGATGAACGACGCCTGCCGCTCGTCTTCGGTGACAAGCTTGACCTCTTCGACCACGGCCGGAATTTCGACTTGCGCGTGAACCGGCGCGGCTATTGCCGCGATCGGCAGGAGCATACCGGCCTCCAGCCGGGAAAAGCTGAATGTCATGAAAAGAAACTGACCCCTATCGTCCCGGAGGACGCCGACTCTGAACTAGCCGACCTTAAGGGAGCGGGTCGCGATTGCAAGAAGTCGACTGTGGAAATGCGGCAACATCCCGCGCTAAAAATCCCATATTCGCAACTGCTTGGCGTAATCCGCGATCTTCGGGGAGCCGCCCGCCGACGACAGCGGGCCGATTGCGGCTGAATCAGTGATTGATTGGTTGCCATCCCGTTATCTATCGGTATCTGCCTAATATTTACCCGTTCCGGATTAACCGCTGGCGGGTGGACGAAGGGGGCATCTTGACGGGCGGCAGAACGCCGACGCGGTTGATGACGTGGGGAGCGGCGCTGCTGGTCGCTGCCTGCATTGCCATGCTCGCAGCCACCCAGCTCTACTTCGCTTACGACGTCGACAAGGATGCCCGCCGCCAGTCGGAAATGATCGTCGACATGGCGATCGGCAATCATGCCAACACGCTGCAGAACGAACTGCTGCCGCAGACCTATTGGGATGACGCGGTCCTCAACCTCGACAATCGTTTCGATCCCAACTGGGCGAGGATGATGATCGGCGACTATTTCGTCGGCGCGCGCGACTATGACCTTGCGGCGGTGTTCGATCGGGACGACCGGTTGACGATGCTCCGTCAGAAGGCGGTCGGGCCCGACGCGACGGTTCGGCGGCAAATCGTCACCTCGGCGAAGTCGTCAATCGCGACCGTCCGAGCGCTGGAGCGCAAGCGTGGACCGCTTCCGGCCGTCCAACCCGACGGGATGAGCATGAAGCGCATTTCGGCCTGGGACTTGGCGACCATCAACGGTTCGCCTTTCCTGCTCGCCGCCGGGCTGGTCCAGCCCGACCAACGCGCACACCCGCTCGCCCGCAGGTCGGCAGTGGCGCTTATCGGCAAGAAGCTCGACCAGACGACAATCGACGCTTTGGCCAGCGAGCATCATATCACGGACATGCGGTTCCTGGCACCGGGCGCAAAGGTCGATCCGGGCATGGGCGTGATCGCACTGGTCGCGCGCGACGGAACGCAGATCGGGCAGCTGACATGGAAACCGCGCGATCCCGGCTCGGCGCTGGTCCATCGGGCGGCGCCTTATCTGTTGATCTTTTCGCTCCTGGTCGCCGGCGCGGTGATCGCGATGACTATGCGCACGCGCCGGCTGACCCAAAGCCTGATGGTGAGCGAAGCGCGGGCGTCCCACATGGCGTTCCACGACGTGCTGACCGGCTTGCCGAACCGAGCGCGGCTGGAAAGCGCCTATGCCGAAATCTCGGCGCGGTCGCTGGCCCGCGGCGCGAGCTTTGCGATGCTGTGCATCGACCTCGATCACTTCAAGGCAGTCAACGACAGTTTGGGGCACTTAGCTGGGGACTCGCTAATCAGGGTCATTGCAGGTCGGATTCGTAACGCCTGCAACAGCGACGAATTTGTCGCCCGCTTTGGCGGTGACGAATTCGTCATCCTGAAAAACGCGACCGACGCGCGGGGCGCGGCGGCACTCGCCGAACGGCTGATCGCGTCGATTGCGGAACCGGTCGAACTGGAGGCCGGCCGCGTCTTCGTCGGTGCATCGATCGGGATCGTTACCAGCAGCTGGGAAAATATCAGCGCCAACGAATGTCTCCGCCGTGCCGACCTCGCGCTCTATGATGCGAAGGACGCCGGGCGGAACTGCTATCGCCACTTCTCTCCGACGATGGACCGGCAGGTGCGGCGGCGGCAGCAGATGCGGACGCAGCTGCACGACGCCCTGCGCGACGGGGACATCCACCTGCACTACCAGCCGCAAGTGGACGTGTCGGGCCGGATCGTCGGGGTAGAGGCGCTCAGCCGCTGGGACATCGAGGGCATGGGATCGATCGCGCCCGGCGACTTCGTGCCGATCGCCGAGGAATCGGGACTGATCGACTCGCTGGGACTGTTCATCTTCCGCCAGGCGTTCCAGGACAGCCAGCGCTGGCCGCACCTCACCGTGGCGATCAACGTGTCGGCGATGCAATTGCGTTCGGGCGATTTCGTCGACAGCCTGCGCGAACTGGTGAAGCGATTCGACGTAGACCCTCGTCAGTTCGAGCTGGAGATCACCGAGCGCCTGCTGATGGCCGACGACCGCCATTCGCTGGCGATCCTCCGCCAGTTGCGGCGAATGGGCTTTTCGATCGTGCTCGACGACTTCGGCACCGGCTATTCCAGTCTCGGCTACCTGCAACGCTTCCCGATCGACAAGGTCAAGATCGACCGCAGCTTCGTAGCCCGCATCGATGTCGACCGGCAGGCCGAATCGGTGGTTCTGGCGATCATCCAGCTCGCCCATGCACTGGGCCTCAAGGTGGTTGCGGAAGGCGTCGAAACCGATGCCCAGCGCCAGTCGCTGCGCGCGGCGGGCTGCAACGATGTGCAAGGCTATCTCACGGGGCGCCCCATGCCCGCGGAAGCGATCACCAACCTGGTGGAAGAGGGCGTCCGACCGCTGTCCGCCTGACGGTAAAAGAAAAGCCGCCCAAAGGCGGCTCATGGCATTGAACGCAATGTCACCATTTTTTCGATGTGCCCCACACATCGCAAAAAATGGTGACCCCTACGGGAATCGAACCCGTGTTTCAGCCGTGAAAGGGCCGCGTCCTAACCGCTAGACGAAGGGGCCACTTGCGTGGTGCGGGGGCGCGACTAGGCGATGAAACGCGAAGCGTCAAGCGGGTGCGGCATCTTCCAGGTGCATTTCTGCGGCATTGCCGCCGTTCCACGCGTCGCGCTTGATGCTGCCTGCCAGCCACCAGCGTGAATCCGGGCTGGCCGAGAGGATCGCCTGACCGAGCGGCGTGTCGGCGGCGCGGAAGGCGATCAACTTGAACGAGCGGCCGTCCGCACCGCTGGCGATGGCACGGACATGGCCGTTGCCAACGATGCTGGGGCGGATCAGGCGCGCGGGTCCCGCGGCAACCCGCGGGGCCGGCCACCCCGCGCCATAGGGGCCTGCTGCCTCAAGGGCGTCGCACAGTTCGCCGCTCACGCCGCCAGGAGAGAGCAAGGCGTCGAGGAGCAGCGAGCGGTTGCCGCGCGCCGTCTCGACATCGCCGACCATGCGGTCGTGAAGGAAGGCGCGCAGCGCATCGATGCCGCCCGGCGCGACCGTCAGGCCGGCCGCCATGGCGTGGCCGCCGCCCGCCAGCAGCAGGCCGCTGTCCTTGGCCGCCAATACCGCGGCGCCGAGGTCGACCCCACTGATCGAACGACCCGAGCCTTTGCCGGTGCCGTCGTCGTCTTCGGCGACCACAATGGCTGGACGACCGTAGCGCTCCTTGATGCGGCTGGCGACGATACCGATGACGCCGGGATGCCAGCCCTTGCCGCTGACCAGGATCAGCGGGTCGTCGGCCTGCCGTTCGGCAGCCTCGCTCGCCTGCTCGGTCACGATCATTTCGATCGCTCGCCGTTCCTCGTTCAGCCGGTCGAGTTCGGCCGCGATCTCGCGCGCTTCGGCGGGATCGGTGGCGGTCAGCAGTCGGACGCCGAGATCGGACTTGCCGACCCGCCCGCCGGCGTTGATTCGTGGGCCGAGCGCAAAGCCGAGGTCGCGCGAGCTCGGCGCCTTGACCAGCCGCGCCGCCTCCGCCAGCGCGACGAGGCCGACGTTGCGGCCCTCCGACATGACCTTCAGGCCCTGTGTGACGAAGGCGCGGTTCAGCGTCCGCAGGCGCGCCACGTCGGCGACCGTGCCCAAGGCGACGATGTCGAGCAGGTCGATGATCCTGGGTTCCGGCCTGTCGACGAAGGCCCCGCGGCCGCGAAGCTCACGGAGGAGCGCCACGCCTAGCAAAAATGCCATGCCGACCGCTGCCACATGGCCGTGGGCAGCGCCGGTCTCGCTTTCGTCAAGGCGGTTGGGGTTGATGAGGGCATGCGCAACAGGCAGCCGGGTCGCGCATTGGTGATGATCGCAGACGATAACGTCCAGTCCGGCCGCTGCCGCCTCGTCGAGCGCGTCGAACGCCTGTGCGCCGCAATCGACGGTGATGGCCAGGTCCGCGCCGCGTCGTTTCAATTCGACCAGCGCGGCACCTGACGGGCCGTATCCTTCCATCAATCGGTCGGGGATATAGACCATCGGCTCGACCCCGAGGCGCCGCAGCAGCAGGGTTAGCAGCGCGGCCGAGGTCGCGCCGTCGACGTCATAGTCGCCGAAGATGGCGATCGTCTCGCCGCGATCGATCGCGTCGGCGATGCGCTGGGCGCCCTTGTCCATGTCGGCGAAGTGGGACGGGTCGGGCAGGAAATCGCGGATCGTCGGGCTGCGATGGCGCGCCAGGTCGGCGGCATCGACCCCGCGGGCGAGCAGAAGCTGGTCGGTAAGGTCAAGTCCCAGCTCATCGCCGCCGGCGCGCCGCCAGCGCCACGGCTGGCCGGTGACGCTACGTTCGATTCCACACACAAATTCCCCGCTCATGCGGTCAGCAGTTGGCCCCTGAGCGCCTCTGCGTCAACGCGGGTCAACGCAGGAATCGCGTGGACGGAAAGGCCGTTACCGCCCGCAATACCCAGTTGAAGGGCGCAATAGCCCAGCCTGCGCGTCCAGAAATTCTCGGCGATGTCGATGCTCTGGATGCGGCGCACGGGCAGGACAAGGCGGCGATGCCGCCACCAACCGCGTTCGATAAACAAAGTCGATCCGTCGAGTGCAAAGCGAGTGTGTCGCCATTCGGCATAGCGCAGGACAAGCGCGGCAAGTCCCGCCGGGACCAAGAGAAGCGCCATCGGCCCGCCGATCGTCACGCCTACCAGCGCCCCTATTGCTGCGGGAACCGCGATGGGCGCCACAGCCCAAACATAAGCTCTTGCGACCCGCCGCCATGAAGTTTCGTCGGGCCCGATCGGCAGCCCGATGGAGGCGTTGATGGATGCCACTTCGTCGATCGTTGCGAGCGGGGCCACGACATGGTCGCCCTGACCCCCGTCCTGCGCGAGGCTCTGCAGCTTCAGCGTCCACCAGCCGAAGCGCGCGCGAAAGGGGCCATTGGCTAGAATCGCCGCCTGAACGCGCCTTTACGGAAGGGACACGTCGGTGAGCGTCAAAAGCCCGCGGCGCCGGCGCAGGCCGGTGTCGGTCCGATCAAGCCGGAAGCCGTGGTCGCTCAAGGTGCTGCGAATTAGCCCCGTTACGATGCCGATCGTCGTCAGCGTCAGGATCCCGGCGGCAAAGCTGATGAACTGATGAGCGAGCACGAGTTCGTTCAACGGGCCCGCCTCACTTAACGCCCGGTTCCAAAAACTGCGTTTGAACGGATCGAAGCCGACGACATTGCCGAGCGTCTGCGTGGCCCCGAACAGGCCCGCAAAAATGGCCAGCGAAAAATTGAACAGCCCGGCAAGCGCGACACGGCGCTTGTCCATCACAAATAAAGGTGGCCGCGCAGCGTCCACGTCCGCTTGTTCGATTGATGCTCCGCCCCGACGGGCGCGAACATGTTCGCGGATCGCCTCTGCGCGATGGAAGGAGACTGCTTCCAACACCCCGTCGTCGGATTTTGCGGCCGCCGAAGCACCGGTTTCGAAGCGAACCTTCGCCAGGCCGAACAACCGGTGGGCGGGCCCCTGCTCGATATCGATGTCGGTGACTCGGTCGAACGGGATCACGCGACTGGTGCGATTGAGGAGCCCCGTGTCGATGCGGATCTCATCGCGTCCGACCCGAAATTCGAGCTTGAGCCACTTCAGGACGAGCGACCCCACCGACAGCAGCATGAACCCGCCGAGCAACACGGCCGCAAGCCACCACTGGTTCCTGGTCACCAAGACGGCGCCGCCCGCAAACAGCCCCCAAGCGCCGCGAATACTTTTTCCCAGGCCGGTGAGCAGGAACAAAGGGTGCAGGCGTTCCCCAGGCGGCAGCGTGGCTGGAGTCGCCGCGGCGTCGATCATTCGGCGTCGGCGCGGATTTCGGCGCGAATGGCGTCGCGGATCGACGTCGCCGTCTCCGGCGACAGGCCGGGCAGGGTAACGACGCTATTATGTGTCCCTGCGGTGTGGACGACCAGGCTGGCGAGGTCGAACAATTTGTCGATCGGCCCGCGCGTTACGTCGATGTGCTGCACTTTGACGAATGGCACGACGGTGTCGGTGTGGAACATCCAGCCGCGAACGACACGGAGCAGTCGGTCGTCAAGCGCATAGCCCAACCGGCGATAGACGCGACCCGGGGCATAGACGGCGCCGGCGAAGGCGAACAGCACGACCAGCGAAGGCGCAAGTCCGCCCCAGCCGGTCTCGGCCAACAGCAGGCGATCTGTAATGAAGCTGCCAATAAGCAGAGGTAGCCAGAAAAGGAGAGCGCGGACCCGCAGGCTCGTCTTGTACGCCACCTCGACGGGGCGAAGGTCGCTAGGCACGGCAACTGTCATGCCAACACAATACAGCCACGAGAAGCGACCGCAAGGTCGATCAGACGAGCCCCTTGCCGTGCTCCGCGCTGACCCGGCGGACGGTGCCGCTGGACGCGCGCATGACGATGCTTTCGGTTTCGATGCAACCGCCCTTGCGATGCTTGACGCCCTTCAGCAGCGACCCGTCGGTGACTCCGGTCGCGGCGAAGATGCAGTCGCCCTTGGCCATTTCGTCGATCTTGTAGATGCGGTCGAGGTCTTCGATGCCCCAGCGCCTGGCGCGGTCGCGCTCGTCCTGGTTGCGGAAGACGAGGCGTCCCTGGATCTGCCCGCCGACGCAGCGCAGCGCGGCCGCGGCGAGGACGCCTTCCGGCGCACCGCCCTGGCCGAGATAGATGTCGACGCCGGTGTCGGGATCGGCGGTTGCGATTACGCCGGCGACATCGCCGTCCGGGATCAGCTTGATGCCGCATCCCAGGGCGCGCAGCTCCTCGATGATCGCGCCGTGGCGCGGGCGGTCGAGAACGCAGGCGATGATCTGGTTGGGCTCGACGCCTTTTGCCGCGGCCAGTGACTTGATGTTGTCGGTCGGCGATTTGGCGAGGTCGATCGTGCCTTCGGGGTAGCCGCCGCCGATCGCGATCTTGTCCATGTAGACGTCAGGCGCATTCAGCAGGCCGCCCTTTTCGGCGATGGCGAGCACGGCCAGCGCGTTGGGTCCGCCCTTGGCGGTGATGGTCGTGCCTTCCAGCGGATCGAGCGCGATGTCGATGCCGGGCCCATCGCCCTGCGCGCTGCCGACCTTTTCACCGATGTACAGCATCGGCGCTTCGTCGCGTTCGCCTTCGCCGATCACCACCGTCCCGTCCATCGGCAGTCGATTGAGCGCGGCACGCATCGCCTCTACGGCGGCGGCATCGGCGGCCTTCTCGTCACCCCGGCCGATCAGGCTGGCGGCGGCGATGGCCGCGGCTTCGGTCACGCGGACCATTTCGAGGACGAGGACGCGGTCGAGGGTCGAACTGGCGCGAACCATGATGCTGTAGCTCTCCGGACAAGGTCATGCATACGAATGCACGAGCGCCCGATAGGCGTGCCGCCATCGCTTGTCGAGGCCGGGCAACGGTGTGATACTCATGGGCTCGAACGACACAGAGAGGGAGCCGGCCGATGAACACGCTATCCAAGCTGCTCGGATGGGCCGCACTGATCGTCGGCTTGCTCTACATCCTGGCGCTCGGCCTTTGGCTGATCGGGACCTACGGCTTGTTCGGACAGGAAAGGGATCCGCTGTCGGCGGTGTTCCTGATTCCGCTCGGGCTACCCTGGAACCAATGGGGCGAGGGGTTGGCCGTTGCGCTTGCCGCTCCTGCCGCCAACGTCGTCATCCTCTGGTTGCTGTCGGCGTTGCTGCGCCCGAAGAATTAGCTCGCCTTTTTCGCCGGCGCAGGCTTGCCCTTCTTTGGCTTGGGCAAATGCGCGGTCTCCTTTTCGATCCGCTGCATCACGCCCGGCATGATCGCGATCAATTCGGGCATCGACCCGAATATGCCGCGGATGATGTCGGGATCGACCCACATCGCCATATTCTGTTCGCCGAACGCCTTGCCGCTGTCGGTGGCGAGGAAAGCGTTGAGGTCGGCCAATTGCTTGGCGTCGAAGCGCCGCGCCATCGATCGGGCAAGCCCGTCGCGCATGCGCGGCTCAAGGATCGCCGAGACCTTGCCCATTTCCTCGCCCAGCACCCGGCGGATAATCGCCATGCGCTCTTCGAAATGCGGATCGTCCTTGGCGATCGCCTCCCGCATCGTTTGCGTGCTGGCCGGTTTGCCCTTGCTGTCCTTCGCGTTGAAATCGGCTTCCGACATGTCGAGGAAGCGCGTGGTCATCGTGTCGATCAACGTCGTCATCATTCGCCCGTAGACGCCCTGCGGAAACAGGCCGCTGGCCGTCTGGCGGGCGACGGCCAGCCGCGCCGGATCGGGATCGGGCTGGGGCGGGAACAGCTTGTCGAACATCTTCATGAATTCGGCGAAATCAGCCGACTTCTTGTTGGCAGGCATGTCAACGCTGACGGACTTGGTCTCTTCGGTGCGCGATGGGCTGTTGGTCGGCGCGGCAAGCATCAGCGCGGCGGCGGCTGCGGACAGGTACATTTGACGATTCCCCCTACGATCAGGCCCCGACCATACGTCCTGAACCTGTCGCCGCGCTAGTCCGCGTCGGCCTGGTGCTCGAGGATGTAGTTGCGGACCCTGACCGACCGGGTGCCAAGCCGCGTTTCCTGAAGGAAGATGGCAAAGCTGAGTCCGGTAAAAAGCATCGCCGCGATGAAGAGCAGCGCGATGGCGGTGCCGAAGCGGTAGCCGGTCAGGAAGGCGGTGAACAACAGGATCACCACGGCCGAAACCAGCAGCGCGGCCAGAACGGTGCAGAAGATCGCCTGGTTGACCACCTTGATGCGGCGGTCGAGCATCCGGACTTCGGAAACCAGCCGGTCATGTTCTTCGCCGCGCGACGCGAAGATGCGCGGTTCAAGCGCGCGGGCGCGGTCGACGATACGCGCCAGCCGTCCGGCGCACACGTTGAGGAATGCGCCGAGCCCCGCGAACAGGAACACCGGCGCGACCGCCAGTTGGATGATCTGCGCCAACTGGGTGAGGTCGGGGGTGTGGAGCGGCGATTGCATCTTAGACCTCTTCGCGCCGGGCGCAGTTGGCGGTTTCGACCAGCATCAATCCGGTCGTCACGAAACTTGCTGCCAGCACCCAGGCAAAGCTGGCGATCATCGGCGAGGTTTCGCCGAACAGCGCGACGACCAGGGTCGCGATCGAAATGCCGATGATCAGCAGTACCGCCAATGCGGCGTCGGTGACCGCCGAAACGATGGTCCAGCGCCGCACGCTGCCATGCTCCGCACCCGCTGTGGCAAAAAACAGCAGCGCGCGTCCGGCCAGCCATCCCGCGACGATGTAGAGCGCGGGCAGCAAGTGGCCCGCAGCCTGCGTGGCGAACAACAGTCCGGCGGCAATCGTCAGCAGAGCGGCAAGCAGCGCGAGGATGCGGGCGTCATGCCGCTGCCATGCCGAAATCGCTTCGAAGATGCCGGCGACGACCAGCATCGTGCCGATCACCGGCTTGGCATCGGCGTGGCCAAGTAGCGGAAGCAAGGCCGAGCCGGCGCTGAGCGCGACGATGGCCCAGCCGCACAGGCCGACGATGCGGCCCCTGCGCGCACTATCGTCGGATGAAATATCCTGTTGCACGGCCCATGACTAGCAGAGCCGGGCGGCCCGCGTCAGCCCTCGATAATGACCTTGTTGCCCGCCTTGGTCAGCCCGTAGAGCTGCTTGGCGAATGCCATCGGCATCCGGATGCAGCCGTGGCTGGCGGGATAGCCCGGCGTGTTGCCGGCATGGATGGCAATGCCCTTGTCGTCGATGTTCTGCATGAACGGCATCGGCGCATTGTCATACTTCTTGCTGCGATACATCGGCCGCTTCCAGTTGATCGTCCAGAAACCGAGCGGGGTCGGGTGGCCCTTCTTGCCGGTGGAAACATTGGTCACGCCCACCAACTGTTCGCCCTTGAACACGAAGGCGATCTGGTTGGCGATGTCGATCGTGATGGCGACGTCGCCGTCCGCCGGAATCGCGGCGACCCAATGGTTTTCACCGGGCGCCAGCGTGACCTTGCCGAACGCCGCGTGCATCGCTTCGAAGCCCTTGGCCGAATAGCCGTTGGTCCAGCGGTAATTGGTCGCGGGCGGCGTAAAGGTCGGCTGGGCCACCACCGGCGGACGCGTCGGCGTCGAGCAGGCTGCCAGGACCGACAGGCCGGCCACAGTCAAAAGCGTCCGCAATTTCATTATCTTGCACCCCATCCCACTGGTCGTCAGTCCGGGCTTGCCCGATCCGGCTCGCCCATACAACGCGGACGGTTAATTACCGCGCGCCGCGCATCGTTGCGCGCCAACGCTTCGTCGATAAGGCCGGTTCCGCGCGGTTAACGGCCTATCCCCGCGACAGCACCTTCTTGATGCCGCGCGCAGCCTGGCGAAGGCGCTGCTCGTTCTCGACCAGCGCAAGGCGCACATAGCCTTCGCCTTCCTCACCGAACCCGACGCCCGGCGCGACCGCTACACCGGCTTCGACCAGCAATTTCTTGGCGAATTCCATACTGCCTAGGTTGTGAAACTGTTCGGGAATCGGCGCCCAGGCGAACATCGACGCTTGGGGAACCGGAATGGCCCAGCCCGCACGGCCGAAGCTTTCGACCATCACGTCGCGCCGTTTCTTGTAGAGTTGGCGATTGGCATCGATGCAGTCCTGCGGGCCGTTCAAGGCAGCGGTCGCCGCCGCCTGGATTGGGGTAAAGGCGCCATAGTCGAGGTAGCTCTTCACGCGGGTCAGCGCACCGATCAACCGTGCATTGCCGACCGCAAAGCCCATTCGCCAGCCGGCCATCGAATAGGTCTTCGACATGGAGGTGAACTCGACCGCGACATCCTTCGCGCCCTCGACCTGCAGGATCGACGGGGTCGGCTCGTCGCCGAAATAGATTTCGGCATAGGCAAGGTCGGAAATGACGGTCAGGCCGGCCTCGCGCGCGAAGGCGACCAGCTGCTCGTAGAAGGCGAGATCGACGACCTCGGCGGTCGGGTTCGACGGATAGCCGATGACCAGCACCTTGGGCCGCGGCACGGTGTAGCGCATCGCCTTTTCCAGCCGGTCGAAAAAATCCGGGCCGGGGATGGCGGGGATCGAACGGATCGCTGCGCCGGCGATGATGAAGCCGAAATGGTGGATCGGATAGCTGGGGTTGGGGGTCAGCACGACATCCCCTGGCGCGGTGATCGCCTGGGCCAAGTTGGCGAGCCCTTCCTTCGATCCCAGCGTGACGATGACCTCGCTTTCGGGATCGAGATCGACGTTGAAGCGGCGCTTGTAATAGGCCGCCTGCGCTTTCCTCAGGCCCTTGATCCCCTTCGACGCGGAGTAGCGGTGGGCGGTGGGCGACTTGGCGACTTCGGCTAGCTTGTCGATCACATGCGCCGGCGGCGATCCGTCGGGATTGCCCATGCCGAGGTCGATGATGTCCTCGCCCCGTGCGCGTGCCGCGGCCTTCATCGCATTCACTTCGGCGAACACGTAGGGCGGCAGGCGCTGGATGCGATAGAAATCGTCGGACATGCCGCTTCATGGCGGCAAATGCTGCACTGCCGCAAGGGGGCTGTTCGGACAATCAGCGATCGTAGGCGGGTAGCGACAGGCCGCGAGCGATGGCGGCGCCGCGCAGGGCAAAGCCCATCAGCCCTGCGACCAGCGCCGCAAGTGCGGCCGGCGCGCCGGCGACGAACAGGATCACATAAAGGCCGGATGCCAGGGCCGCGGCGGTGACGTAAAGCTCCGGCCGCATCACGATCGACGGCTCGTTGGCCATCACGTCGCGGATCACGCCGCCCGCGCAAGCCGTAATGACCCCCATGGCAAAGGCGGGCACCGGCGACACGCCGTAGCTGAGTGCCTTCGACGCGCCATAAGTTGCGTAGGCGGCGAGGCCGATGGCATCGAACCATAGCAGCGCGCGGTCGGCTATCTGCTTGCGGGACAACATCCAGACCAAGGTCGCCGCCGCGATGCAGATCAGCAACGTCGAATTGGTGTGCACCCAGAACACCGGCGCGCCGATCATCAGGTCGCGCAGCGTGCCGCCGCCAACGCCGGTCGCGACCGCGAAGAAGATGAAGGTGACCATCGTCTGCCTTTTTTCCGCCGCGACCAGCGCGCCCGACACTGCGAACACGGCGATGCCGATATAGTCTAGCCAGACCAGCGCGTCGGCGGGGATGTCGGGCGGAGTCATCATCGCGTCACCCCTTACCCCCACGTCGCTTTCGCGCGCAATCGGCGCTATGAGGCTGGCCATGACCGACGATAATACCAAGAGCATCCCGGGGATCGAGGACTGGCAGCATTGGGCGCTGGTCATGGCCCGCGCCAACGAGATGATCATGGAGGCCTGGGCCGAGAATCTCGGCAAGGCCAAGACCATGCCCGGCTTCGGCCTGTCGCAGCCCGCCAGCAACGATCCCATGCAATGGATGGCGCAGGGGGCGGAGGCTTGGTCGAAAGGTCTGGAGGCGTGGAGCCAGATGCTCGGCCAGTTCGCCGCCGCGGGCGAGGCCAAGGACCGCCGCTTCGGGTCGCCCGAGTGGAAGGAAAACCCGATCTTCGACACGGTCCGGCAGGGCTACCTCGCGATTTCCGACAAGCTGCTCGGCACGGTCGAGGAAATCGACGGGCTCGATGAGGAGGCGCGCAACCGGCTGCGTTTCGCGACGCGCGGCTTCGTCGAGGCGATGAGCCCGGCCAATTTCGCCGCGACCAATCCGGAGGTGATGAAGCGCACGCTGGAGACGAAGGGCGAAAACCTTCTGTCCGGCCTCAAGAACATGCTCGGCGACATCACGCGCGGGCAGGTGACGCAAAGCCCCGAAGGCGCCTTCGAACTGGGCCGCAACCTGGCGACGACGCCGGGCAAGGTCGTGTTCGAAACCGACCTGTTCCAGCTGATCCAATATGCGCCGACGACCGACGAAGTGCTCGAAACGCCGCTGGTGATCTTCCCGCCGTGGATCAACCGTTTCTATATCCTCGACCTGACGCCCGAAAAAAGCTTCGTCAAATGGGCGGTCGACCAGGGCGTCACCGTCTTCATGGTCAGCTGGAAGAGCGCGGACGAAAGCATCCGCGACGTGACCATGGACGATTATGTCGGCGCGCAGGAGCGGGCGGTCGATACGGTCAAGGACCTGCTCGGCGTCGATGCGGTCCATACCATCGGCTATTGCGTGGCCGGGACGACGCTGGCCGCAACGCTCGCCTATCTTGCGGGCAAGGGCCGTGCGAACAAGGTCAAGTCGGTCACCTTCTTCACCGCCCAGGTCGATTTCGAGGATGCGGGCGACCTCAAGCTGTTCCTCGGCGACGACACCTTCGCGACCTTGAAGCAGCTGACCGCCGAAAACGGCATTCTCGACGGGCGGGTGATGGCGGCGACCTTCAACCTGCTGCGCGGCCGCGATCTCATCTGGAATTATGTCGTCAACAATTACCTGATGGGCAACGACCCGACGCCGTTCGACCTGCTGCACTGGAACGGGGACGTCACCAACCTGCCGGGCCAGTGGCACCGCGACTATCTGATGCGGCTCTACCGCGAGAATCTGCTGGTGAAGCCGGGCGCCATCAGTGTGAAGGGGGTTCCGATAGACCTCACGACAATCAAGACGCCCGCCTACATCCAGGCCGGCAAGGAAGATCATATCGCACCGCTCAAGAGCGTGTGGAAATTGACCAAGGTGCTGTCGGGCCCGAAAAGGTTCCTGCTCGCCGGATCAGGCCATATCGCCGGCGTGGTGAACCCGCCGTCCGCCGGCAAATATCAATATTGGACCAATGATGCGCCGGCCGCGACGCTCGACGAATTTATCGCGGGCGCAACAGAAACCAAAGGCAGCTGGTGGCCGGACTGGATCGGATGGCTGCGCGATCAGGCGCCCAAAATGGTCAAGGCCGATGGCGCGCGCATCCCGGGCAAGGGCAAGCTCAAGGCGATCGAGGACGCGCCCGGCCGGTATGTGAAAACGCGCTGACTCGTCAGATAATGCCGCCGCCCAGCATCAGGCGGACGATGCCAACGACGATCACGAACAGGTTGAGGTTCCGGCCTGTCTTGTTGCCCGACATCGCACCGATGCCAGCGCCGACGACCGCCAGCGGAATGATGAGCCAATTGGCCCACCCGAGCAGCGGGATGAAGGCGATGGCCGCACAGACCAGGCCTACCAAGCCAATGAGGATCGAGATGATGTTCGTCATGAAGCGAACATGGCCCTGACGCCGTTTCGCTTCAAGCGGCGGTGCGCGCCTTGCGGATCACCGCGGTGGTGTAAATCGCCAGCGCCGTCCAGATACAGCCGAAGGCGACGCCATGTGCGGCCGTGAACGGCTCGCGATAGATGGCCACCGCCAAAAGGAACTGCAGTGTCGGCGCGATGAATTGCAGCATGCCCACCGTTGAATAGCGCAGGCGCCGCGCTGCTGCGGTAAAGCAGAGCAAGGGGACGGTCGACACGACGCCCGACGCGATCAACAGGCCGCTCTCCACATTATTGGTGCCGAGCAAGGGCCGCCCTTCGGCGCCGCCCATTACAAGCCATCCAAAAGCGATCGGGAAAAGGATCGCCGTCTCGATCGCCAGGCCGGGCAGGCTGTCGACCGCGATCATCTTGCGGATGAGGCCGTAGGTCGCGAAGCTGAAGCAGAGGGTGAGGCTGATCCAAAGCGTCGTGAAGGCGCCTGCCGCCAGTACGGCGATGCCGGCCGCCGCAATTCCCACCGCGATCCACTGCGCCCGGGTCAGATGTTCCTTCAGGACGAAGCGGCCAAGCAGGATGTTGGCCAGCGGGTTGAGATAATAGCCGAGGCTGCCCGCGAGGATATGACCGCTGTTGATCGAATAGACGTAGAAGAGCCAGTTGGTCCCGATCAGCACCGACGACAGCAACAACATCCAGCGAACCTTGGGATTGCCAAGCGCCGAGCGCACCGCCGACCAACCGCGAACCGCCGTCAGCAACCCACCCAGCACCAGCAGCGACCAGACGATCCGGTGGGCGACGATGTCGATCGACGGCACCGCCTTCAGCGCCTTGAAGTAGATCGGCATGATCCCCCACCACGCATAGGCGATCACCCCATAGGTGAAACCGATACGGGCGGTGCGGTGCGGATCGAGCGAAGTGGGATTTGGCGGTGCATTCACCGGGCCTTCGCCTAGAGCCGTTCAGCGCCCAGTCAATCGTCATGATGAACCCGACGTTGGTTGAATAACGGTGAAGCATTTGTCACCCTCGCCCCCGTGCCGGCGAATCTGTGGGAGTCGCGACCTTGCGTCTGAGATCAATTGCGATGGCGTTGGGGTTGCTCGCGCTGGGAGCGTGCACGCTCCCCAAGAAGGATGCGCCGCGACCTGTCGTCGCGGTCGAGCCGCCGACGGCAGAGCAGGTCTGGAAAGGCATTGCCACCGCCGACGACCAGGCGCGCCTCGCCCGGCTCGACGAAGCCTGGCAGCGCGGGCTGGCCGATGCGCGGGCCGTGGTGTCGCGTGCCGACCTCAATGCCGAAGGAAAGCTGCTGGTCCCCAAAGCGGGCGAGACCAAGCCTGCACCGACCCCCGGTAGCTACAGTTGCCGCCTGATCACGCTCGGCAAGGAAGGCGGCAAGGGCCCGTCGTACCAGAAGTTCAAGCCCTTCTTCTGTTACGTGCTGGTCCAGGACGACCAGTTTACCATCGTCAAGCAGACTGGCAGCCAGCGTCCCGCCGGCCGCCTGTGGGACGATAATGGCGGCACCAACCGCCTGATCTTCCTCGGCACGTTGGCGCTTGGCAATGAGGACGAGGCGCGCGCCTATGGCGAGGACCCGCGTCGCGACATGGCCGGTGTGTTCGAACGGATCGGACCGTTCAAATGGCGCCTCGTCATTCCTTTCCCGAAGGATGGCGCAAAGCTGGACGTGTTCGAACTGACCCCGGTGCCTGACCAGCCGGCCGAATGAGCATTGGTGACCCCGAAGAGGTTCGTGCCCATCTGGTGGCGGCAGCCAGCGCGGGCCATCCGCTGACCTACTCCGAATTGCTCGAACATCTCGGCTACGGCTTCTCGCGACCCAAGATGCGGGCGCTGTGCAAGACGCTGGGCGCGGTCGATGCCGAAGCGGAAGCGAGAGGGGAACCGGAGCTCGCCGTTCTGGTCGTCCGGCAGTCGGACGGCCTCCCCGGCCAAGGCTGGTGGGTCGGTGGCGCGGCCTGCCACGACTATCGCGGGCCGTGGGAAGGCGCGAAGGCGCAGCGCTTCATCGCCCAGCTTCAGCAAAAGGCCTTTGATTATTGGGCGATGGCGTCGGCGGACGCTTGACGCTATTGGGCTCGCCCATGGCCCAAACTTCCAGCGACAATGTCCGCACCTTCGTGGTGGCCGACGACGATGACGGCATTCGCCTTGACCGCTGGTTCAAGCGGCACCTGCCGGATGTCAGCTTCAACATCGTGTCGCGCTGGGCGCGGACCGGACAGCTGCGGCTCGACGGCAAGCGCGTCGCACCCGGCGACCGGATCGAAGCGGGGCAGACGCTGCGCGTGCCCCCCGCCGAAGCCGCGCCTGCCGAAGGGCCGGGCGCCAAGCCGAAGCGCATCATCACACCCCTGACCGAGGACGAAGAAGCCTTCGTGCGCGAAATGGTGATGGCCAAGGGCCGCGACTGGTATGTGCTGAACAAGCCGCCGGGCCTTGCGACGCAGGGCGGGACCAAGACCAACCAGCATCTCGACCGGCTGCTCGATGGCCTCGCCAACGACGAAGGACAGCGTCCCAAGCTGGTCCACCGCCTCGACAAGGACACCAGCGGCGTGTTGCTGGTGGCGCGCACCGCCAAGGCGGCGGCGCATTTCGCCAAGGCATTTTCCGGCCGCACCGCGCGCAAGGTCTATTGGGCGCTGATCACCGGCGTGCCCTCGCGCGAAGAAGGCATGATTGACGCCCCGCTTGCCAAGCAGCCGGGGACCGGCGGCGAAAAGATGCACGTCGATGAAGAGAATGGCCTGCCCGCCAAGACCCGCTACCGCCTGATCGAACGCGCCGGCAACCGCGCCGCCTGGGTCGAGCTGCAGCCGTTGACCGGCCGCACCCACCAGCTGCGCGCGCACATGGCGGCGATCGGCCATCCCATCGTCGGCGATGCCAAATATGGCGGGGCGGACGCCTTCCTGACCGGCGGGATCAGCCGCAAGTTGCACCTCCATGCGCGGCGGCTGAAGATCGACGGCACCGACGGCAAGCCGATCGACCATACCGCCGACCTGCCGGCCCATTTCGAGGAAAGCCTGGCGACGTTGGGCTTCGACCGGATGCTGGGCGAGATGCTGCCGCTCGACAATCCCGACCCGGCGAAGTCGCCCGAGACCAAGGCCAAGCGCACCGCGGCCCATGCCAAGGCCTACCGCAAGGCGCGCAAGGGCGAACGGCGTTCGCGTGGGGGAAGCACGCCCGAAAAGCCCGCGAGGAAACCGCGCCGCAAATGATCCGGCTGGCGATTTTCGACTGCGACGGCACGCTGGTCGACAGCGGCGCCAGCATCCATCGTGCGGTCGAAGCGGCCTTTGCCGCCCATGGCCTCGTCGCCCCGCCGCGCGAGGAAGCGAAGAAGGTCATCGGCCTCAGCCTCGACCAGGCGATGCAGCGACTCGCGCCCGGCGCGGACCATGATGCGCTGACCGCCACCTACAAGGACGCCTTCTTCGCCATGCGAGGCGCGGGCGAGTTGGAGGAGCCCCTGTTCGACGGCATTGCCGCCCTGCTCGACCGGATGGAGGCTGACGGCTGGCTGCTCGGCGTCGCCACCGGGAAAAGCATGCGCGGGCTCCGCCATGTGCTGGAACTGCACGGCCTCGAACGCCGCTTCGTGACCCTGCAGACGGCAGACAACAATCCGTCCAAGCCGCACCCGGCGATGGCAATGGCCGCCATGGCCGATGTTGGGGCGGAGGCTTCGCGAACCATATTCGTCGGCGACACCGCCTGGGACATGGGCTGCGCGGTCAATGCCGGCGCGGGTGCGATCGGCGCGGGCTGGGGCTATCATGAGCCGGTAGAGTTGATCGACGCCGGCGCGCACGGCGTGGCCATGACACCGGCAGACGTCGTGGCGCACGCGGCCGACTGGTTGGGGAGAAATTGATGGCGCAGCCTGACGAAGCCCGGATTTTCATGGTCTATGCGATCGTTCGCCTGATCGGGCTGGCGACCTTCCTGCTTGGCGTGGCGATTGCATTTTCCGACCTGTTGCAGCCGGGCGGGTGGCCGCTGGTGGGCGGCTTGCTGGCCGTGGTCGGCGTCCTCGATGCGGTGATCGCGCCGCCGCTGATCCGTCGGGCGATGGAGAAGAAATGAAGCGTTTCTGGAAGGACGCTGCGCCGGTAGTCGTCGATGGCGGTTACGCGGTCGAACTCGACGGGCGGCGGTTGAAAACACCGGCACGCGCCGATCTGGTCGTTCCCTCCGGGGCGCTGGCCGAAGCGGTCGCCGACGAATGGCGCGATTGCGCTGAAACCGTCGATCCGCGCGCGATGCCGCTGACGGGCCTTGCCAACGCCGCGATCGACCGCGTCGCTGCCGCCAAGGACCGTTTCGCAGCCGACCTCGCCGCTTATGGCGAAAGCGACCTCACCTGCTACCGCGCCGACGGGCCGGCCGCGCTCGTGGCGCAGCAGGCCCAGCATTGGGATGCGCTGATCGACTGGGCGCGGCGGCGCTACGATGTCGACTTCGCAACCTCGACCGGCATCATGCATGTCCAGCAGCCCGATGCGACGGTGAAGCGTCTGGCGCACGAGGTGGCGGCTCTCGACGCCTTTCGGCTCGCCGGCCTTTCGCCGCTGGTCACGATCGGCGGTTCGCTGATCGCAGCGCTGGCGATCCTTGAAGGCGCATCGACGCCGGAAGACGCGTGGGAAGCGGTCAGCCTCGACGATCGCTGGCAGATCGAACAATGGGGTGCCGACGACGAAGCCGTGAAGTCGCTCGACAATCGCCGCCGCGATTTTCTCGCCGCGGCGCGGTTCCTCTACCTGCTCTAGTTGTTGGGCCGCTCGACCAGGTCGCGGACGAAGGGGATGAGGTAAGGCTGGCGGTCGCGCTTCAACCGTTCGGCCCGTACGATCGCCTTCACCTCGTCGAGGCAGCGGTCCATGTCCTCGTTGATCAGGACATAGTCATATTCGCCCCAGTGACCGATCTCGGCCGCCGCGCGGCGCATGCGACCTTGGATGACATCCTCGCTATCGGTGGCACGGCTGCGCAGGCGACGTTCCAACTCGCCCATCGACGGCGGCAGGATGAAGATCCGCACAAGGTCGGTGCCGAACGCGCCGCGCAGCTGCTGCGTGCCCTGCCAGTCGATATCGAACAAAATGTCGCGGCCGTCCTTCAAGGCGTCCTTGATCGGCTCTTTCGGGCTGCCGTAGCGATGGTCGAAGACGTAAGCCCATTCGGCCAGTTCCTCGTCGTCGACCATCCGCTGGAATTCGGCCTCGTCGACGAAATGATAATGGACGCCTTCCTCCTCGCCGGGGCGCATCGGCCGGGTGGTCGCGCTGACCGACATGGTGATGCTTGGGTCGCTTGCCATCAGCATGCGGCTGATCGTCGTCTTACCCGCACCCGACGGCGAGGAGAGAACGACGAGGAGGCCGCGGCGGCGGCGATGTTCGGGCAATTTGGTCGGTTCGGCCATAGGTGCACTTGCCTTGGCGGAGGGGTGCCCGTCAACCCGCCGATCGGTCTCATGCTGCAACGCAACAAAATCCCTTGAAACCGATGCTGCAATGCATTATGTTGCACCGCAGCAAAGGAGTTCTCACGTGGCTGACGAAACCAAGGTGGAAGAAAAGATCGAAGCGGTGGTGGAAGCCGTCGCAGCGCCGGTGAAGGCGGTTGCCGAGAAGGTCGAGAAGGCCGTCGAAGCGCCCGTCGCCAAGGTGAAGAAGGTCGTTCGCGCCCGCCGCGCCAAGAAGGCGCCGGCCAAGGTCGTCGAGGCCGTGAAGCAAGTTAATCAGCGCACCGCCAAGACGGTGAAGCGCGTGCGTAAGGCGGCCAGCGCGGCCGTCGCTCAACAGATCGAAGGGACCAAGACCATGACCTATGATTTCAACCAGCTGTTCGCCGGTTTCCAGCTTCCGGCCGCTGACAAGTTCAACACCCTGTTCGCCGACGCGAACGAAAAGGGTCAGGAATTCGTCGCCAAGTCGCAGAAGGCCGCCGAAGAGTGGACCGAAGTCGCCAAGGCGAACGTCGAAGCCATCGTCGAAGCCGGCAAGATCGCGGCCAAGGGTGCCCGCACCATCGGCCAGGACGTGCTTGCGTCGGGCCGTGACGGCATCGAACAGGCCTCGGACGCGGTGAAGACGCTGGCCGAAGCCAAGTCGCCGACCGAATTCTTCCAGATCCAGTCGGAACTGGCCCGCGCCTCGTTCGACCGCATGGTCGCCGAAAGCTCGAAGCTGACCGAGCGCATGGTGAAGCTCGCCGGTGAAGCGGTCGAACCGCTCCAGACCCGCGCGACCCTCAACGCCGAGCGCGTCAACACGCTGGTTGCCTAACCTCTCCCCCTCTTGGAAGGTAACCATGTGAGGCGGCCGCCCCCATCCGGGGCGGCCGCTTTTCTTTGCCCAATTCAGGACGGCGGGAGCGTCACGCCTTGCAGCGCGTTTCGCCAATGCCATATTCGGGAACGATGATGAGCAAGCGACTGCCGATTCTGATGGGCCCCGACGAACCGGGCCGCGGCGACGGCCTCGACGAGGTCGAGACCGGCGTCGTCACGCGCACCCGTCCCAAGACCAAGAAGCCCAGCAACTACAAGGTGCTGATGCTCAACGACGACTATACGCCGATGGAATTCGTCGTGCTCGTCCTGCAGCGTTTCTTCTCAATGGGGATCGAGGACGCGACCCGCGTCATGCTCCAGGTTCACCAACAGGGCGTCGCGGTGTGCGGCGTCTTCACCTACGAAGTCGCCGAAACCAAGGTCGGCCAGGTGATCGACTTCGCCCGTGAAAACCAGCACCCGCTGCAGTGCACGCTGGAGAAGGCCTGACATCGTATGACAGCCGCTTGTGAGTCCGGCGCTTTGCGCTAAAGCGCGAAGATGGACTCCATTCGCATCACCGGCGGCAACCGCCTCGAAGGTCAAATCCCCATTTCAGGCGCGAAGAACAGCGCGCTGACGCTGCTGCCCTGCGCGCTGCTGACCAGCGAAAAGGTGACGCTGACCAACCTTCCGCGTCTCGCCGACGTCGACAATTTCTCGCACCTGCTCAACGAGCTGGGCGGATCGACCAAGGTCGCCGCGGTGAAGAAGGGCGAGATCGGCCGCCGGATGACGATCGAAGCGCGCGAGATCGCCTCGACCGTCGCGCCCTACGATATGGTCCGCAAGATGCGCGCGTCGATCCTGGTGCTGGGCCCGATGCTCGCCCGCGCCGGCGAATCGACCGTGTCGCTGCCCGGCGGCTGCGCCATCGGCGACCGTCCGATCGACCTACATTTGAAGGCGCTCGAAGCGATGGGCGCGCAGATCGAACTGGCGGCGGGCTATGTGAAGGCCGTCGCGCCCGGCGGTCGTCTTGCTGGCGGCGATTACAGCTTCCCGGTGGTGTCGGTCGGCGCGACCGAAAATGCGCTGATGGCGGCGTCGCTCGCCGCCGGTCGCACGCAATTGTTCAACGCCGCGCGCGAACCCGAAATCGTCGACCTGTGCAAACTGCTGGTCGCGATGGGCGCGAAGATCGAAGGCATCGGCAGCTCGCACCTCATCATCGACGGGGTCGAGGCGCTTGGCGGTTGCACCTATGAAGTCATGCCGGACCGTATCGAAGCGGGCAGCTACGCCTGCGCGGCGGGCATCACCGGCGGGTCGATCGAACTGGTCGGCGCGCGTCCGGCCGACATGCTGGCGATCACCAACGGCCTCGCGGCGGCGGGCCTGGTCATCGAAATGACCGACAAGGGCATGCGCGTTACCGCCGACAAGTCGCTGAAGCCGCTCGCCGTATCGACCGCGCCTTATCCCGGCTTCCCGACCGACATGCAGGCGCAGTTCATGGCGATGCTGTGCGTCGCCGACGGACAGAGTTTCCTTGAAGAGACCATCTTCGAGAACCGCTACATGCACGTCCCCGAACTGCGCCGCATGGGCGCGGATATCGAGGTCCATGGCCGCTCGGCGATCGTCAAGGGCAATGCCAAGCTGACCGGCGCCAAAGTCATGGCAACAGACCTGCGCGCCTCGATGAGCCTCATCCTCGCCGGCCTCGCCGCCGAAGGCGAGACCGAAGTCATGCGCGTCTACCACCTCGACCGCGGCTATGAGCGGCTCGAAGAAAAGCTCTCCGCCGTCGGCGCGACGATCGAGCGCGTCAGCGGCGGCTAAGATGCCCCGATGACGCTGGAAACGGGCGGCTGGGAACATGTTTCGGCCCTCTTCGGACGGCCCGAAATCGATCGACTTTCGAGTTTGCTACCCGATCCACAAGACCCTAGCCCAGGGCATCGTCTTACCGACACGCCGGCTCTGGACTGGTGGCTTCGGTCCTCGTCGCTGAATAGTCTGGTGAGCGAAAGGCTGGGACGACCTGCCCGCCCGGTTCGCGCGATTTTGTTCGATAAAACGAAGTCGTTGAATTGGGTTTTGGCGTGGCATCAAGACCGTACGATTGCAGTCGCCGAGCGGCATGACGTGCCTGGCTACGGTCCATGGTCGATCAAGGCCGGCACCATTCATGTTGAGCCGCCTTTCGCGTTGATCGAAAGGATGGTCACGGCGCGCATCCACCTTGATCCAGTCGATCGGGACAATGGCCCGTTGCTCGTCGCGGAGGGGTCGCATCGTCTTGGCAAGATTGCAGAAGCGGACATCGAGCGGGTGGTCAGCGCTAGTGCGGTTCAAGAATGCCATGCCGGCCAAGGAGATGCATGGCTCTACGCGACGGCAATTCTCCACTCATCAGGCCCGAACCGTTCGGGCCGACGCCGGCGGGTGCTTCATGTCGACTTTTCCGGTGACGAATTGCCAAACCCGTTACGGTGGCGAGGAATCGGCCAGGCCTAAAGTGCGTCCAACGCGTGCAGCAAGACGCCGACCGTCCCGCCGACCAGCGTGCCGTTGATGCGGATATATTGGAGGTCGCGGCCGACGGCGTTTTCTAGTCGGTCGGTAATCGTCTGCGCATCCCACCCACGCACCGTTTCGCTGACCAGCTTGACGATCGAACTGCCGTAGCTGGCGGCCATGCCGGCGACCGCGCGGCGGGCGAACTGGTTGATCGCGCGCTTCATCCGCGCGTCCTTTTCAAGGCTCTGGCCCATCGACTGCAGCACTTCACCAAGCTTTCCGGCCATTGCCGCGTCGGGGTTGCGCGCGGCGCGGATGATCGCCTCGCGCCCCTTCTGCCAGAGCGTGTCGAGCCACAGCGACACCGATCGGTTGTCGAGCAGCTGCTCCTTCATCTCCTCGACCTTGGCCCGCGTTTCGGGCTTGGTCTGCAGGTCGTTGGCGAGCTGTGCGAGCGCCTCTTCGATCTTGATCCGCACCGGGTGGGCCGGTTCGGTCTGCATGTCCACGGTCAGCTTGCGAAGGCCATTGACCACCGAGTCCGACATTTTCTCGTCGAGCCCGGCCAGTTTCAGGACCCAGTTGACCCGCTTCTTGACCATTTCGCGGATCAGCTCTTCGTTGGCGTCGAGTGCGCGCGCGGTCCAGCGGATCGTCGCTTCGAGCATCGGGACGTGGCGGTCCTCGTTGATCGCGCTGGCGAGCGCATGGCCGAGCAGCGGCGCAACCTCCATCTTGCGGATGCGATTGGCGACCGAGGTTTTGACGAGGCCGCCCAGTCGCTCGTCGTCGAGGCTTTCGAACAGATCGGCGATCAGGCGGCTGGCGCCCTGGCGAATGCGGGTTTCCTGTCCCTGAGGTGCCTGCAGGAAGCGTCCCGCCGCTCCGGCGAGGTCTATATTGCGCATCCGCCGCGCGACGACCGGCGCGATCAGGAAGTTGGTCTGCAGGAAATTGGCCAGCGCTTCGCCGATGCGGTCCTTGTTCCGGGGGATGATCGCGGTGTGCGGGATCGGCAGGCCCAGCGGGTGGCGAAACAGTGCCGTCACCGCGAACCAGTCGGCGAGGCCACCGACCATCGCCGCTTCGGCAAAGGCCTTCACATAGCCGACAGCCGGGTGGAGTCCTTCATAATGGCGCGCCGCGAAAAACACCGCCGCCATCAGGACCAGCAGGCCGGTGGCTGCGGCCTTCATGCCGGCCGCACCGGGCTGGGCAGGGTTGAACCGGGACAGCGGTGGCGGCGAGGTCATCGCCGCCACTCTAGCCGCACTGACGCGCTTGTCACTCCGCCGGTTGCGGGACGGGACCTTCCATCGGCCGATGCTCTTCGCCGTTGTCGATGAGCTTGCGGAAGCGCTTGCCGATCGCCCGTTCCAGATCGATCGCGATCGAGAAATAGGCCGGCACCAGCAGCAGCGTCAGCATGGTCGAGAACAACAGGCCGCCGATCACCGTCACGCCCATCGGTGCGCGCCAGCTGCCATCGCCGGTCAGCGACAGGGCGATCGGCACCATGCCCGCGACCATCGCAACCGTGGTCATCACGATCGGCTGGGCGCGCTTGTGGCCGGCTTCGTAGATCGCCTCGTTCTTGGTCATGCCATGTTCGATCATCTCGACCGCGAAATCGACCAGCAGGATCGAGTTTTTGGCGACGATGCCGAACAGCATCAGGATGCCGATGAACACGGGCAGCGACAGCGGCTGGCCGGCGATATGGAGGCCGACCGCGGCCCCCAGCGGCGCCAGCAGCAGCGAACCCATGTTGACCAGCGGCGACAGGAAGCGGCGATACAGCAGCACCAGCACCGCGAACACCAGCATCACGCCCGACGCCAGCGCGATGAAGAAGTAGAACAGCAGTTCGGCCTGCCATTTGCTGTCGCCCAGTTCGAGCTTCTGCACGCCGTCGGGCAGCTTCTTCACGGTCGGGAGGTTGTTGATCTTTGGCCAGACGTCGCCCGACACCAGGCCCGGCGCCAGGTCGGCACCGACCGCGATACGGCGGATCTGGTTCGATCGCTGGACGGTGGTCGGGCCCGAACCGAAGCTGATGTCCGCGACCGCCTTCAGCGGGACCGACGGACCCTTGGTCGTCGGCACCGGCAGGTTTTCCAGCGTCGCAATGTCGCGCCGCGCGCTTTCCGCCAGCGACACGGTGATCGGCACCTGGCGATCGCTGAGCGAGAATTTGGCGCTGTTCTGGGCGATATCGCCCAGCGTCGCGATGCGGATGGTCTGGCTAAGCGCCGCCGTGGTGACGCCAAGGTCGGCGGCCAGGTCGAAGCGCGGCTTGATGACGATTTCCGGCCGGACGTTGTCGCCCATGGCGCGCGGTGCGACCAGTTCCTTCATCCCCGACATTTCGGCGGCGATCTTGTTGGCGGTTTCGCTGAGCAGGTCGGGATTGTCGCTGCCGAGGTAAAGCACGATGTCGCGCCCGCCGCCGCCCGGTCCGCCGCCGCCCTGGCTCTGGAAATTGACGCGCGCGTCGGGAATCGACGACAGCTGCGGGGTCAGGCTGCGCTCGAACTCGGTCGAGGTGACGCTGCGATCTTCCTTCAGCACGATGTTGAGGAAGCCGGCGCCGACATAGACGCGCTGGAACACGCGTTCGACGTTCGGGTCCTTTTCGATGATCGAGGCCGCGCGGTCGGCAACCGCCGCCGTCTGTTCCAGCGTCGCACCCGGCGGCATGCCGATCCGGACGCTCGAGAAGTCGAGGTTCAGCGGCGGCTGGAACGACATCGACAGGGTTGCGAACAGCACGATCTGCAGCAGGAAGGCACCGGTGCCGATACCGACCATTGCCATGCGGTGGTCGCGGAACATCGACTTGACGGCGTTCCACTTGCCGGGGTTGCGGGCGCGATAGCTTTCCGCCTTCGACGTATCGAGGCTCCACTTCAGGATCGACAGATATTTGTCCATCGCCTTGCCCGACGCATGTTCCTGGACGCCGTGCGACTTCAGGAAATAAGCCGCGATCAGCGGGGTGATCATGCGCGCCACGAACAGGCTCATCAGCACCGAAATGACGACGGTGAAGCCGAACGCCTTGAAGAACTGGCCCGAAATGCCGGGCATCAGCGCGACCGGCAGGAACACCGCGACGATCGACATGGTGGTGGCGACGACCGCCAGCCCGATTTCGTCGGCCGCGTCCATCGCCGCCTGATAGGCGGTCTTGCCCATGCGCATGTGGCGCACGATGTTTTCGATTTCCACGATCGCATCGTCGACCAGCACGCCCGCGACGAGGCTCAGCGCCAGCAGCGACAGGCCGTTCAGGGTAATCCCCATCAGGCCCATGAAATAGAAGGCCGGGATGGCCGACAGCGGGATGGCGACGGCCGAAATGGCGGTCGCGCGGAAATCGCGCAGGAACAGGAAGACGACCAGAACCGCCAGCACCGCGCCTTCGACGAGGCCTTCCATCGCCGACTTATATTGATCCTTGGTGTAGGCGACCTGGTTGACGATCTCGACGAACTTAACCCGCGGGTCTTCCTTTTCGATCTTGTGCAGTTCCTTCCAAGCGTCGTCATAGGTCGTCACTTCGGACGAGCCCTTCGACCGCTGGACATTGAAGCTGATCACCTGGCGGCCGTTCATCTTGGCCAGCGTGCGCTGTTCCGAATAGGCGTCCTTGACCTGGCCAAGGTCGGCCAGCCGGACGACACGGCCACCCGGAACTACGATCTGCGTCTGCGACAGGTCGTAGGCCGTCTTGGCATTGCCGAGCACGCGCACCGACTGTTCCGACCCAGCCACTTCGGCGCGGCCGCCGGCAGCGTTGAGGTTGGTCTGGCGCAGCTGCTGGTTGACCTGCGCTGCGGTGATGCCCTGGGCCTGCAGCGCGGCCGGATCAAGCACGACGCGGATCTGGCGATCGACGCCGCCCTCGCGGCTGACCGCGGCGACCCCCGACACGCCGAGCAGGCGGCGGTTGACCTTGTTGTCGATGTACCAGCTGAGCTCTTCCAGCGTCATGTCGGTGGTCTGGGCCGCCACGAACAGGATCGGGTCGCCGGCAATGTCGACGCGGCTGATCTGCGGTTCCAGAATGCCGTCGGGCAGGTCGCCGCGGATCTGGGTGATCGCGTCGCGCAGGTCGTTCACCGCGCGGTCGGTGGGCGTGCCGATCTTGAACTGGACGAAGGTGTTGCTGCTGCCTTCGCGGACGGTCGAATTGATCTCGTCCACGCCGGTGACCGATCGCGCGGCGGCTTCGACCTTCTGCGTGATCTGGTTTTCCATTTCGGTCGGCGCTGCGCCCGGCTGGGCGATGTCGATCGACGCGGCCGGAAAGTCGATGTCCGGATTATTGTTCACTTCCATCCGCGCGAACGTGACCAGGCCGGCCAGCATCAGGCCGATGAACAGCACGATCGGCGGAACCGGGTTCTTGATGCACCAGGACGAGATATTGCGGAAACTCATCGACACTCTGCCTTCAAATGGATGCCGGGCGGCTTAACGGGCTGCCTGGCGCTTGGGCGAGATTTTCTGACCCGGGTTGAGGAACGGACCGGCCGACAGCACCACGGTTTCGGCACCGCTGATACCTTCCGAAACGGTCACGCCCTGATCGTCGACGCTGCCGATTTTCACGTCGCGTCGCTGGACCTGGTTCTTGCCGTCGATGATGTAGACATAATTGCCCTTCTCATCGCTCAGCACCGCGCTTTGCGGCAGCAGCGGGGCGGTCATGGTGCCGGCCGCGATCTTGGCTTCCGCAAAGCCGCCGGGACGGATGGCGGGGTCGTAGGGCACGGAAATGCGGACCTGGCCCTGGCGCGACGTCGGATCGATGGTCGGCGCGACCTGCCACACCCGGCCGCTGAAGGTGCGGTCGGAACCGATCGGGGTGACGCCCGCCGGCATGCCGGTGTGAACCAGCGCAAGATCCTGCTGGCTCATCTGCGCGCGCATTTCCATTTCGCCGCCTTCCGCCAGGCGGAACAGCGCGCCGCTGCCGGCGCTGACGATCTGGCCGACTTCGACATTGCGGGCGAGGATGAGGCCGCTCTTCGGCGCGCGGACGTCGAGGCGGCCGATCTGCGCACGGGTCGCGCCCAGCTGCGCCTCGGCGACGCGGACACGCGCGGCGGCGGCATCGCGGGCGGCACGCTTGCGATCGAGGTCGGCCTTGGACACGAAACCGCGATCGACCAAGGCGGCACTGCGCTCATATTCATTTTGCGCCAGCGCGGCGTCGGCGCGCGCGGCCGACACTTGAGCCGCCAGCTGCGCCGCGGTCTGCGCCTGTACCGAACGGTCGATGGTGGCCAGCACCTGGCCCTGGCGGACCCAGGTCCCCGCATCGACCAGCACCGCGCGGACAAGGCCGCCTTCGCCCGCAACGCCGACCGGCTGGTCGCGACGGGCCGCCAGTGCGCCCGATGCGGTGACGGTGCGCGCGACTTCGCTACGGCCCGGGACGATGACAGTGACCGTCGGAATCTGTCCGCGACCGCCGGCGTCCGCCGCGGCGGCGTTTTCGGCCGGCTTCTTGGCGAACATCATATAGGCCGCGACCGCCAGCACCAGCACCGCGACCACCGCGATGATGATGTTCCGTCGGCCCTTGCTGCGATCGACCACGATCAGCGTGTCGGAGGGCCCAAATCTCGATTCCCGGTTCATAAGACGCATTCTTTCCGCCATTTTCCGTAATGCAGCGCGCTGCAATCTGCAGCAGCTGTATTACGCCAATAAGTCACCAGTAGCAACTGTATCGTTCCGGCGTCGTTCGGAAGGCTATTTTCTACGAACGGCTGGCTGGCTTCCACCCACGAAGGCTGTTGCCAATCTGTCATCGCCGTGGTGCTATGCCGGCCACATTGTTCAATGGGAGAGCGATCGATGGGTTATCTGGCGGATCATGGAGTGGTTGCCTGGCTGATCATCGGCCTTCTGGCCGGCGGTATTGCCAAGCTGTTGATGCCCGGCAAGGACCCGGGTGGCTGCATCGTGACCATCCTCCTCGGCATTGCCGGCGCCTTGCTGGCCGGGTTCCTTGGAAAGGCGGTGGGCTGGTACCAGGACGGCGAAGCCGCGGGCTTCCTCGCCGCCATCGTCGGCGCGATCCTCATCCTCATCGTATATCGTCTGGTGCTGCGCCGCCGCGGCTGAACCCGACCATCGTTCAGCTTGGGGCCATTGTCCGCGCGCAAGCGTTGGGCGGTGGCCCTTTTCTTTGGATGGAGTGATGGATGCGTAAATCTTTGATTGCCCCGCTGGCGCTGGCAGCGGCAGCGGGCATTTCCACAACGGCATCGGCGCAGGCGCTGGCCGGTACCAGGCTCGACATCGTCGCCAGCGGTGAGGTGACCCGTGTGCCCGACCTCGCCGTCATTTCGGCGGGCGTGCAGACGTTGCAGCCGACCGCGACTGCGGCGATCGAAGACAATGCGACGCGCATGGAACGCGTTCGCGCCGCGCTGAAGCGGGCCGGCATCGCCGATGCGGACATCCAAACGTCGACGATCAGCCTCAACCCCGAATATCGCTACGACAACAACCAGCCGCCGGTGCTCACCGGATATCGCGCCAGCAACAACGTCAGTGTGAAGTTCCGCGACCTCAAGCGCAGCGGTGCGATCCTGGATGCGCTGGTCAAGGAAGGTGCCAACCAGATCAGCGGGCCGAGCCTGACGATCGACAAGCCCGACAGCGCCTATGACGAAGCGCGGGTGAAGGCGATCGCCAACGGCAAGGCCAAGGCCGACCTTTATGCAAAAGCGCTTGGCAAGCGGGTGGTGAAGCTGATCTCGGTCAGCGAGGCCGGCGCGTCCGTCCCGCCGCCGATGCCCTATGCGTCCGACATTGTCGTGACGGGTGCGCGCGTCGCGAAGACCGAGATCGACCCCGGCACGCAGCAGTTGCAGGTCAGCGTGTCGATGAGTTTCGAACTGCAATGACCAACAGAAAAGGGCCGGCGGTTCGTACCGCCGGCCCTTCTTTTCATGTCGTGAGGTTAGTCTGGTAGCGCGCTTAGCGAACGCTGCCGCGACGGACCAGGTTGACGATGCCCAGAAGGACGATCGCGCCAACCAGCGACCAGAGGAAGCTCATCAGGTTGATGTCCTGATTGATCGAGCCGCCACCGACGACCAGGCCGGCGAGGAAGGCACCGATGATGCCGACCACGATGTTGAGAATGATGCCCTGCTGCGCGTCGGTGCGCATGACGATGCTGGCGAGCCAACCTACAACGCCGCCGACGACGAGCCAAATGATGATACCCATGAGCGTTCCTCCTGTTTTAGGCCGCTCCCTTACACGCGGAGCGCCTTCCGGCATCCTAGACGCACGATGCCCTGCGGTTGTTCCGGCAAAGCATCGTTTTGTCTAGTGTCGGAAACGAAACGATCGGCCAAGCTGTTGAAAAAAAAGGCCCCGCCGGATAACCGACGGGGCCGAAATTTCGTCACGGGGACGGACGAAAATGATCAGTAGCGTTGCTGCCGCTCATATTGGTCGCGGTAATGCTTGATGCGCGTCACGCGCAGGCCGGGCATGCCCGACCGGTCGACTGCACGCTGCCAGCCGGTAAATTCTTCAAGGCTCAGCGTATAGCGCTGGCACGCCTCGTCGACGGTCAGCAGGCCGCCGGCGACCGCCGCTACGACTTCCGCCTTGCGACGCACGACCCAACGGGTGGTGCTGGGGGGCGGCAGCGAATCGAGCGTCAACGGCTCACCCAAGGGGCCGATGACCTGCGCGGGCCGGATTTTCTGGTTCTCGAGCATTCGCTAAACCTCAGTCACGTTAAACTTCAACCGATGGCCTCGATTTAACCGAAGGCCGTTGAAAAGGTCTGAAACGGGCTGGTAACCCGATTCTTCATCATTCCTTCTCGCCCGTTAACCCTGCCCGCTCGGCAAGCCCCGCGAAGGTGCCTTTCAGCGCCCCCTTGGCGTCCCGCCACCCCTCGCTGGCAGAGAGGAAACAGGCCATGGCGTCATGCCGGTCCCGAATCCCCGCCGTCGCTGCCGAAGACAGCACCAGCATCAGTTCGGCAAGGTCGACCGAAGCCTCTCCTGCCTTTTCGAAATCTCCGTCGATTCGAGCCAATTTTTGCCCCTTGAGCCCGTTGTCGATCAGCACGGTCTAGCCGAACAGGGTGAATTTCCGGTAAAGGCCCGCCCGATGTTTCCCAGTTTCGACCTCAAAAAAGACGCCAATTCGGCGCGAATTGTCGTGGCCATGTCCGGCGGCGTCGATTCGTCAGTGGTCGCCGCGCTGGCTGCCAGGACCGGCGCCGAAGTGGTCGGCGTCACGCTGCAGCTATACGATCATGGCGAAGCGGTGAAGCGCAGCGGCGCCTGCTGCGCGGGCCAGGACATCTATGATGCCAAGACGGTCTGCGACCGGCTCGGCATTCCGCATTATGTGCTCGATTACGAAAGCCGCTTCCGGACCGGCGTGATCGACCGCTTCGCGGACGAATATGCGGCGGGCCGGACCCCGGTGCCGTGCAGCCTGTGCAACCAGGGTGTGAAGTTCACCGACCTCGTCGCCTTCGCGCGCGAGCTTGGCGCGGACTGCCTGGCGACGGGCCATTATGTTCGCCGCGTCGAACGCGATGGCCGGGTGGAACTGTGGAAGGGCCGCGATCCGTCGCGCGACCAAAGCTATTTCCTCTACGGCACGACCCGCGACCAGCTCGACTTCCTGCGCTTCCCGCTCGGCGACCTGCCCAAGAGCGAGGTGCGCAAGCTGGCCGCGGAGGCGGGCCTGATCGTCGCCGACAAGCCCGACAGCCAGGACATCTGCTTCGTGCCCGACGGCGACTATGCCGGCCTGGTCAAGCGCCTGCGCCCCGAAACGGCGGCGCCGGGCGACATCGTCGACCTGAACGGCGAGGTGCTCGGACGTCACGACGGCGTCGTCCATTTCACCATCGGCCAGCGGCGCGGGATTGAGATCGGCGGCCAGCCCGAACCGCTCTACGTCGTTCGCATCGAACCTGAAACGCAGCGCCTGGTGGTCGGCCCGCGCCGCGCACTGGCCGTCGCGTCCGCGACCGTTGAAGGCATCAACTGGCTGGCCGAAGACCAACAACTGGTGGAAGCCAAGGTCCGCAGCCTCGCGCGCCCTGTTTCCGCGCGGTGGGACGGCCGGTCACTGACCTTCGATCAGGCCGAATATGGCGTTGCGCCCGGTCAGTCGGCGGTCTTCTACGACGGCGACCGGGTGCTCGGTGGCGGGACGATTACTTCCACAATGGCGCAGGAGCTTGTTTCCGCCGCGTAATGGATGCATCACCATCCTGCTCGGTCCGACTTCAAGGCGGGTGGCGTGATGATGACGATTGCCGAAGCGGGCGGCCGCCCCAACGACCTGCGAAAGTCGGTGCGGACGTCGATGTTCGTGTCAGCGACACTTCGCACCGCCACCAACGCCCATCCCGTCCGCGTTCGCAACATGTCGGCCAAGGGCGCGCTGATCGAAGCGCCCAGCCTGCCGCCCGTCGGAACGGTCATCGAGCTGTCGCGCGGCGCGCTGGCGGCCGTCGGCACGATCGCCTGGTGCGACAGCGGTCGGTGCGGACTGACGCTGACCGGCACGATCGATACCCAGGCATGGATGTCGCGAATGCCCGCACACCAGGCCGAGGTCGATCAGCGCATCGCCGAGGCCCGCGCCGCCATCGCGGTCGACCCCAGACCCGACGTGTCGCCGATCGAACCCATGCGCGGATTCGACGCTGTTTTGACGACGCCCGGGGCGGATATCGACCAGATGCTCGAGCGGCTCGAAACGTTGGGGGATGCCCTGTCCTCGGACCCGCATATATTGGCCGCTCACGGACAATCGCTGCAACTCATCGACGAGATCGAGCAGCGTCTTCGAGCGCTCGGTCGTCGGCTGGGCTAAAGCTGGAAATAGCCTTCGATTACGGTGACGCAGCGCGCGCCGAGGACCACCCGGTCGCCCCTCAATTCGCAATCGAACGTTCCGGAACGCTTGCTTGCCTGCAACGCGGTGAAGCGCGTCCGGCCCAACCGCTCCGCCCAGAACGGGACCAGCGCGGCATGCGCCGACCCGGTCACCGGATCTTCGTCAATGCCTAGGTAGGGGCAGAATACCCGACTGGCGATGGCGTGTTCGGCGCCCGGGGCGGTGACGATGGCCATGTGCGGCAGCGCCTTCAGCGCCGCAAAGTCGGGCCGCACCGCGCGCACCTGCGCTTCGTTGTCGAGAAGCATGATTGCGCTGTCGTTGCAGCCGTCCGCCAGCCAGGCGGTGCGCTCGCTCAGCCCCAGCGCAGCGGCCAGACCGGGCACCTCGTCCTCGCGCAGCACGCCTGCCGGAAGGTCGAGCTGCAACAGTCCCTCATCCTGTTCGTCGCGCGACACGGTGAGCACCCCGGACCGCGTCAGGAACCGCAGCGGCTTGCCGTGCGACAGCACATGGCCGGCGGCCAGCGTCGCATGGCCGCACATGTCCACCTCGTCCGTCGGCGTGAACCAGCGCAGGTGGTAATCCGCTTCGTCCGTGTCGCACGGAACGGTGAAGGCGGTCTCCGACAGGTTATTCTCTTGCGCGATCGCTTGCATCACCTCGTCGGCCAGCCAGTGGTCCAGCGGCATGACCGCTGCCGGATTGCCGGCGAAGGGCCGATCCGCCGCGGCGTCGACCTGGAAAAAGGGAATGGGGGTCATGTCGCCATCAGGTTCTGGCCGGGTTCGGCGAGGCCCTTGGGATCGGGATGGATCAGCACCTCCGTGCCCGGGAAATGCTCCTGGATCACCGCTTCGACCTCGTCCATCACCCGGTGCGCTTCGACGATCGTCAGGTCGGGATCGACCCAGATGTGGAACTGGGCAAAATCATGCCCGCCCGACGTGCGGGTGCGAAGTTCGTGAATGCCGTGCAGTTCCGGGTGGCTCTTGATCAACTCGAGGAACTGCAGGCGGCGCTCCTCGGGCCATTCGCGGTCCATCAGCTGGTCGATCGACCGGCTTGCGGCGCGGAAGGCGCCGTAAATCAGCCACAAGGCGATGCCGATGCCGAAGATCGGGTCCGCGCTGCGCCAGCCGAGATATTGGTCGAGCACCAGCGCGACGATCACCGACAGGTTGAGCAGCAGGTCGGACTGGTAATGGACATGGTCGGTTTCGATCGCGACCGACTTAGTCTTGCGGATGACGTAGCGCTGGTAGGCGAGCAGCGCCACGGTCGCGGCCATCGCCACCGCCGACACGCCGACCCCCATTTCCAGCCCTTCGGTCGCCGCGCCCTTGCCCAGTCGGTCGATCGCGCGCCAGGCGATGCCCAGCGCCGAGATGGTGATCAGGATGACTTGGGTCAGCGCCGCCAGCGCTTCAGCCTTGCCGTGGCCGAAGCGATGCTCCTCGTCCGCGGGCATCGCCGCCCAGCGAACGCCAAGCAGCGTCACGATGCTTGCGACCAGGTCCAGCGCCGTATCGGCAAGGCTGCCCAGCATGGCCACCGACCCGGTTTTCCAGGCTGCATAGCCTTTCATCGCGACCAGGAAGACCGCCATCGAAATGCTGGCGGCGGCGGCGCGGGTGGTGAGAGCAGTGCGGTCGTTGCTCATGGATACAGATATCCTTCACTCCAGCCCTGGCCGTCACGGACGAACAGGCGGCGTTCGTGCAGGCGATGGGCGCGATCGCTCCAGAACTCGATCTGCTCGGGCGTGACGCGAAACCCGGTCCAGCGCGCGGGGCGGGGCACATCCTGCCCTTCGAACCTGGCCTTCACCTCTTCAAATCGCGCCTCGAACGTCGCGCGCTGGTCGAGCGGGCGGGACTGGAGCGAGGCATGGGCGCCAAGCTGGCTGTCGCGCGACCGGCTGGCGAAATAGGCGTCGGCTTCGTCGTCGCTCACCTCGGCCACCGGACCCTCGATCCGGATCTGGCGGCGCAACGACTTCCAGTGAAACAGCAGCGCGACGTGCGGATTGTCCGCCAGATCGCCGCCCTTGCGGCTGTCGGCGTTTGTGTAGAAGACGAAGCCGGCAGGGCCATGACCTTTCAGCAAGACCATGCGGACCGACGGCCGTCCCTCGCGCGTCGAGGTGGCCAGCGCCATCGCTTCGGGATCGTTCGGCTCGCTCTGCTTCGCTTCGGCCAGCCAGCTGTCGAACAGCAAGAAAGGATCGTCCGCCATGACCCAAGCCTTTGCCGATTGCGCCGCCGCCTGTCGAGGGGAAGCTTGACGCGCAGCGCCGACGGCTGGAAACGGGACGCAAGACAACAAAGGACGCAAATTGGACCTTTACCAGCAATTGGGTGTGCAGCGCAGCGCGACCGAGGCCGAGATCAAGAAGGCCTATCGCAGCCTGGCCAAGCAGCTGCACCCTGACCGAAACAAGGACAATCCCAAGGCCGCCGAACGCTTTTCGGCGGTGACGCGCGCCTATGACATCCTGGCCGACAAGGAAAAGCGCGCCCAGTATGATCGCGGCGAAATCGATGACGAAGGCAATCCGCGCAGCCCGTTCGGCGCAGGCTTCGGCGGCGGCGGCTATTCCCGCTCGGCGAGCCGCGGCGGTGCCGACGGGTTTCCGGGCGGCGGCGGAGGTGGCTTCGGTGAAGGCGCAGACCTTAGCGACCTGTTCGAAGGGCTGTTCGGCGCGGCGACCGGCCAGCGTCGCGGCAGTACCGGCGGATTCGGTGGGTTCCGCCAGCAGCGCGCGCCGCAGAAAGGCGCCGACGTCCAGTATCGGCTGAAGGTGCCGTTTGTCGACGCGGTGACGATGCGCGACCAGCGGGTGACCCTGTCGGGCAATCGAACCATCGACCTCAAGCTGCCCAAGGGGGTCGACAGCGGCACCAAGGTCCGCCTGACCGGCCAGGGCGAAGAGGGTCCTGGCGGCAAGGGCGACGCAATCGTGACGATCGAGATCGGCAGTCATCCCTTTTACGTCCGCGACGGCCAGAACATCCGCCTGACGCTGCCCGTGACGCTGAAGGAAGCGGTGCTGGGCGCCAAGGTGAAGGTGCCGACGCCCGAAGGGCCGGTGATGCTGTCGGTGCCCAAGGGGTCGAGCAGCGGCAAGCTGCTGCGACTCAAGGGCCGCGGATTTCTGGGCAAGGACGGGCAGCGCGGCGACCTTCTGGTCGAACTGGCAATCGATGTGCCGCAAGGCGACGAGGCGCTGGAACGCTTTGCCGAAAGCTGGGACGGCGGTGGCAACCCGCGCGCAGGGCTCGGCGTTTAAGCGGGCCTGATGCTCGAACATCATCCCCACTCGCCCGAGGAACGGCGCAAGCGGCTGGCCCGGCTCAGGGCACGCTTCGGCAAGGAAGCGGTCGAGCGGGCGAAGCGGGAAATCCAGCCGCTGGTGATCGCCAAGCGGGTCGCGGTCGGCCTTTACGACGACGGCTTCATTCACGCGGGCAACCTTGCCTACCTGTCACTGCTGGCGCTGTTCCCGTTCATCATCCTCGCCGCGGCCGTCGCCCGCCTGTTGGGGCGCGCAGAGGACACGGCGCGCGCGGTGTCAACGATCCTTGCGCGGTTGCCGGCGGTGGTCGACGACGTGCTGCGCGGGCCGATCCAGGAAGTGCTGGCCGGTCGTTCAGGCGCGCTGCTGTGGTTCGGCGCACTGGTCGGCCTGTGGACCACGGCGAGCTTCATCGAAACGATCCGCGACATTTTGCGGCGGGCCTATGGCGTCAAATATTCGGCCAGCTTCTGGCAGTATCGGCTGGGGTCGATGCTGATGATTATCGGGTCGGTGATCCTGCTGCTGGTCGCCTTCGCTGTGACGGTCGCGCTGTCGTCGATCCACCATGTGATCGTCCAGCGGCTGCCCTTTTCCAACGGGCTGGCGCATGAGCTGGGCCTTTACCGGCTGGTCCCGGTGGCGACCTTGTTCTTCACTTTCTACATCCTCTTCCTTGCGCTGACCCCGGCGCGGTACCGGACACTGGAGTGCCGCAAGTGGCCCGGCGCGCTGGTCGTCACCCTGTGGTGGTTCGCCACCGCCGAAATCCTGCCCGACATCGTCGGACTGTTCGGGGGCTATGCCCTGACCTACGGCAGCCTGGGCGGCGTGATCGTCGTCCTGCTGTTCTTCTTCGTCGTCGGACTTGGCGTGGTCGCGGGGGCGGAGCTCAACGCGGCGCTGGCGGAACCGGGCGATTTGGCGCTAAGGGGCGAGCAGTATGAGGGGCCGTACGCCGACGAGTTGAAGGTCGGCGAGCCGGCATCCGACGAGGCAGTCGATCGGTCGCGTCAGGCGGCCGGAAAATAGGGGAAGACCGCATGGCGGGATTGATGGCCGGAAAGCGCGGCCTGATCATGGGGCTGGCCAACGACAAGTCGCTGGCCTGGGGCATTTCGAAACTGCTGGCCGAGCAGGGCGCCGAGCTGGCGTTCAGCTACCAGGGCGAGGCGCTGGAAAAGCGGGTGCGGCCGCTGGCCGAGCAGCTGGGCAGCGATTTCTGCTTCGACTGCGACGTCAGCGACATGGCCAAGCTCGACGAAGCGTTCGCGGAACTGAAGTCGCGCTGGGACGGCATCGACTTCGTCGTCCATGCGATCGGCTTTTCGGACAAGAACGAGCTGCGCGGCGGCTATGTCGACACCAGCCTCGACAATTTCCTGATGACGATGAACATCAGCGTCTATTCCTTCGCCGCGGTGGCCCAGCGGGCGCGGGCGATGATGAAGCCGGGCGGATCGCTGCTGACCCTGAGCTATTACGGCGCGGAAAAGGTCATCCCGCATTACAACGTCATGGGCGTGGCCAAGGCGGCGCTGGAAACATCGGTGAAGTATCTCGCCGCCGACCTCGGCCCCGAAGGCATCCGCGTCAACGCGATCAGCGCAGGCCCGATCAAGACGCTGGCCGCTAGCGGAATCGGTGACTTCCGCTACATCATGAAGTGGAACGAATATAATTCGCCGCTGCGCCGCAACGTGACGATCGAGGATGTCGGCGGCGCTGGCCTCTACCTGCTCAGCGACCTGGCGAGCGGCGTGACGGGCGAAATCCACCATGTCGACGCGGGCTACAACGTCGTCGGCATGAAGGCCGAAGACGCGCCGGATTTGACCTTGAGCTAACCGAGCGCAGGGGAGCGATTGTCGTGACAATCGCGAGCCAGCGCGAAGAGCTAGCGAAAGCGGACGGCCTGCAAGCGAAGCGCAGACAGGACCGACGGCGCGGCTTCGCCGCGACGCATTCCGCACGCCCTTAGCTTCACTATCGGCTCACCAAAGGCGCCTTTTTCGACCGTTTGCGTGAACTTAGGCCACGCGCAGCCTGTCCGGGGGACAGGCGAGCATGGACTACGCGACTTTTCACACTTTTCACAGTCGTGACGTCGATCGCGCGAGCGACATCGGGAACGTTCGACGGGTTCAAAGAGCCCTCGATGACGGTGACACAAGATCAGCGCTGTAGGACAGCGAAAAGCGGACGGGCCCCAATGGGTGGAAAGCTGACTTTAGCCGACTGGCCTAATCAGTTGCGACAGGGGCGCTTCCGCGCTGCCGCCTCAATCCCGTAAGAAGTGATTTCATTGGCTTCCAAGCATAGTCCCCCCGCGACTGATCCTGTCCAGACCACTACGCTCCCGCTGTCTTCGTGCGACACGACAAGCAGATATTTGCGGCCCGTAATCGGCTGTGCCGAGGCTTGGTCGAAATACAAGGGAGCCCGAAATGCTGGTCCGTATAAAGTACGCAGTGGTGCGAAATACAGCCGCCAAGAACTGTCCAACATCAGGGTGCCATTCTCATCGCAGATGCAGGGTGCGCCCGGCCGCCCTGCAATATCTTCGACCCTAGTTAGCCGAGCTTCGACGACCGACGCCGGTGCGGTTGATAGCTGCGATGAACCCGCCTCGACGTAAGCGGCCAACGCTAGCCCAAGCAAAGCGGACGAAAACATCAGGGCAGGTTGGCCTAATGGTTTAATGACCGCAATGGGTCGTTGGCGGACATTCGCTGCCTAAGCCGAAAACGGATCGCTCACCAAAATCGTGTCGTCGCGGTCAGGCGAGGTGCTGACCAGCGCTACCGGGCAGCGGATCAGTTCTTCGATGCGGCGGACATATTTGATCGCCTGCGCGGGGAGGTCGGCCCAGCTGCGGGCGCCGGCTGTGGTCCCCTGCCAGCCGTCCATTTCTTCATAGATCGGGGTCGCGCGCGCCTGGTCGGCGGCGTGAGGCGGGAGATAGTCGTAGACGGTGTCGCCGATCTTGTAGCCGGTGCAGATCTTCACCCGGTCCATGCCGTCAAGCACGTCGATCTTGGTGAGCGCGATGCCGGTGATGCCGCTGACCGCGGCGGATTGCTTGACCAGCACCGCGTCGAACCAGCCGCAGCGGCGGCGGCGGCCCGTGACGGTCCCGAATTCATGGCCGCGCTCGCCCAATCGCTGGCCGACCTCGTCTTCCAGTTCGGTCGGGAAGGGGCCGGAGCCGACGCGGGTGGTGTAGGCCTTGACGATGCCAAGCACGAAGCCCGCCGCGCCGGGGCCCATGCCGCTGCCGCTGCCGGTCGTCCCCGCCACCGTGTTGGACGAGGTGACGAAGGGGTAGGTGCCATGGTCGACGTCGAGCAGCACGCCCTGCGCGCCTTCGAACAGGATGCGGCGGCCGCGGCGCTTGGCCTCGTCGAGGTCGCGCCACACGGGGCGGGCGAACTGCAGCACGAAGTCGGCGATTTCGGCGAGGTCGGCCTTCAGGCGCTCGCGGTCGACGGCAGGCTCGCCGAAGCCGGCGCGAAGGTGATCGTGGTGCGCGCACAGGCGGTCGAGCAGCGGGTCGAGCTCGTCAAGGTGCGCCAGGTCGCAGACGCGGATGGCGCGGCGGCCGACCTTGTCTTCATAGGCCGGGCCGATGCCGCGGCGGGTGGTGCCGATCTTGCCCGCGCCGCTGGCGTCTTCGCGCATCGCGTCAAGGTCGCGGTGGATGGGCAGGATCAGCGGGCAGGTCTCGGCGATCATCAGCACGTCGGGTTCGATGCGGACGCCCTGGCCGCGCAGCTTTTCGACCTCGGCGTTCAGCGCCCAGGGGTCGAGCACGACGCCGTTGCCGATCACCGACGGCGTGCCGGTGACGATGCCGCTGGGCAGCAGCGAGAGCTTGTAGACATTGTCGCCGACGACGAGCGTATGACCGGCGTTGTGGCCGCCCTGGAAGCGGACCACGACGTCGGCGCGGCTGGCCAGCCAGTCGACGATCTTGCCCTTGCCTTCGTCGCCCCACTGCGCGCCGATGACGGTGACATTGCCCATGATTCGAAATTCCTTTGCGGTACGCCGCCCTTTAGCGGCTGAAACCGTGGGGTCAAAGGAGCGGTGTCAGCGCTTTTTCGCCTTGCGCGCGTCGGCGATTTCGAGGCGCAGGGTTTTCGCGTCGAGCGCGCCGTCGACCAGCGTGTCGCCGATGATGAAGCCCGGCGTCCCGGAAATGCCGGCGGCTTCGGACAGGTTCTGGTTCTGCGCGATCTGGGCGTCGATCGCCTTGCCATGCAGGGCAAGGTCGCGCTGCAGCCGCGGCCAGTCGACCCCGGCGCGCGCGGCGGCGGCGCGGATCGCGGCATCGTCGAGCGGCAGCGGCTGGATCATCAGCGCGTGGTGGAACGCATCATGCTTGCGCTGATATTTGGCGGCCATCGCGGCGCGCGCGGCATTGGTCGAACGCTGGCCGAAAATCGGCGTGTCGCGGTAGATGATGCGCAGCTTCGGATCGGCGGCGAAGACCGTCCGCACGTCGGCGTGGAAGCGGCGGCAGGCCGAGCATTGATAATCGAAGAAATAGGTGACGGTGAGGTTGGCGCCGGGCAGGGCGCGGACCGGCGCATTGCCGACTACATAATAGTCCTGGCGCGTCGGGGGGCGCGGCTGGGCGAAATCCGACTGGGCGATCGAAGGCCCGGCGAGCAGGGCTGCGACCAGCAAAGAAAGGGGCATACGCATCGACAGGCCTTAACCATTTCCGCTCAGGCGCGGTTCAGCGCCCCGCCTATTGAATATGGCCCCTGACGTCCAGTTTTCACCGGAGGGAAGCGATGAAAAAGTGGGTATTGGCGGCGACGGCGTGCGTCCTGGCGATCAGCGCGGCGGCGGTTGCGCAGCGCGAGCGGATGTCCGCCGAATGCCGGCAGGAACTGATCCAGCTGTGCCGCGGGGCGGAGGGCGGTTTCGGCCAGTGTTTGCGGACGGCGCTGCCCAAGCTTAGTAATCCGTGTCGCAAGGCGATGAGCGACCGCGCGATGGCGCGCCAGGAACGGCCCGACGGCATGGTCGAAATCGCTTATGGCAGCGACCCCAAGCAACGGCTCGACCTGATGGTGCCGGGCGGGACGACGAAGGCGCCGATCCTGTTCTTCGTCCATGGCGGCGGATGGTCGATCGGCGACAAGGTCGCGGGCGAAAAGACGAAGGCGCCATGGGCGACGGGTCAGGGCTGGGCCTTTGCCAGCGCCAACTACCGGCTGGTGCCGCAGGCGAGCGTCGAACAGCAGGCGGCGGACCTGGCCAATGCGCTGGCGTGGCTCAGGGCCAATGCGGCAGCGCGGGGCCTTGACCCGGATCGCATCGTGCTGATGGGGCACAGCGCCGGCGCGCACCTCGTCGCACTGCTCGGCACCGACACGCATTATCTCAAGGATGCGGGTGTGCCGCTGTCCGCGGTGAAGGGCGTCGTGCTGCTCGACGGTGCCGGTTATGACGTGCCGAGCCAGTCGAGCGCGGAGATGAACATCGTCAAGCCGATGTACGAAGCGGCTTTCTCGAACGATCCCAAGCGGCAGGCGGCGCTGTCGCCGACGCGGCATGCCGGCGCGCCGAACGTTGCAAACTGGCTGATCCTGCCGATCCAGAGCCGCGCCGACAGCCAGGCCCAGTCGTGCGGGCTGGCCGACGCGCTGCGCAAGGCAGGCGCGTCGGCGGTGGTGGCGGTGGTGCCGGGCGAGAGCCACGGCAGCCTCAACAAAGGTCTGGGCGAGGAAGGCGACTTCGCGACGGGCGAGGTCGAGCGCTTCCTGGTGTCGCTGCGCTGAGGGCGCTTTTGCCCTAGCGCTGCCGCGGCTATGACGGGGCGATGGGGGCCGGTCTCGTCTTCGGGTGGCGCAGTGCAGTCCTGCTGGTCGCGTTCGTCCAGCTGCTGCTGCTTGCTGCCGCCCTGATGCGCCCGCTGCGCAACCGCATCGCCAATCGAACGCTGGCCGCGCTGCTGATCGTGCTGGCGGGACAGATTACGCCGTGGATGATCGGCTTTGCCGGATTTTACGACCGCTGGCAGGAATTGAGCTTCGTGCCGGTCGCGATCCCGCTTGCCATCGCGCCGCTCGCCTATCTTTACGTCCATGCGCTGGTGGTCGGGGCCTGGCCCGAGCGGGGCTGGCGGCACCTGCTGCCCGGGGCGGTGCAGTTCGCCTACCTCGCGGGCTGCTTCCTGCTGCTGCGCCAGCCGCTGAAGAACGACTGGCTGGTCGAAGCGTCGGTCGGCTACGACCTCATCGTCGGGACCGGGGTGGTGGTCGGCCTTGCCGCCTATGGCAGGGCGGCGCGGCGCCTGGTCCGCGACTATGGCGAACGGCTGGCGAGCCAGCGCAGCGACGATCATCGCTTCGCCCTCAACTGGCTGATCCGCGCGGTCGCGGCGCTGTTCCTGCTGTTGGCGGTGTGGACGGTCTACGGCGTGTGGGATCTCGTCTCGCCGCTTGGATACCGCGGGCTGATGGGGCTTTACGTGGCGATTGCGGCCTTCGCCCTGTTCCTCGGCATCGAGGGCTGGCGGCATGCCGCGCTGGCCTTTCCCCGCCTGACCGAACTGGAACCGCCGCCGCAGGCCGGGCCTGATTGGAAAAGCCGGGCAGCCGAATGGGCGGAGCGGGTGCGGGCGGAGCGGCTGTATGTCGATCCCGAGCTGAGCGTGCCGCGCCTGGCGCGCTTGCTCGCCACCAACACCGCCTATGTGTCGCGCGCGTTCAACGAAGGGCTGGGCCAGAATTTCTCGACCGTCATCAACCGGCTGCGGAGCGAGGAAGTGGCGCGGCGGATCGACGGGGGCGCGGACGCCGACCTGCTCGACCTCGCGCTCGATTGCGGGTTCAGTTCGAAGGCCAGCTTCAACCGCGCCTTCCGCGCCGCTTTCGGCTGCAGCCCCTCGGCCTATCGCCGCACCCACGGCTCAAAATCGAAATAATGTGCGCCATCGGGCAAAGTGAGGCGAGCGACGGCGCGCGGCGGAGCATGAAGTGCGCCATGATTTATCTCACCCGACGCCAGATGATCGCCGCCAGCGGCGCGGCCCTGATCGCCAGCCATGCCGCCGTGCGCGCCGCGCCCGGCGCGGGCGAGCTGGCCGATGACATCGACATCGTCCGGCGCTCGCTGGCGCTGCATCCGGGCCTGCTGCGATACCAGACCCAGAGCCAGGTCGACGCGCGCCTTGGGCGACTGGCGCGCGATTACGGCGCCGCGCGCAGCCTGGACGAACGGTTCCTGCTATTGTCCGCCTTCACCGCCACGGTCCGCTGCGGCCACACCCAGTGCAATCCCTACAACCAGAAGAAGGCGGTGGTCGCGCAGCTGTTCGAGCGGCCGACGCGGGTGCCGTTCGAATTTGACTGGATCGGCAGGCGGATGGTGGTGCTGGCCGATCGTAGCGGCACGGGGCGGCTGGTCCGGGGATCCGAAATCCTGTCGATTGACGGCGTTCCGGCATCGCGGATGCTCGACCGTCTGGTGGCTTATGCCCGCGCCGACGGGGCGAACGACGCCAAGCGCGTGAAGCAGATGGCGATGCTGGGGACCGATCGATGGGAGACCTTCGACATCTTCCAGGGCCTGATGCTCCCGCCGACCAACGGCGTGTTCCGGCTGCGCTACCGCACTCCCACGGGCGCGGTCCGTAGCGGCGAATTTGCGGCGCTGACGGAACAGCAGCGGCGTGCGACCCGCCATACGCTGGAAACCGACGGCACGACCGAGCCTTTCTGGACGTGGGAGATGCAGGAGGGGATCGCGCTGCTGACCATGCCGAGCTGGGTGATGTACAACAGCAAATGGGCGTGGGAGCCATGGCTCGACGAACGGCTGGACAGCCTCGCGGGCGCCAGGGGGCTGATCGTCGACCTGCGCGACAATGAGGGCGGCAACGAAGTCGGCAACCGGATTTTTGCGCGGCTGGCGGGCCGCGACCTCGACTTCGCAGGGTATCGGCAGTTGGTCCGCTATCGTCGCACGCCCAAGGAGCTCGATGCCTTCCTCGATACCTGGGACGACAGCTTCCGGACGATTGGCGAGAATGCGCGCGACGCGGGCAATGGCTTTTTCGAGCTTGGCAAGGAGCAGAGCGATACGATCCAGGCGGTCGGCAAGCCGCTTCCCATCAAGGTCGCTGCGCTGGTCGGGCCGGCATGCAGTTCGGCGACCTTTTCCTTCGCGCGAAGGGCGCAGGAATCGGGACTGGTCAAATTGTTCGGCGAGCCCACCGGGGGCAATTTGCGCGGCATCAACGGCAATGGCTATTTCTTCGTCCGGCTGCCCGGCAGCGGACTGGAATATGACCTGCCGATCGTCGGCAATTTTCCGACGACGCCGCAGCCCGACCGCGGCGTCCTGCCCGATGTCGCGGTCCGGCCGACCGTGGCCGATATTGCGGCGGGCCGCGACCCGGTACTGGCCGCGGCCCGCCGCTGGATCGGGTCGAGCTAGAAGCTCAGCGGGACGACCTTGCGCACACCGTCGAGCGCGCACAGCGCCTTGACCGTGTCGGGGCCGATCTTGCCGTCGACCGCGACCAGCGACGCGGCATCGCCGCGCGCCTTGCGGCGTCCGAGGTTGAAGGTCGCGATATTGATGCCTTCGTTGCCGAGCGCGGTGCCGAGCTTGCCGATGAAGCCCGGCGTGTCGGTGTTTACGATGTAGAGCATCGCGCCTTCGAGTTCGGCCTCGATTTCGATCCCGAACAATTCGACGAGCCGCGGGCTGTCGTTGCCGAACAGGGTGCCGGCGACGCGGCGCACGCCCTTGGCCGAGGTCGCTTCGACCGCGATCAGCGTGTGATAGGCGCCTTCGCGGTCATGACGCACTTCGCGGACGTCGAGGCCGCGTTCCTTGGCAAGGAAGGGTGCGTTGACCATGTTGACGGTGTCCGAATAGGTGCCCATCAGGCCCGCCAGCACCGCGCCGGTGATCGGCTTCTGGTTCAATTGCGCGGCCGCGCCTTCGACCTCGATCGACACGCCCTTGATATCGTCGCCGACGACCTGGCCGACCAGCTTCCCGAGCTTTTCGGCTAGCGCCATGTAGGGCTTGAGCTTCGGCGCTTCCTCGGCCGACAGCGAAGGCATGTTGATGGCGTTGGTGACGCCGCCCAAGAGCAGGAAATCGCTCATCTGTTCGGCGACCTGGATGGCGACATTGACCTGCGCTTCGCTGGTCGACGCGCCGAGGTGCGGGGTCGAAATGAAGTTGGGGGTGCCGAACAGCGGGCTGTCCTTGGCCGGTTCGGTTTCGAACACGTCGAGCGCGGCGCCGGCGATATGGCCGCTATCCAATCCGTCCTTCAAAGCCGCTTCGTCGATCAGGCCGCCGCGCGCGCAGTTGATGATGCGGACGCCTTTCTTGGTCTTAGCAAGATTTGCCGCCGACAAAATATTGCGGGTCTGATCGGTCAGCGGCGTGTGCAAGGTGATGAAGTCTGCGCGCTTCAGCAGTTCGTCCAGCTCGACCTTTTCGATGCCGAGATCGACCGCGCGTTCGGGGGTGAGGAAGGGGTCGAATGCGACGACCTTCATCTTGAGGCCCAGCGCGCGGCTGGCGACGATCGAGCCGATGTTGCCCGCGCCGATCAGGCCCAAGGTCTTGCCGGTGACCTCGACGCCCATGAAGCGGTTCTTTTCCCACTTGCCGGCCTGGGTCGAGGCGTCCGCCTCGGGCAGTTGGCGGGCGAGCGCGAACATCAGCGCGATGGCATGTTCGGCGGTTGTGATCGAATTGCCGAAGGGCGTGTTCATCACCACGACACCGCGCGCGGTGGCGGCGGGAATGTCGACATTGTCGACGCCGATGCCGGCGCGGCCGACGACCTTCAGATTGGTCGCGGCGTCGAGGACGGCCTTGGTCACCTTGGTCGAGCTGCGGATGGCAAGGCCGTCATAGCCGCCGATACGGGCGATCAACTGTTCGGGCGTTTCGCCGGTAATCTCGTCGACCTCGATCCCGCGGTCGCGGAAGATCGCCGCGGCCTTGGGGTCCATCTTGTCGGAAATCAGTACGCGAACGGTCATTTCAAATTCTCCCAGGCCCAATCGAGCCACGGCCCGAGGGCCTCGATATCGGCGGTGTCGACGGTCGCGCCGCACCAGATGCGAAGGCCCGGCGGGGCGTCGCGGTAGCCGGCGATGTCGTAGGCGGCGTGTTCGGTTTCGAGCAGTTTCGCGAACCGCTTGATCATGTCCGCGTCGGCGCCGTCGACGGTGAGGCACACGCTGGTCTTCGACCGCGTCGCCGGATCCTGCGCGAGGTGGCCGAGCCAGTTGCGGCCCTCGACGATGCGGTCGAGCGCGGCGGCATTGGCGTCGCTGCGGGCGATGAGGCCCTTGAGGCCACCGAGCCCCTTTGCCCATTCGAGCGCGAAGATGGCATCTTCGACCGCCAGCATCGACGGGGTGTTGATCGTCTCGCCCTTGAAGATGCCTTCGACCAGCTTGCCGCCCTTGGTCATGCGGAACAGCTTGGGGAGGGGGCGGTCGGGGGTGTAGCTTTCCAGCCGCTCGACCGCGCGCGGGCCGAGGATCAGGACGCCGTGCGCGCCTTCGCCACCCAGCACCTTCTGCCAGCTGAAGGTGGCGACATCGATCTTGGCCCACGGCAGGTCGTAGGCGAACACCGCGCTGGTCGCGTCGGCGAAGCTCAGGCCCTCGCGGTCTTGCGGGATCCAGTCGCCGTCGGGCACGCGCACGCCGCTGGTGGTGCCGTTCCAGGTGAACAGCACGTCGCTCGACCAGTCGACTTGGCTGAGGTCGGGAAGCTGGCCGTAGTCGGCGCGGATGATGGTGGGGTCGAGCTTGAGCTGCTTGGCGGCGTCGGTGACCCAGCCTTCGCCGAAGCTTTCCCAAGCCAGCGTGGTGACGGGCCGAGCGCCGAGCATTGCCCACATCGCCATTTCGAAGGCGCCGGTGTCGGAGCCCGCGACGATGCCGATGCGGTGGGTGTCGGGCAATTCCAGCATCTCGCGCATCAGGTCGATGCAATAGGCCAAGCGCTGCTTGCCCAGCGCACCGCGATGCGAACGCCCAAGGTCGTCAAGGAACAGTTTTTCGGGGGCCCAGCCCGGCGGCTTGGCGCAGGGACCGGAAGAGAAATGGGGACGCGCGGGACGCACGTCTGGTCGTGTATTCGTCAATGTAGACTCTCCTCACAGAGAGCTCGCGCCGCGTTGGGACGGCGTGGCCCGCTGACGGCTTTAACGAGCGAACACGAAAAGGGGAACGCGAAATCTTCGCCGATCGAACGATTCGTCACGTTCGCAGAAATCCGCCGTTTATTTCCGGTTAAAACGCAACCTAGCGCAAGTTTCCGACTCAACTCATCGCCGCGACCGGACGCTTCACCCTGTCCTTCGGAACCAAGTGTTGAATTGATTAACCAATGAGGGTCAGTTCCTTGGCTTCGGCATTCGGTGGGCAACCGTTGCCGGAAGTGCCGGGGCTGGGGAGCTCCACGACTTATGATGTTTCTGGCCGAGCGCGGTGTGTTGCGCCTGGTGAGAGTACGCAAGGAGCGTGTGAGGGTGATGACTGTAGCGGCAACCGCTAAGAAATCGATGATCCGCGACCGCGAACTGTTCGTCCATGACGGAAAGCATCTGCGCAAGCTGACGCTGTCGGCGCCGGTTCAGGCGATGCTGCTGGTCGTGACCGCGCTGCTGCTGTGCTGGTCGACCTTTGCGACGGTGCGACTTTTCACCGCCCAAGCCGTTCCCGCTGCCGCCGCCACCGCTCCCAACGCCGACATCGCCCGCCTCGCCGCCGAAACCGAAACCCGGGTCCGCCAGATCGAAGAACGCCAGCGCATCCTCGCCGCGATGATCGCGGGCGAAAAGGTCGCGCCGGAAACCATCGCCAAGCTGGGCTACCACCTGCCGAGCGCCACCGAAGAGCTGGCTGTCGGCGGACCGTTCGAATCGGCGGACAAGAGCGATCCGACCTTCAAGTCGCTGTTTTCCAGCTGGAAGAAGCTCGACAACCTTGCCGACGGCGCGATCGCGGTTCCGTCGGACAAGCCGGTCCGCACCGCCGCCTTCACCTCGGGCTATGGCGTGCGCAGCGATCCGTTCAACGGCGGCGCGGCGCGTCACCAGGGCATCGACCTGGCCGGCCCGATCGGCACGCCGATCTACGCCACCGCCGACGGCGTCGTCGAAGAAGCCGGCTGGAATGCCGGCGGCTACGGCAACCTCGTCAAGCTCGACCATGGCAAGGGTATCGAAACCCGCTACGGCCACATGTCGGCGATCATGGTCAAGCCGGGCCAGCGCGTGACCCGCGGGATGCAGATCGGCCGCATGGGTTCGACCGGCCGTTCGACCGGCAGCCACCTTCACTACGAAGTCCGCATCGACGGCCGCGCGGTCAACCCGATCCCGTTCATGAAGTCGAACGACTATCTGCTCGCCATGCAGAAGAACGGTGCCGGCACCCATTCGATGGACGCGGTTGCGCTGGGCGGCCCGGCGAGCGGCAAGCGCTAAGCTTGCCGCAGGGGGCGCTGCCCCCTACATCGCCTTCGTGACCACGATTTCCCTGACCAGCAACGCCGCAAAGCGCGTCGCCTTCATCGCCGACAAGCAAGGCAAGCCGGCCATCCTGCGCCTGTCCGTCGACGGCGGTGGGTGCGCGGGCTTTTCCTACAAGTTCGGGTTGGGCGAGGTCGAAGCCGACGATGCGGTCGCGGAGACCGACGGCGTCAAGCTGGTGGTCGATCCGGTCAGCCTCGACCTGCTCGACGGCAGCCAGGTCGATTATGTCGAGGATCTTGGCGGCGCGGCGTTCAAGGTGACCAACCCGAATGCCGCCAGCGGCTGCGGTTGCGGCAGCAGCTTTTCCATCTGATGGTCAAGCTCGTCACCTTCAACATCAACGGCATCCGCGCGCGCATGCCGCGGCTCATCGAATATCTTGAGCGCGAACAGCCCGACATCGCCTGCCTGCAGGAACTGAAGGCCGACGACGACGCCTTCCCGATCAAGGATATCGAAGCGGCGGGCTATCATGCCGTGTGGCATGGGCAGAAGGGCTTCAACGGCGTCGCGATCCTGAGCAAGGGCGAGGCGCCGACGCTGCGCCGGGTGGGCCTGCCGGGCGATCCGGACGATACGCACAGCCGCTATATCGAGGCGGAGGCGCATGGGCTGGTGGTGGCGTCGATCTACCTGCCCAACGGCAATCCGGTCGGGACCGAGAAGTTCGATTACAAACTGCGCTGGATGGAACGGCTGCGCGAGCATGCCGCCGAGCTATTGGCGGCGGAGCGGCCGACGGTGCTGGCGGGCGATTACAATGTCATCCCCGAAGACCGCGACACCTTCAGCCGCCGCGCGATGGCCGACGACGCGCTGTTCCAGCCGGAAAGCCAGGCCGCCTTCCGCCGCATCGTCAACTTGGGGTACACCGACGCGCTACGGGCGCTGCGGCCCAACGAAGAGAAATTGTGGACCTTCTGGGACTATCAGGCCGGTGCCTGGCAGCGCGACGCGGGCTTCCGCATCGACCATTTGCTGTGCTCGCCGCAAGCCGCCGACCGGCTGCGCGGTGCGGAAGTGCATAAATGGGCGCGGGCAGAGGAGAAGGCGTCGGATCACGCGCCTGTTTGCATCGAATTGGCGGACTAGACCAACATCGCTGAACGTCCGCTAGGGGTGGAATGCGATAATTAGACATGTAACATTGGTGGAATGTTCACGCTTCTCGCCTTGTTGGCCGCCGCACCGTCCGCTCCGCCGACGGAGCCATTAGCTGGCCAGCTTCGCGCTGCGATTTGGTATGACCTTCAGGTCAATGCCATGATTGGGAATGGCAACTGGGTCGGCTCCCTTTGGTATAACGCAGGACGTGAAGATCCGAACGCAGCAGACCTCCACATCCGTGACTTGGAGTGCCAGAGTAGTAGCGACGGCTATCGATGCTCGTTCACCTTGTTTCGCGATGGCGGTGTGACGACATTATTAGGTGAACATGCGCCCGATAGGCTGACTTGCGGTGCAACATTTGTTCCGGCGAAGGACGGAGACGGTTGGGCAATTAAACATATACCGCCGCGCCGAGTGGGTCACAGCCAAACTACCATGTCGTGCAAGGAAAAGACGGCGTGACCTAATGTCCGCAATGGGTCGTTTGCGGACATCTGCCGTCAGAGTGCTTTTTCGTAAATCCGATACGTATGATTGGCATGCGCCCCCGGTAGCTGGGCGATCGACATCATGCCCTGGTTGTCTTCCAGCACCCAGCCGAATTCGCCGAAATAGACGTCGTATTTTTCGACGCAGACGCGGCGGGTGAATTCGATCATCATGAAGGCCAGCTGGCTGGCGAGGCGGCCGCCCTGCATCTTCTTGCGCACGCCCATCAACGGCACGCGGACGCGGCGGGTCGACACCTTGTGCAGGCGCCACAGCAGCTTGGCCCAGCCGAACGGGAACAGGCTGCCGTTCAGATCGGCGATCATCTCGTTCAAGTCGGGGATGGTCAGCATGAAGGCGACCGGCTCGCCATCCACTTCGGCAATCTTGACCAAATCCTCGACGATGATCGGCTTCAGCTTCTTGCCGGCATAGGCGATTTCACTGTCGGTGAGCGGGATATAGCCCCAATTGTCCGACCAGGCGTCGTTGAGGATATCGAGGATGATCGCGGCTTCAGCATCGAACTTCGACTTGTCGACGTCGCGGATGACGATGCGCGGGTTCTTTTCGCCCGCCTTGATCAGCCGGTCGATCATCGGGATCATGTCGATGCGGATGTCGAGTTCGAACGTCAGCAGGTCCTTCACCTTGGCATAGCCGGCGCGCTCCACCCAGCCTTCATAGGCGGCAAGGTGATGGCCCATCATGACGATCGGCGGCTGCGAATGGCCGGTGATGAGCAGGCCCGGCTCGTCCCAGATGCCGATCGAGAAGGGGCCCATGGCGGTGGTCATGCCCTCGCCGCGAAGCCAGTCTTCCGCCTTGGCGATGAGGGCGTGGGCGACCTCTTCATCCAGCGCCTCGAACATGCCCCATTGGCCGATGCCCTGGCCCATATGCTCCTGCACCAGCTGGTCAACCTGCGCGCTGATGCGGCCGACGACCTTGCCGTCGCGCTCCGCGAGAAAATAGGCGGCGTGGCCATGTTCGAACCAAGGGTTCTTGCCCGGGGTGAGCAGGCCGTAGACCTCGTCCTTCAGCGGCGGGATCCAGGCGGGATCGTTCTTGTAGACCTCCCAAGCGAAGTCGACGAAGGCCTTCAGGTCGGCCTTGCTGGCCACTGGACGGACGGTAAGGGCGCTGTTCATGCGCGCTTGGCTATACGCTCAAACGCGCCATGTCACGGCGATGTTGGAGAGGCCGCTTGACGCCGGTCAATCCACCTTCGCTCTGGAATCGCCATGATGGTGCCACTATCTCGCGGCATCCGCGGGCTCGGAAATTGAAAAAGACATGTCTGCCAACACGATGACCCCTGACGCCGTCCAGCCGCTGGACCAGGCCCATGCCGCCTCCGCCAAGCCGCGCGGGGACGATAAGGCGATGCTGCGCGCCGCCGCCAACCTGACGCGCGAGCTCAACCAGCCCAAGGCCGCGATCTACTGGGCCGACATGCTGGCGTCCGCGCTGACCGGCTATGCGATGGTCGCGGTGGCGATCCTTGCCAGCTCGCCATGGGTCGCGCTGGGCGCGGCGGTGATTGCCGTGCTGACGCTGTATCGCGCGGGCCTGTTCATCCATGAAATCACCCATTTGAAGGCGGGCGCGCTGCCGGGCTTCAAGCTTGGCTGGAACCTGCTGGTGGGCGTGCCGCTGATGGCGCCGTCGTTCATGTACGAAGGCATCCACAACATGCATCACGCCAAGACCCGCTACGGCACGGTCGAGGATCCCGAATATCTGCCGCTGGCGCTGATGAAGCCGTGGACCCTGCCGATGTTCGTGGTGATCGCGGTGCTGGGGCCGGTGGCGCTGCTGTTCCGCTTTGCCGTGCTGACGCCGCTGTCGCTGCTCATCCCGAAGCTGCGCGATGTCGTGGTCGGCAAGATGTCGGGCCTGCAGATCAACCCCAAGTTCGTGCGGCGCCGCCCCGAAGGCGAGTTCGCGCGCGAATGGGCGTGGCAGGAAGCCGGCGCGTCGATCTTTGCGATCGGGCTGATTGCGCTGGTGGTTAGCGGTGTCGTGCCTCTACGCGCGGCGGCGATCTACATCGGCATCACGTCGGCGGCGCTGGTGCTGAACCAGATCCGCACGCTGGTCGCGCATCTGTGGGAAAATGACGGCGAGGCGATGACGGTGACCGAGCAATATCTCGACACGGTCAACGTCCCGCCGCCGGGCGTGTGGGCCGAGCTTTGGGCGCCGGTGGGCCTGCGCTACCACGCGCTGCACCACCTGCTGCCGGGCATCCCCTATCATGCGCTGCCGGTCGCGCACCGGCGGCTGATTGCCGAACTGGCGCCGGATTCGGCCTATCATGCGTCGAACCACAAGGCATTGCTGCCGCTGGTCGTCAGGCTGGCGAAGAGTAGCTGGCGCGGCGGGCCGGCCGCCTGATTTTCGCCTTCTGAGAGTAGAAAAAGAACCGTCCCCCGGACGGTCCATTTTCTACTCTTCTTGCCTTATCAGGACGAATTCGCCGATCAGCAGGAACAGGAAGAAGGGCGCCCAAGCTGCAAGTGCCGGCGGGTAGGCGCCGTAATTGCCCAGCGCGATGCTGAAATTGTCGGCGACGAAATAGGCGAAGCCCAGCGCCATGCCGATGCAGGCCCGCAGCAGCACCTGTCCCGATCGCGCCAGTCCGAACGCCGCCGTCGCCGCCAGCAGCGGCATCAGGATCGTCGACAGCGGGCTGCTCAGCTTGTGCCACCAGCCGGTGAGCACTTCGTCGGTCGGGCGGCCCGCCTGTTCGAGGTCGCGGATCGCCTTCCGGAGGTTGAGGAAGCCGCGCTCGCTGGGATCGACATGGGCCAGCGTAAAGCGTTGCGGTTCGATCCCCTGCAGGGCGACCTGCCGATCGGCCTTGCGGACGACGTTGGTCGCGGAATCGTAGCTTTTAACATGCTCAAGCTGCCAGCCGCCCGGCACCTGCACCGCGCGGTCGGCATCGGTGATGGTCGCGATTTCGGCGCCCTGCCGCTGGTAGATGGTGATGCGGCGAAGCTGGGTCGTCGGCCCGCTACCGCCGACCAGCCCGGCGCGGATCAGCTGGTCGCCGTTCCTGACCCAGACGTTCGACAGCACGCCGCTGTCGGGCGGGACCAGCGCATAGTCATTGTCGCTCCACGCGTTGAGCACGCGTGCCGACTTCACCACGACCGTTTCGTTGAACAGGAACAGCAGGCCGGCGACGAGGCCGCTGGCGACGATCATCGGCGCCAGGATCTGGTGCGCCGACAGGCCCGCGGCCTTCATCGATACCACTTCGCTGTTCTGGTTGAGTCCGGTGAAGGCGATCAATGCACCGAGCAGCGCCGAAAAGGGCAGGAAGCGCGAAATCAGCATCGGCACCCGAAGCGTCACATATTTCCACAGCTCGGCTTCGCCATTGCCGGGGACCGCCAGGATCTTGCCCGATTCGCCGAGCAGGTCGAGCATCATCAGCACCAGCACCAGCGCCACCAGCACCGCCAGCATCCGCGTGATGAACAGCTTGCCGCAGTAGAAGGCGAGCTGGCGCGAGGGCATGAAGTCGAGGTTGATCATGCCGCTTCCTCGATCCGCTGGAACCGCCGTTTGGGCAGCAGCTTGCGCAGCGACTTCGACAGCTTGGCGAATGCGGCTTCAAGCGCTCCGATCGGCTGCCCGCCCGGGCGATGGGCGATGACGTGATACATCCAGCCGATCAGCGCGGCGAAGAAGACGAAGGGGATCCACAGCGCGACCTCGGGGATGAGACGGTCCTGCGCGCCGGCGCTTTCGGCATATTGGTTGATCTTGTGGTAGGTCACCACCATCACGATGCCGACGAAGATGCCGAGCGCCGAGCTGCTGCGCTTGGGCGGCACCGCCAGCGCCACCGCCAGCAGCGGCAGCATCGCCATCATCACCACTTCGACCAACCGGAAGAAGAGATTGGCGCGCGCGGCGAGATTGTCGTCATGCGACTTGGCCTCGCCGCCATAGGCGCGGCCGAACACTTCGGGCAGCGTCAACTCGCCGATATCGTCGCCGCGTCCGCGGAAATTGTCGACGTTGGGCAGCTTGATCGGCAGGTCGTAGCTGTCGAACGCCAGCGTGCGCGGCGTCGCAAAATTCTTGCCTTCCTGCACCAGCCGGCCGTGTTTCAGCCGGAAAATGATCGTTTCGGGATCGTCGGTGCCGAGGAACTGTCCTTCCTTGGCGGTTGCGGTGACGCGCGTGCCGCCCTTGTCGTTGAGCGACGTAAAGATGCCCATCAGCCGGGCGCCGCGATCCTCGCTCTGTTCGATCCTCAAGGTCATGCGCTTGCCGAAGTCGTTGAACTCGCCGACCTTGATCGACGCGCCGAGGGCACCCGAGCGGAGGTCGAAACGCAGGCCCTCGTAGCGATAGTGGGAATAGGGCTGCAGCCAGCCGACGATGAACAGGTTGAGGATCATCAGCCCCACCGCGAACATGTAGGGCACCTTCAGCAGCTTGCCGTAGCCGATGCCGATGCCGCGCATCGCATCGAGTTCGGAACTGAGCGCGAGCTTGCGGAAGGCCAGCAACACGCCGAGCATCAGGCCGATCGGGATGCCGAGCGAGAAATATTCGGGGAGCATGTTGGCGAGCATGCGGAACACGACGCTGACCGGGCCGCCGGCATTGATGACGAAATCGAACAGGCGCAGCATCTTGTCGAGCACCAGCAACATGGCGGCAAGGATCAGCGTGCCGACCAGCGGCACGGTGATGTTCCTGGCAAGGTAGCGATCGATCAACGCCACGAATTTGTACCTTTTGGTCCCCGCCGCACCATGATTTGGCCGCAAAGCCGTTCGAGAAGGAACAGGGTGCCGTCGCTGCGCGGCGACACCACTGGTGCCTATAGCGGAACGTTCTGAGAAATCATGTCCTATTCTCGCCTGATCATGATCGCGTCGGCGGTGCTCTGCGCCGGGCCGGCGCATGCGGTCGTGACAGGCGACGCGGCAAGCTGTGCGGCCGGCAAGCCGTCGGTGCTGGTCCATGTCAGCGGCATCAAGCAGGGCAGCGGCCGGCTGAAGCTGTCGATCTATGGCGCCGATCGCGATCGCTGGCTGGCGAAGCAGGGACGGATCGCCAAGCTCAAGGTGCCGGTGACGGGAACCGCGATGGACGTGTGCGTCGCGGTACCGGCGGCGGGACGCTATGCCGTCGCGGTCCATCATGACTTCAACCTCGACGGGAAGCGCGACGGCGCGGACGGCGGCGGCTATTCGCGCAACCCCAAGGTTACGCTGTTCGATCCCAAGCCCGATTTCGAGCAGGCGGCCTTCGCCGTCGGCAAGGGACCCGCGCGGGTCCAGGTGACGATGCTGTACCTTCACGGGTTGAAGGTCGCGCCATGGGTCAGCTGATGTCGCGCCCTCGTATCGCCCTGCTCAGCAACCCCAAATCCACGGGCAATATCGCCCAGCTTCCGCGCATCCGCGCCTTTTGCGCCGAGCATCCCGACATCTTCCATTACGAAGTCGAAGCTGCGGACCAGATCGGCGCCGCGCTGAAGACCATCGCCCGGATCAATCCGACGGTCCTGGCGATCAACGGCGGCGACGGCACCGTCCAGGCAGCGCTCACCGAAATCCACAACGGCGGCTATTTCGGCGACCATGCACCGCCGGTCGCCGTGCTGCCGAGCGGCAAGACCAACCTCATCGCGCTGGACCTTGGCGCGAAGGGCGACCCGGTGGTCGCGCTCGAAAAGCTGCTCGAGATCGCCAAGTCGGACGTGTCGCCGCACCTCGTCGCGCGCGAGCTCATCTCGCTGTCGGGCGGGGAAGCGGGGATCAAGCCGGTGATCGGCATGTTCATGGGCGGCGCGGGTCTTGCCGACGTCATGCTCTACTGCCGCGAACGGGTGTATCCGCTCGGCCTGCCCAACGGCATCAGCCATGTCATCACCGCGATCGCGGTGCTGCTGCAACAGTTGTTCGGCCTCAAGGCCAGCTTCCTGCCGCCCGAACCGGCGCCGCTCAGCGTCCAGGTCCGCAAGGGCGGAAAGATCACCGCGCGCTTCGCCTTCCTGTTCGTGACGACGCTCGACAAGCTGCTGCTGTCGAGCGAATTCGGGTCGCACGGCAAGGGGCCGCTGAAATTTGTCGCGGTCGAGCAGAAGCCCTTCTCCTTGATCCGTGCCTTCTTCGCCAGCCTCGTCGGCCGCCTTGGCCGGACCAAGCTAGACGGGGTTCATGTCGAGGAAGCCGATGAAATCGCGATCGAGGGCGACGCGAGCCAGGTCATCCTCGACGGCGAAACCTTCCGCGCCGGGGTCGGCAAGCCGCTGCTGCTGCGGCCGGCCCAGCCGCTGTCGTTCGTACGCATCGCCGCCTGAGCCCGTCATCATGGCCGACACGATCCGCGACCTCGTCGAAGAGGAGCTGACGCAGCCGGTCGACCCGCGCGTGGCGGCCATGGCCGCCGACATCGCCGCCGAATATGGCGCGGCATCGCGCGCCGTCCTGTTCTACGGCAGCTGCCTGCGCGAGAGCCAGCTCGACGGGCTGATGCTCGATTTCTACCTGATCGTCAGCGACTATCGCGCGGCCTATGGCAAGCGCTGGCTGGCAGGCGCCAATTCGCTGATCCCGCCTAACGTCTTCCCGTTCCAGCATGACGGGCTGATGGCCAAATATGCGGTGTTGAGCGAGGCAGACTTCCACCGCCTCAATGGGCCCGAGACGCGCAACGTTTCGGTATGGGCGCGCTTCGCCCAGCCGTCGCGGCTGGTGTGGTCGAGCGGGCGGGACGCCGCCGACCGGGCCGTTACCGCCGTGTCGCGCGCCGCCCCGACGCTGCTGGCGGCGGCGGGACGGATCGAGGGCGAAGCGCCTTTGGACTGGTGGCGCCGTGCCTTCGCGCTGACCTATTCGGTAGAGCTACGGGCCGAGCGCAAGGGCCGCGCCGGGTCCGTGGTCGATGCCGATGCGCAGCGCTACCAGCGCTTTTCAGAGCCCGCGATCGCTGCGATCGAACCGGGTGCGATGGCGGGCGGCTGGGGCCGCAGGCGGATCGAAGGAAAGCTGTTGAGCGTCGCCAGGCTGGCCAAGGCGAGCGCAACCTATGCCGGCGGCGCCGAATATATCGCGTGGAAGATCAATCGCCATGCCGGCACCGACATCCAGCTGAGCGAATGGCAAAAGCGCCACCCGCTGCTGACCGCGATCAGCCTGCTGCCGCAGCTCCTGAAATCGGGGGCGATCCGCTAGGGCGGCCGGTCAGCGCATTGGCGACGGCGGTGGCCAGCGTGCCGACGGTGAAGGGTTTGCGCAGCAGGTCGTAGCCCTTGAGGTCATCGCCCTCGCCGTCGCCGACATAGCCGGTGACGAACAGAACGCCGACGTCAGGGCGGCGGGCCTTGACGATGCGGATCATCTCCGGGCCGGTCATTTCGGGCATGATGACGTCCGAGATGACGAGGTCGAATTCCATGCTGTCGAACAAAGCCAGTGCCTCGGCCCCGCTCGAGCAGGCGATCGGCTCGTAACCCAAATCCTCCAGCGCGCCGATGGTCGCGGTGCGCACGCGCGGATCGTCCTCGACCAGCAGGATGCGGGCACCCTGGACCGTGATGTCGTCCTCCGGCCGCTGGCTGGTCTGCAGCTGGCGGACATTGCTGGCCGGGGCGATGGCGCTGGTACGCGGCAGCAGCAGCGTCACGGTGGTACCCTTGCCGACCGCGCTTTCGATCCCGACTTCGCCGCCCGACTGGTGCGCGAAGCCGAAGATCTGCGACAGGCCAAGGCCGGTGCCCTTGCCGACTTCCTTGGTGGTGAAAAAGGGTTCGAACGCGCGTTCCATCACCTGCGGGCTCATGCCGCAGCCGGTGTCGACGACGTCGATCGCCAGATAATCGCCGGCCTGGATGTCGCCGACCGCATTGGCGGGAAGCGTGACGTTGCGGGTGCGAATGGTCAGCGTGCCCTGCCCATCCATCGCGTCGCGGGCGTTGACGGCCAAGTTGAGGATCGCGTTTTCGAGCTGGTGCGCGTCGACGAACACCGGCCAGGCTTCATCGACCAAATCGGTGCGGATGGTGATGCGTTCGCCCAGCGTCCGGTCCAGCAGGTCGCGCATCCCTTCAAGCAGCCGGTCGCTTTCCACCCGTTCGGGCATCAGCGGCTCGGACCGGGCGAAGCTGAGCAGGCGGCGGGTCAGCGCGGCGGCGCGGGTCGCGCCTTCCATCGCATTGGTGAGGTGCGCCATGACTTCGCGGCGCGGGCCGTTGAGGCGGCGGCGGGCCAAATCGATGCCGCCGACGACGACCGCCAGCATGTTGTTGAAGTCGTGCGCGATGCCGCCGGTCAGCTGGCCGACGGCCTCCATCTTCTGCACCTGGCGCAGCTGGGCCTCGGCCGCCTGGCGCTCGACCGCTTCGGCCTTCAGCGCTTCGTTGGCGAGGCGCAGTTCCTTGGTCCGCTCGGCGACCGCGGCCTGCAGCGCGGCGGCGCGTTCTGTTTCGCTTTCGGCGACCTTCTTGGCAGCGGCGTTCTGGCGCAGCGCCTGGAAAGCAACCAGGCCCATGAAAATGGCAATGACGCCGACGGTCATGCCCAGCCAGCTGAGGTAATCGGTCAGCCGGTCCGCCTCGGCCGAGAAAAGCTGCGTTTGTTGCATTTTCGACGCGAGCGAAGAGCGCTCGGCATCGGCGATTTCCGCGAGCTTGGCGCGGACGTCCTTGCCGAGGTCGGCCTGGGTGGAAATATAGTACCACTGGCGCAGGCCATAATCCTTCTGCCGGCCGTTCACGAAGCGGGCGACCTGCGCAAATTGTTCGCCGCGGCGGTCGATCAGGACCTTCAGCTCATCGACACGGCGGCTTTGTTCGGGATCCTGGGCGAGGAGGCGGTCGAGTTCGGCCACCTGCTGCCCCGCAAGTCGCCAGGAGGCGTAATAGCGACTGCCGCTGCCAGCGACATCCTCGTCGAGGGCGAACTGGCCGACCGCCGCTTCGGCGCGGGCGATGCTGCCGTCGAGGGTGCGGGTGAGGAGCGTGACGTCATAGGCATGACGCTCGGTTTCGAGCGCTTCGTCGCGGGCGTTGCTGGTCAACGCCACCAGCACGACCATGCCAAGCAGGACCAGCGTGGCGACGAGCGCCACCGCCGCCGCGCCGCCGCGGCGCCAATCGAGCCGCTGTTCTTCCCCCGCCGTCATGCTGCCGTTGTAATCCCCCGATTCGGCAAGCGGAACCCTTAAAAACTCAGTCGATGCAGCCGGTGGCTCGCCCTGCCGCCGCGAACATGCCGATGATCTGGTCGACCTGTTCGCTGCTATGTTCCGCACACAGCGAGCAGCGCAGCAGGGTCATGCCCGCTGGCGTCGCCGGGGGGCGGGCGAGATTGACGTAGAGCCCTTCGTGGAGAAGCGCTTCCCACATCGCCGCGCCGCGTTCGAGGTCGGGCATGATCACCGCGAGGATCGCCGACTGCGGCTCGTCGGTACCGAGCGTGAAGCCGAGCGCTTTCAAACCAGCGTGGAGCTTCTTCGAATTCTCCCACAGGTGGGCGCGCTTGTTCGACCCGTGCACCAGCTTCCTGATCGAGGTCGCAGCGGTGGCGACGACGCTCGGCGGAAGCGACGCGGTGAAGACATAGGGACGGCACACCAGCCGCATGATTTCGAACTTGGGGTGGTTCGACACGCAGAAGCCGCCGACCGTGCCGACCGACTTGGAGAAAGTCCCGATGATGAAGTCGACCTGGTCGATCACACCCTGCGCTTCGGCGACGCCGCGGCCATGTTCGCCGATGAAGCCCATCGAATGGGCTTCGTCGACCAGCACCATCGCGCCATATTTCTTGGCCAGCGGCACCATCTTGTCGAGCGGGGCGATGTCGCCGAGCATCGAATAGACGCCTTCGAGCACGACCAGCTTGCCTGCGCCTTCGGGCAGGCGCTGCAACCGCTTTTCGAGGGCTTCGATGTCATTGTGGCGGAAGGGCACGATGTTGGCGTTGCCCATCGCGCAGCCGTCATAGATCGACGCATGGCTGTCGATGTCGAGGATGATGTAATCCTCTTTGCCGGCGATGGTCGAAATGATGCCGAGATTGGCCTGGTAGCCGGTCGAGAACACCATGGCATGATCCATGGCGTAAAAGTCCTTGAGCGCCTGTTCGCACGCCTTGTGCCCGGCATAGGTGCCGTTGAGGACGCGGCTGCCGGTGGTGCCCGAGCCATAGTCGTCAAGCGCCTGCTTGCCCGCGGCGATGACGTCCGGATCGAACGTCATGCCCATATAATTATAGGTGCCGAGCAGGATCGTCTCGCGCCCGTTGCAGATCGCGACGGTCGGCGACACGACGCGTTCCATGACGAGATTGAACGGGTCGGTGACCCCGGTCGACAGCAGCGTTTCGCGCTGGTCGATCAGCGGCTGGAACTTGTCGAACAGGTCGCCCATCTTACGCGCCCTTGAGTTGCATCACGGCATCGACCAGCTGGCCGACATTTTCGATTTCCGCCTGCTGGTTCATGGTGATGAGGATGTCGAATTCGTCTTCGATGTTGGCGACGAAGTCGAGCACGGTCAGGCTGTCCCATTCAAGGTCCTGCGCGAAGCGGGTCGCATCGCTGACCTCGACGCCCTTCTTGTTGAACGGCTCGATGAGTTCCTTGATCTTTGCGTCGGTGCTTGCTCGGTCGGTCATGTTGTTCGCCTTATGGTGTCCATGGGCCTTTCGCAACGAAATCGGGCGCAAGAAAGGCGGGTTAGAGCCAATCGTGGTCGCGATACCAGCGCGCGGTATCGGCGAGGCCCTGGGCGGTAACGACCTGAGGCCGCCACAGGTCCGCGGGCGCGGCGCGGGCCGGGTCGACCGACCAGTCGGGATGGCAGAAGTAGGCGACGCGATCGGGGGTCAGCTTGGCGTTGCCGCGCCTGGCGAGGCGGTCTCCCCAGGCGCCGACCTTCAGCATCCATCGTGGCATATGAAGGACGCGGACTTTGCGGCCAAGCGCGGCGCCAAGCGCGGCGCCGAAATCGGCATGGCGCCAGCCGCCGGGGCGGCCGTCATCGGGTTCGATCGTCAGGCCCTTGGGCGCATCCGGCCGGGCCAGCGCGAGGAGCAGGCGGGCGAGGTCGTCGACATGGATATAGGAAGCACGACCGGCCGGCGGCATCATCAGCACGCCGCCGCTCGCCATCTTGAATAGCTCCAGCGTTTCCTTGTCGCCCGGGCCATAGACGGCGGGCGGGCGGACGATGGCCCAGTCGAGGCCCGACCCTTCGACCAGCTCCTCCGAGCGCGCCTTGGACGCGCCGTAGTGCGAGAGCGACGGTTCTCGCGCGGCGAGCGAGCTGACATGAACGAAGCGGTGCACTCCGCTGGCGGTCGCGGCAGCGAGCATGGCGAGCGTGCCGGTGACGTTGCCCGCCTCGAACCCAGCCGCGTCGGGCGCGTTGATCACGCCCGCGACGTGGATGACGGCGTCGGCGCCGTCGCACAGCTTGCGCAGTGCCTCGGTGCTGTCGAGCGCGCCTTCGATCCAGGTGACGCCATCGCGCTCGGCTTGCGGGCGACGGGTGAGGGCGCGGACGTGATGTCCCGATGCGACGGCCGCATCGAGCAGTCGCTGCCCGACAAAGCCCGTCGCGCCGGTGACCGCGATGGTCAGAGCGGCGACCAGGGCTTTTCGTCCTCGTCGATATGATCGGGCTCGCTGTGATCGCGGGACTGGAGCTTGTCCATCAGCGCGTCGAGCACCGGTTCGATGCCGATCTCGCCCGCCGCGCTGATCGCCAGGACCGGCAGGCCGCTGGCGTCTTCCAGTTCCTTCGACAGCGCGGCGACCAGCTCGTCGTCCATCGTGTCGATCTTGTTAAGCGCCAGCACGACCGGCTTGTCGGCGAGGCCCGCGCCATAAGCGTCGAGTTCGCCGCGAACGATGTCGTAGCTGGTCGCCACATCCTCGTCATTGGCGTCGACGAGGTGGAGCAGCACCTGGCAGCGTTCGATATGACCGAGGAAGCGGTCGCCGATGCCGGCACCTTCCGCCGCGCCTTCGATCAGGCCGGGAATGTCGGCGACGACGAATTCGCGGCCGCGATGGCTGACGACTCCCAGCTGGGGCCGTAGCGTGGTGAAGGCGTAAGCGCCGACCTTGGCCTTGGCGTTGCTGACGGCGTTGATGAAGGTCGATTTGCCCGCGTTGGGCAGCCCGACAAGCCCGACGTCGGCGAGCAGTTTCAGCCGCAGCCAGACATACATTTCCTCGCCCGGCCAGCCCGGGCCGTGCTTGCGCGGGGCGCGGTTGGTCGAACTTTTGAAGCTGGCGTTGCCCTTGCCGCCGTCGCCGCCCTTCAGAAAGACGATGCGCTGGCCGACTTCGGTGAGGTCGGCGAGGAGGGTGCGGTCCTCGTCGTCGGCGAGGATCTGCGTGCCGACCGGGACCTTGATGACAAGGTCCTTGCCGCCCGCCCCGGTCATGTTGCTGCCCGACCCGCCCTTGCCGCGCGGGGCGCGGAAATGCTGGGTGTAGCGAAAGTCGATGAGCGTGTTGAGGCCGGGGACGGCCTCGAAAATGATGTCCGCGCCCTTGCCGCCGTCGCCGCCGTCGGGCCCGCCATATTCGATATATTTTTCACGGCGGAAACTCACCGCGCCGGGGCCGCCGGCACCCGAACGGATGAAAATCTTGGCCTGATCCAGAAAATGCATGTGGCGGCCCTTAGCGACAAATGTGGCAAAAGGGCAGCGCTGGCGTGATCAGGCCTGACCGACCACCTTTTTGCCGGCCAGCACCGCCAGCACCTGTTCGGTCGCCATGTCGCGCGCGGCGGAGCGTGGGAGGCCGCAGGCTTCGGCAACTTCGACCCCGGCCAGGCTGTCGCCGATCGCGAACAGGACGAGGCCGAGCGTCGCCTGGTCGAGCGGGCGCGCGTCGTCGGGCGAGCGGATATCGCGGATCACCTCGGCGATGGCGTCCATGATGGGGGCCAGCGATTCGCGCTGGCGGGTCAGGACGACCCAGGCAATGAGCTCGCCAACCCGCTGCTCGATAAAGGCGTCGAACATGCCTTCGACGACGTCGCGCATGCGCTTTTCGCCGCGGCGCATCTGACCGATCGAGCTGGTGATCTGGGTCGCGACTTCATGCGCGATCTGGTCGGCCAGCGCGCGGTGAAGGTCGGCGACCGACCCGAAATGGTGGAGCAGATTGGCGTGGGTGCGCCCGATTCGACCGGCCACCGCCTTCAGCGTGATCGCCTGCACCCCTTCCTCGCGCAGCAGGTCGCGCGCGGCGGAAAGCGCCTGAGCGCGGCTTTCCTGCGGTGAAAGGCGTTTACGGACTGGCAATGTTATTGACATAATTGTCAGTTATCACGATGTTGGCTCGACCAGCCTTTGGAGGTGTCCCGTGTCCGTTGCAAGCGTTACCCCTGCCGACCTGACCATCGTCCCGCGCGATCGCCGTTTCGGCCGTGACGAGCAGACGCCGCGCTGGTGGCATGGCGGCGACCCGGTTGCGACGGCGCTTTATAACGCCCTGTCGTCGATCTTCCCGGTGGGCGAGGCCTTTTTCATCGACAGCGTGCGCGCGTTCCGGGACGGGGTCGACGAGCGGCTGGCCGAGGACATTCGGAACTTCACCACGCAGGAAGTGGTGCACAGCCGCGAGCATCTGGCCTTCAACCGCCGCGCCACCGACGCCGGCTACGACCTCAGCGCGATCGAGCAGAAGGTGAAGGATCGCCTGGCGCTGACCAAGAAGAAGCCGAAGATCGTCAGCCTGGCCGCGACCATGTGCCTGGAACATTTCACCGCCATCCTGGCGCATGAATTGCTGGCCGATCCGCGCCATCTCGCGGGAGCGGACGAGGCCACCGCCGACCTGTGGCGCTGGCACGCGACCGAAGAGATCGAGCACAAGGGCGTCGCCTATGACACCTGGATGCATGCGACCAAGGACTGGACCCGCTGGAAGCGCTGGTCGGTGAAGGCGCGCGTGATGCTGCTGATCACGCGCAACTTCGTAATCGACCGCACCGCCGGTGCACTCGACCTGCTGCGCCAGGACGGCATCACCGGCCCGAAGGCGGTCGCGCGGCTGTTGTGGTTCATGTGGGTGAAGCCGGGCATGATGCGCAAGATCGGCGGGGCGTGGCTGAGTTTCTTCCTGCCGGGTTTCCACCCGTGGAACGACGACGATCGCCACCTGATCGCCGCCTATGATGCGGGTGTGCAGGACGCGCCGGATACCTCTCGCCAGGTCCGGCGCGCCCAGAAGGCCGCTTAAGCCGCCAGCGGCTGCGGGTCGCAGCAGTCGCGGTTGGTGAGCGACAGGCGGTAGATCCGCGTCATCGCTTCCTCGGCGCGCGCGCAGCTACGGCGCGGGGCCATCATGCCGGTCGCGATGAAGCCGAGCTTTTCGAGCACGCGGCCCGACGCCGGATTGTCGACGAAGTGCGACGCTTCGAGGCGCGGCAGCTTGAGCGTGCAGGCGATTTCGACCAGCGCGCGGCCGGCTTCGGTCGCGAAACCCTGGTTCCAGAAGGGGCGGGCGATCCAATAGCCGAGTTCGACGGCGCCCGACGGGCGGCGCGACAGGCCGCAGGCGCCGATCAGGCGCGGCGCGGCGTCGGTGCGTTCGGTGATCAGGAAGCTGGGCATCGCCGGGTCGCGCGGGGTGGCGAGGAAGGCTTCGGCATCCTGCAGCGCGTAGGGCCAGGGCGCCGTCGCCAGGTTGCGGACGATCTGTTCGTCGGCGATGGCGCGGGCCAGCTGGTGGGCGTCTTCGCCCCAGCCGGGTCTCAACAGCAAGCGTTCGGTGCGAGCGAACATCATGTACGTCCTTCTCCTTCGGGGCGGCCGGTAGGAGCCCCATGTTTCAGTTTCGGGAGAAGATTTTGACGCCTCGACTTTCGCTTCGTCCGCCCGGGACAAAAGAAAAGGGAGGAGAGGGGGCTTCCCTCTTCTCCCTTTTCGAGACCTTTTTCGAGTCTCGATCTGGGCTGCCCCCTCCCGGGAGCGGCCCTTTATCGACCGATCCCGCTTATTCCGCCGCCTCCGGCATAATCGCGTCTACGTGCACGTATTTGCGACCAAGCTTGCCGTCGCGGAAACAGACGCGACCGTCCGTAAGCGCAAAAAGGGTATGATCCTTGCCCAGGCCGACGTTCGTCCCCGGGTACCAGCGCGTGCCGCGCTGACGCACGATGATGTTTCCGCCGCGAACGACTTCGCCGCCGAACTTTTTCACGCCAAGGCGCTTCGATTCCGAATCGCGGCCGTTACGCGACGAGCCGCCAGCTTTCTTATGTGCCATTTTCTAGCTCTTACTTCTTCTTGGCGGCGACCTTCGGAGCCGCCTTCTTCGCCGCGGCCTTAGCAGGTGCAGCATCCTTTGTCGACTTTTCCGCCTTGGGCGCGGCTTCCTTCTTCGGAGCCGCTTCCTTCGCAGGCGCAGCGTCAGCCTTTTCAGCCTTGGCCGGAGCGGCCTTCTTCTCGGCCTTCTTGCCGCCGATGCTCACGATCTCGAGGATCGTGTGCTGTTGGCGGTGACCCGCCTTGCGGCGATAGTTGTGGCGGCGACGCTTCTTGAAGACGGTGACCTTTTCGCCCTTCGCCTGGGCGACGATCTTGGCGCCGACGATCAGGCCCGCGGTCGACTGAAGGCTCGAGCCTTCGCCGGCCAGCAGGATGTCAGTGAGGTCGATGCTGTCGCCGGCTTCACCAGCCAGCTTTTCAACGACGATCTTGTCTCCGGGGGCAACGCGATACTGCTTGCCGCCCGTGCGCACGATAGCGAACATGGGCCTAATCTTCTTTCGTCAGAATCTCTTTTATCCGCGCAAGTGTTAACGCCGCGTGGCGTCTTAGCCTCGCGCGGGAATGAGGTCGCCTATGGGAGGGGGGTGATTCTGTCAACCGCCAGTGGCGGAAAAATGCCGACTTAGTGGCGGTGCTCGCGCTTCAGCGTGTAGCGTTCGCCATCGAAGCCGTCGAACATGGTGCCGATGGCGGGATGGTCGACCGGCTCGCCTTCCTCGTCGAGCACCAGATTCTGCTGGCTGACGTAGGCGACGTAGCTGCTGTCCGAATTTTCGGCGAGCAGGTGGTAGAAGGGCTGGTCCTTGGCCGGGCGCATGTCGGCCGGGATCGCCTCATACCATTCGTCGCTGTTGGCGAATTCAGGATCGACGTCGAAGATCACGCCGCGAAAGTCGAGCAGCCGGTGACGCACCACATCGCCGATCCCGTAGCGGGCCAGCGGCATGGCGAGGGCGGCGCGCGGGGGCAGGGAGGTGACGGACTTGGACACTTCGACGATCTTCATGGGTTCCAATGTAATAGGCTGGCGACAACACGCAAGCGCTTCAAGCCGGGATTCGCTCCCCCTTCCAGTCGAAAACCTGCCCGCTGTCGGCAACGCTCAAACCGTCGATGACGCCCAGCAGCGCTTCGGCGCTGCGCGCCGGCGTGAACAGCTTCCCGGGCGCGACATTGCGCTGGAACGGTTGGCTGAGCGCTGTGTCGACCGTGCCCGGATGCAGGCCGACCAGAATGGCATCGGGCATTGTGCGCGCCAGTTCGATCGACAAGGTCCGGATGACCTGGTTCAGCGCCGCCTTCGACGCGCGATAGCCGACCCAGCCGCCCAACCGGTTGTCTTCGATCGATCCGACCCGCGCCGACAGCGCAGCCATCACCGATCGCCCGTCGCGGCGCAGCAGGGGCAGGAAGTGACGGAAGAGAAGTGCGGGTCCGGTGGCATTGACCCGGAAATAGCGGTCGAGCGTATCGCCGCGGATCGCGCGCAGGCTCTTTTCGGGCTCGACGCCGCCGCCGTGAAGCAGGCCCGTGGCGATCAGGACGAGGTCGAAGGGTCCGTGCGATGCGAGATGGGCGGTCGCCGACGCGATGCCGGCCTCATCGTCAAGGTCGAGCCTCGGTTCGCTGGACCGCGAGAGACGGACGACCGATGTGCCACGCGCCTCCAGCGCGTCGGCCAGCGCGCTGCCGATGCCGCCCGAGGCGCCGATGACGATGGCCTTCATGACCCGCTCAACGCAATTGGGGGCCGCGCGTTGCAGAATCTCTTTGCATCCTCGCGCGGCGCTGCTAGAGGCCGCCCCCGACCTTCCCGGCGCTCCGCCGGACCAGCGTCCTTCACTCTTGCGGAGAGGTGGCTGAGAGGTCGAAAGCACCGCACTCGAAATGCGGCGTGCCGGCAACGGTACCGTGGGTTCGAATCCCACCCTCTCCGCCACGCAGTTCCCGCACTATTCTCCGGCCGGAAGCTGCCCACCCAACCCCCCGCAAACAGGGACGAATTTCGGCCTTTCGGTCATTGCGCCCATCAGTATCTGGAGAATTCAGGGCCAATTTGCCGACCGCGCCCGAGCCCATTCTCTGCAGGCGATGCACTCGGTACCCTTTCCCTGCAAACAGGGAATTTTCGTCAAATTCGGCCCCAAAACAGGGATTACCGATGGTAGCAGTACGTTCGTCTACGACATCGAGAACAGGCTGGTGGGCGCGAGCGGGGCCAAGACCGCAGGGCTCACCTGGGACCCGATGGGCCGGCTGTCGAGAGTGACCGGGCCCACCACCGACACGCGGTTCCTCTACGACGGCGACGAGCTGGTCGCCGAATATGACGCGGCGGGCACGATGGCGCGTCGCTACGTCCACTCCGACAATGCCGACGATCCGATGGTGCAGTATGACGGCGCCGCGATCGGCGCGGCCAACCGCACATACCTGATGACCGACGAGCGAGGCAGCATCGTCGGCATGATCTACGACAATGGCACCAGCCGGGCCATCAACAGCTATGACGAGTACGGCATCCCCGGCGCGTCCAACCAGGGCCGGTTCCAGTACACCGGCCAGGCCTGGCTGCCCGAACTCGGCATGTACCACTACAAGGCCCGCATCTACTCACCGACGCTAGGTCGGTTCCTGCAGACCGATCCGATAGGGTATGAGGATCAAGTCAACCTGTATGCTTACGTCGCAAACGATCCGGTGGATAGGGCCGACCCGACGGGACTTGAGTCAGCTCAGGTCAGTTTGCAAGGATTGGCTGGTATCGAGGCGGATGAGCGAGAACACCCTGGAGACCCCGCTGCGCGTAAGGCTGCTGTGCTTACCACAGGTGCGGTAGTGAGTTGTGTATTTGGTTGCCGCCTTGTCGGTCCTGCATTGAGGGCAATCCGTGATGCCCTCAAACCAGCTACTCCGAAACCTCAACAGCCAGGTTCAAATCCTGCAGGCCAGCGGCCTAGTAAGACCCCGAATGAGGGTGACCCAGGATCGACCTACAAGAATCCGGGAAGCGGGCAAGAGCGGACCTATGGTCCAGATGGGAAGCCCGTCCGGGATGTTGATTTTGACCACGACCACGGTCAAGGAGTTCCGCATGAGCATGGTTGGACTCGCGGCCCCGATGGCAGGCCAATCCGTGACCCTATAGGACGACCTATTGATCCGCCTAAGCCTCCTAGAAAGCCGAATGCCCCCTAAGCAAAATACCTATGAAGGCTGCCATGAAAAAATCTGATGAAATTCCGTCATTGCATGATTTCCTGTTACTGAAGGTAGATATTTCCGAAAGTCCTTCGCTTATTGTTTTTTCTTTCAAGGCGTCTGACGGACGATTTTTTGATCTAAAGTTTTTTGATTGCAAGGTCTTTAGAATTATCGATGTTAAATTCGATAATATTGTTTCAAGACTGGTTATATACAAAGGAGCTGGCTTTGATTCTGATGAATTGCGGTCGGTTATTGAATTTGCAAGCAGTTCAAGTGATTCTGGAAGTTACCTTTGCGAGAATTCGTTTAATCAATATTTGAGCGATATCTCGAAGGGGGTTCTCATGGCTGCTTACATCGAGCCCAGCGATGGTTGCGAGGCTGCGATTGTATGTCGTGATATGACGTTGGAAGCGGCCTAGAACAAAGTGGAATTACGGTGACAGGTGCGTCATCCCCGTAATTGGCGATATTGTTTCGCTGGTGTTGCGAAAGGGCACTGTCAAAGCAAATGTACCGTCTGGTAAGGATCGCTGCGTAGGGCAAGGGGCATGCCTCGTTCCCGCGTTCCTGCCTCGCCGTTTCGCTACTTCAAGACCTCGCCGGAGGTGATCCGCCTGGCGGTGATGATGTATGTGAAATACCCACTGTCCTTAAGGAACGTCGAAGACCTGCTGCACGAACGTGTGATCGACATTGCCCATGAGACCATGCGCTATTGGTGGAACTGGTTCGGCACGATGATCGCCGCGGATATCCGCCGGCAGCGGGCGAGCCATATGCGCGGCTTGCGCCAGTGGCGCTGGCACCTCGACGAGATGGTCGTGAAGATCAACGGCGAGATGCACTAGCTTTGGCGGGCCGTCGATCACGAGGGTGAGATCCTCGAGAGGGCTCTGTCAGAACAAATGCACCAACCGGTAAGAATGGCTGATTAGGAGAGGGGATATGCCCCGTTCCCGCGTTCCTGCTTCACCCTTCCGTTACTTCAAGACCTCGCCCGAGGTGATCCGCCTGGCGGTGATGCTGTACGTCAAATACCCGCTGAGCCTGCGCAACGTCGAGGACCTGCTGGCTGAGCGCGGGATCGACATCAGCTACGAGACCGTGCGCTACTGGTGGAACCGGTTTGGCCCGATGTTCGCCGCGGATATCCGCCGGCAGCGGGCGAGCCATATGCGCGGCTTCCGCCAGTGGCGATGGCACCTCGACGAGATGTACGTGAAGATCAACGGCGAGATACACTACCTATGGCGGGCCGTCGATCACGAGGGTGAGATCCTCGAGAGCTATCTGACCAGGACCCGCGACAAGGCCGCGGCGATGACCTTCATGAAGAAAGCGATGAAACGATACGGGCGGCCGGAAGCGGTAACCACCGATGGCCTGCGTTCCTACAAGGCAGCGATGAGCGAGCTCGGGAATGCCGACAGGCAGGAGGTCGAACGCTGGGCGAACAACCGGGTGGAGAACAGCCACCTCTCGTTCCGACGACGGGAGCGATCGATGCTGCGGTTCCGACGAATGAAGACCTTACAGAAGTTCGCCTCGGTTCATGCCAATGTCCACAACCACTTCAACACCGAACGACACCTCATCGACCGACAGACCTACAAGCATCGCCGCTCGGCCGCCCTGGCCGAGTGGCAGCAGCTCATGAGCTAGGCGCTCGCCTCAAAGGCCGAGCTGCATCCAATCGGAGAATAGTGCGAGTTAGTCTGACAGCACCTGTGCGGATGAAGCTTGCGACCTGGGCGGCACAGGCCGGACTAAGCCGACCAGGGCGACGTACGCTGACCGGCAGGCAAGCCGAGGACATCAAGCGCAACACGCTGGAACCCGAGAAGCTGAAGTGGCCAAGGAGAGCGATCCATGGCTGATCCCGAACAGGAAGATGGTCCGGCGGCGGTCGGCTATCGCAATCCGCCGCGCTCGACCCGGTTCAGGAAAGGCGTGAGTGGCAATGCCAGAGGCAGACCCAAGGCGCGCAGAAAGGAGCTGCCGTACGACCATGTGCTCGGTCAAATGGTGACCATCCGTGAAGACGGTCGGGAGCGACGGATTACGGCGGCAGAGGCGTTCCTTCTCCACCTGACCAAGAAGGGTCTGGAGGGTGATCAGGCGGCGGCACGAGCGTCGCTGGCCGCGCTGGATACGGCAAAGCGCGGCAGGCAGGAAGAGACCGATACGATCACGAAGATTGTCTGGAGGTCGGTCAGCCCCGGCTCGGTGGGTTGCTCGCTCGATGCGCTCGGGATGGCGGTGAAACTGCGCAAATATACGGACAATGCCGAATATCGGCTGAAGGGGTGGCTTGTGGAGGCCGCTCTCAAGCGGTTGGGAGATCGTCAGCTTATGATCCATGAGCAGCGCGAAGTGTGGGCTGCGACGCATAAACCCAACACGGTCGATTGGCCGGAATGGTGGTCGGTACGCGGGTGACGGTCCGCTAAGCGCCCATCGCGGCCGATACGGGCGAGTCTCGCGCAACCCGAAACCGGCCATTCGTTCAGGATCGCTGCGAACGTCGGAAACGTCCCAAAGCGGACCTTAATTGCGCTCATGCAATTATTTCAAACCGGATGAACTTGATCGGCGTGCTCGCCGTCCGAACGGCAGGAGCTTAGGCGCCCTTGACCGAGCACATGCCGTTAGCGCGATTACGTCCGGTCCAGGAGACCGTAGCGCTTCCGTCTGGATTGACGCTGATCGACAGCTTAATTCCCTGCCCAGTGGCTTCGTAGAAATTGTTGTTAATCCGCTTCAATGCTGCTCGCTTGCCGTTGATGAAAACGGGGCCCCCAGCGTCGGCGTGGATTTCCTTACCGCCGGGGCACGTCGCGTTGAGCATTGGCAGTTTCGCCGATCCCGGTGCCGCCGCTAATGCGGCGACGGCTGTGATGAAAAGAAGCTTGCCTGACATGAAATCCTCCGCGCGACGATGGCTGGAAGTTCTATATTGGGATCAATTGTGATTTGAGACCATCGGCAAATCCAGACTGTGATTATGCAAATCGAGACATCGCACGGCGGCCGCGTCAACGGGCTTTCCACCTTCTTTGGCGAGCGATGGTGCATTCGGCGGAGCGATTAGTCGCGGCAGGCACATCGCGAGCAATCTTGTCTGGAGAGCGTACCACTGGCGCAAGTCCCTTCGCCCAAAGCTTGCCATCGGGACTCAACTGATAGCGCCTCCCAAACCCACTGTTCATGCATTGCCGATCGACTTCAGACGAATCGATTTCCACGACGTCAGATGGCACGCGGCCGAGGTAGGAAGATATAAGCGGACGATCGTTTGGTCTGCTCGGGACTGTGACGACCTCGAGTTTGTCGTGCGGATCGCGGATCTGAGGCGGCCGCGGTCTTAGCGGCGGCTGAAAGACGGGCGGCTGGAGAACCGGGGTCCGTACCGGGGGCTGCTGCGGCTGCGGGATCGCCACCGGGCCCTGGTTGGGCAGCGGCGGCTGAACGACGGGCGGCTGGAGAACCGG
>NZ_KK073876.1:0-12644 GCF_000585415.1 Sphingomonas jaspsi DSM 18422 | reverse complement strand
CGCCACCGGGCCCTGGTTGGGCAGCGGCGGCTGAACGACGGGCGGCTGGAGAACCGGCGTCAGTACCGGGGGCTGCTGCGGTTGCGGGATCGCCATCGGGCCCTGGTTGGGGATCGGCGGCTGAACGACGGGCGGCTGGGAGACGAGGCCCCAGTTGGGATTCGTTGGTCCACCGAGAGGAAGATCGTTTGTGTTGACCTGTGGCCGTTCTCCCCCGACCTGATCGACGACCGGCAGGCCGCCAGCGCAGGCCGCGCTCTGGTGCTTATTCCCGACGCCCCTGCACCATCCAGCGTGAAGACCTTGTGTCAAACAAGGGGACGCAATGCTCGCGACCCCGATCATGAGGGCTATCCGCAAGCTCATGACGTGCATTACCAACCTCTCGTCAATGCAAGGTAGGCGGCAACGTTGCCCGCCTTTGTGCGCGGTCCGGCCGCAAGTGGGATCGCGCCCCAGCCCGACAACTGCCATGGACCCCATCGAAGGTCGGTGCCCGCTCCGATAGACGCTATTCGCCGGGCCCGACGCTCGCCAAGCGTCGGTCGCGGTTGATCGAGCCAAGCGGCTCCGGCCGAGAAAAAGGCGAATGGCGCCAGCGAAGTGATGCTCTTGGCGCTTTGGCGCTCGAAGCTCCGGCTAATCTCGAGTGTTCCGGACACACCTGAATCGCCCTCCACCTCTGCTGGCGCATAACCTCGCAAAAATGGTGCGTGGCCAAGAGCGAACCGTTCAACTTCGGGTAGGGTTGTGCCGCTGAGTTGCGCCCGCGCGTCGAAACGAATGGTAATGTTGCTGTCGCGAGAGATCACTCGGACAATTCCAAAGTCCCCTCGCAGATGAGCAAAGCGCCTAGGCCCATCGGTAAAGGCCTGCACCTTATCATTCAGGCGAACGCCAACCGAGGTGGTGAGCGCCCAACGCATGATCCCGCCGCGCGGAAAGTCATGGCCTCCGGTCACGTGGATCCGTCCGGACATCGCGTTGCTTTCGGTCTGCGTACCTGCAACGCGTGACCGCGCACGCTGGTATTCTGCTTCCGCGATAAGGTAGAGGAAGTTTTGAAGATCGCGTCTAACCACAATGCCGAGCAATCCGCCGGCGGTCTCGCCGCGAAGCCGGAGAGGTGCCTGCGTTCGGTCGAATGTGCGACGGCCGATTACGTTGCCCGCATAGACCTCGGCATAAGTCCCGTTTGCCGCCAGCGGAACACGATAGGTGCCGAATAGGGCTGCCGAGGGGCTGTCCGACGGTTCGCGGGAGATGACGCCTGTCAGGCGCAGCAAGTCGCCGGTGATGGCGGTCCCATAGAGCTCCTGCGACACAAACCCGCGTACGGCCGTTCCGGGTCGAGCAGGAATAAACTCCACCCCAGCCACGCCTGCCTGGCGTCGAACGGTTCCGCTGATGATTAAATCGTTATTGGGCCCGTTCGGACGCAATTCAGCCTGAACTTGAATACCCGCCAAATCCGAAACAAGGGCAAGGGCGCGTTCGAATGGCGGCCGTTGGACAGGTCCCGACGAAAGCGCGGGCGCCAGGATGGCAGTCAGGCTCGGCTGGACACGCGATGGAACGCCATCGAAGACCAGACGAGCTACCGCTCCTTCATCGACCTCCACAACCTGGGAACCGTCTTCACGCCGTAGAGCGGCAGCCTCAGCAAAAATGAAGCCTCGTTCGCGGTAAAGAAGCTCGACGGTAGCTGCGAGTGTGTCGGCATCAATTTGATCTCGCGCTTCCCTGGCCCGAGAATACGCGGCCGCAGTAAGATCGCCGGCGTCGAAAACCGTCACCCCCTCAAGGCTGATTGATGGCTGAGAGTGTGTCGAAGGCAACGTGGGTTTCGACATTTGCAGCGCAGTCGAAACCAACAGCGGGAAGGCGACCGAACTTAACATGGAGGCGCGTCTATATCGCGAGAACGAAATTTACCGGGCGACATTCCGAACCAATTACGGAAGCTTCGGCCGAAGCTCGACAAGTCCGCAAAGCCAAGCCGCTCGGCGACCTGCGCCAGAGACAACGACGGATCGTTGATCAGAATAGATGCGCGTAGTCGGCGCTCCTCGTCGACGATGGTGTGGAAGCTGGTGCCGTGCGCGGCAAGTTGGCGAGCGATGGTCCGCTCAGATATTTCGGTGCCCCCAAATTCTTTCAAGCGCGGAGCGCGATTTTCAGCCGTGAGTGCTTCGGCGACTCGGGATCGAATCGCGACGACCGGCGAAGCATGCTCGCGCTGGCGTTCCTTGTGGGAGATGTGCGCTAGAGACATCTCCCACAGCCTGCTGTCCGCGAGTGAGTTGACGAGTTTCGACAACTCGGGCGAGATTTCGATTGAATTGACGAGATCGCCCGGGACCACGCGGCACGCGAAATCGTCCCAAATATCGCTTGAGCATTTCGATCGAGGCAGGGTGCAGCGCAGGCTCACCGGCCTTTCCAGCGAGAAGGAGTAGGACGCGACTAGCCGATAGGCCAGCGTCAGGATGAACATCGCCACGAAGTCGGACAAGTCGCTTGGCGGTAGCCGTGGACGAAGATGGAGAATTGTCGTCTCATCGTTATGGAGAAGCTCGGCAGCAAAATAGTCCCGCTGCACGCCGACAAGCCTTGCGAATGCCTCTAGCGCATCCGCCAAGGTTGGAGCGTTTGCGAGCGCCAAGGCTGTTAGCGGGCCGACTGGATAGCGAACATCTTGCAACGACTGCCGAAGAATGCGTTCCGGTCCCTCACGGTCAAGCACGTTTGCAATGATCAGCAGATCGTCGGCGGCCGTCAGTCTAGGTGGAAGCGGACCCGAGCCAGAAAGTGACGTCCCGTCGCGCAACCACGTCGGCCAGTCGAGCCAAGCCCCGAAGTGCATCGTAGCTGCGGCAGGCACCTCTTTTCCGGCCAGGTCTCCCAATTCTGCGATAGCGGCCAGAGCATCGGCCTTGAAATGTTCGGCCGCACTGCTGCTAGGAGGGTGAAGTGCGGCGTGCTCGGTCATCTGCTCAATTCACCGGTCCCACAGGGAGAGGCTTGCCGACGAGGAGTGCTCGAACATTGGCCGCCAGATGCTGCTGTGACGGCGGAAGCAGGCCAAGGTAGCGAAAAAAGGCGGCGCCGAATGCCAAAGCTGTCGCCGAGAAGACCCGCTCGTGGGTCTCTTGATCGGGATGCGCGGCCGTCAGCATGGCTGTCACGCGGAGAATGAAGCCGCCGTAAACGTCGGCGAGCCGTTTGCGGACGGAATCGTCTCGCAGAGCGACGTGCCAAAGCTCCATGATGATAACGTTGGTAGTGGGATCGTCGAACACCCGCTCCATAAGGAGCGTCATCACCTGGTCGATTGAGCCCTCCTTGGGCAGTCCCTCGATCTGCTGCAGCGCTCGCTCTAGTAACCGGTCGATCAGCGCGACAACCATTTGGTCGCGGTTGCCGATAAAATGGCGGACGAGTGAACGCGGCTGTCCGGCCGCAGCCGCAACATCGGCTAGGCTCGTCTGCTGGAACCCTTTTGCAAAGACACAGGACTCGAAGGCAGCCAGAATCTCTGCACGACGATCTTCCTTTTTGCTCGGTCGCCCCATTCATGAGAGCTCATCGCAAAGTTGTCAGAGGTGACAATAAACCAGTGAGGATCCATTAGCAATCCTCGTAGTGGATGGGTTGATTGCGCGTCGTCCGATGGCCGACTTTGCCAAAGAGATGTCCGAATTTGTCGATGGCTTGGATTCCTTTTGGGCAGCACCGTGTCAGTTTGATCGGTTGTCTGACTCAAGAATGGATGGTGCCACTATGACACGCTTCATCAGCATCTGCGTTTCTGTCGCCCTTATCGGCGTGCCTGTTGCCGCGTCTGCGAAAAGCGCGTCAAACCTGCGGGACCTTGTCGGCGCTCGTGCAGCGGGCGCTGAGCGGGACCTCCAACGCCGGGGGTTTTTCATTACCGACGGTCACAAGGGAGCGAATGCCAGCTACACATACTGGTGGAGCCCGTCACGAAAAGACTGTGTGATGGTTCAGACGCGCGACGGTCGCTACGCTTCGATCAACGATGTGAGCGCGGCTGATTGCAATCAACAGAATCATCACGGCTCGTCTAATGGCGCGGCTGCAGGCGTAGCGGTTGGCGCGCTGATCGGCGCAGCACTCCTCGCCCACAAGTCCGGCCATCACGATGATGGCCAGCATTATTCGGATACGCAGCGCGAAGCCGATTACGAGCGCGGATATCGCGACGGATTGCACGGACAGAGCGAGAGTTCCTACGGCCGGAACAATGACACCTACCGATCAGGTTATCAGAGCGGGGTTGAGCAGCGCGGTCGCGAGACGGCTTACGATCAGCCCTCTTATGGCGGCGGCTATGGCCGGGGTCTCGACCTGAATTCGCTCGTCGGGGCACGCGCGGCAGGTGTCGATAGCGAGTTGACGTCAAACGGCTTTCGAACTGTCGACGGCTTCCAGTCGGGCGCCAACGGCCGCGGCACGGTGTGGTGGAATGCCGGTACACGGCAATGTGTGCAGGTGATTACCGTCGATGGTCGTGCCGACAGCGTGACCGATATCGGTACGCACCCGCGCTGCCGCTAACCGATAGTCGAACCCATTCCGAGGATCCGATGATGATCTCGCATCTCAAGTCCGTGCTCGCCGCTGGCCCGTTACTGGCGATAATAGCGTGCAGCGGCTCTCCCGAGACAACTGGGAATTCTGCGCTCAACAGCGATAATAGCGCAACGCCGGCTGGTCTCCCGCTATTCGGCGACGGCTATCCCAGCAAAGGCGACCCATGTCGGAGGGTCGGCGAAAGCGCAGCGACGGTAGACTTCCTCGACGACAGTGCCGACCTCGTCGGATGCCCGAGCGCAAAGGACGCTGGGGCGCTCAGTGGGAAGGTGGTTGCGACAATTGGGGAAACGATCCTCGTCTCCGTACCCCGCAAAAGCGCGCCACTAGCGGCGTCCGAAGACGCGCTGGTGCCCGGGACCGACTTTAATGCAACGGCGGAGATTGAATGCGCAGGCTATCGGAGAGCCGCCGAAGGGCGCTGCCCGGCAGGGGTCAAGCGTAACCGAGAAGACGGCGTAACCACGGTGGAAGTGAACTGGCCGAAGGGGGGCAGCCGGGCGATCTTCTTCAAGGACGGCAAGCTGCTTGGCGCCGATACCAATGAGGCCGACGGGTCGGCCCGTTTCGAGGTCAAGGGCGAACGCAAGGCCGACGTTACCACTGTGACCATCGGCCCGGAGCGCTACGTCATCCCCGACGCCTTCGTGACCGGCGGCTAGTCAGGGGTCGACGATGGACTTCCTCAAATTACTCAAATCACTTGAGGAGCTCCTCTACGAAGTCATCGTCCTCATCGTCTTCTATCCGCGAACGTTGTGGCTGACACTTCGCCATCCACAGCGGATGATGGATTATGCGGACACGGAACTGGGAGACGTCCAGTCGGGCCAATATTCCGACACGGTCTCGCCGCCTCTGTTCCTGATGCTGACTCTGGCCCTGAGTTACGGCCTTGGAGAAGCGATGCATGTCACGCCGGCGGGGAATCTCCCATCACAGCTCGCCGATCCCGAGCGGCTGCTAGCGTTCCGTGCCGTATTGTTCAGCGTCGTTCCGTTGTTTCTTTCCCTCAAGCTTTTAAGTGACCTCAAGGTTGCTCTCGACCGCGAGACATTGAGGGCGCCCTTTTACGCGCAATGTTACGTGACTGCGCCATTCGCCCTGTCGTTCGGCCTCGCACTGTCGCTGGTCGCGCATGACGGCGTGCGTTCGAAGCTGGTCGGCCTCACAATTTTTCTTGTCGGGACCATGTGGTTTATCTGGCAGCAGGCGCACTGGTTTGCAGCCAAGCGCGGCACTGGGCTCTTCACCGGCTGGCTGACGGCCGTTGGAACCTTTGTCGCCGCGCTCGCCACTATCATCCTTCTAACTCTTCTCGTCTCAGGAGCGACGCAATGACGATAGCAGCCCGCACGCGGCTGATCGCGGCGAGCATTGCCGTGATCGCCTGGGCGCTCATCACCGTGTTCGGAAGCCTTGCCCAAGCTGGGCACGGGTCGCTGGCCGAACTGATCTCCAGCCGGATCGCTCTGGCGACCCCGGCGGCCGCGCTGTTCCTGCTGATCGTCGCGCGGGTCGCCGGGTGGCTTGACCTCGGTCTCAACCCACCGCGCCCGATAACATCGGTCAAGTTGTTCTGGCTGCTCGGCCTGTACATTGGCGTGCTCGGAACCATCGCCGCCTTAACGAGGGAGATTGCGCCGACCACGTTGCTCATCGTGGCAGTGAACACAGCCGTCGTCGGCTTTTCCGAGGAGCTCGCATTTCGCGGGGTGCTTTGGGGTGCGGCGCGCAAGGCTATGCCCTTCTGGGTAGGCGTGCTGTTCGTGTCCGGCTTTTTCGGCGGGGTGCACGTGATGAACGCGTTGATAACAGGCGAATTGGGGCAGGCGGGAGTGCAGGCACTCAACGCCTTCCTCAGCGGGATCGCCTATCTCGCACTACGCATCCGCACCCGCTCGCTGTGGCCGATCATGATTGGGCACTGGCTGTGGGACCTAGCCGTCTTCGCAAATGTCTCTGGGGCCGTCGCCCCGACCGGCACAGGAAACTCGTACATGGGTATTCTCTTAGTGGCACCGATCGGACTCTACGGCCTCTGGTTACTCCGTAAGCCCGAATTCCGGCACATCGATGACGACGAGACCGCCAGGACAATGCCGGCGCTCGCTACCAAGACCATGAAAGGACCCTTTTCATGAAGCTGATCGGACTTGCCGCGCTGCTACTCTCCAGTTCCGCGCCCATCTATGCCGCAACAATGCAACAGCGTCCCGTGATCGGCACCTGGGGCGTCGATACCGCCGGAATCGCGCGTGACGTTAGACCCGGCGACGACTTCTATCGCTACGTCAACCAAGGGTGGCTTGCTCAGGCCAAGGCGCCGGCCGGGATCCCGTTCATCGACTCCTTCGTAGAAGTTTACCTTTCGACCGAGCAGCGCGTAAAAGGAATCGTAGAAGAAGCGCGCGAAAGCACTGACGCTCCCGGAAGTCCCGAACAACTCATCGGTGACTTCCATCGTTCGGCAAGTGACATGGCGCGCCGGAACGCCCTCGGAATTACCCCGATCGCCAGTACGCTCGCCTTGGTCGGCGGGGTGACGGATCGAGCCGACTTTGCCCGGATCATGGGCTATCCGTGGATGGACGGTTTTATGGGCGCAGGCGTGCTGCCCGACGCCAATCGTCCTGGAAAAATGATCGCGGCCGTTGGCGTCGGTGGTCTCACCATGCCGTCGCGTGATTACTACCTTGCGGAGACGGAGCCATATGTTGGCTTCCGCAAGGCGCTGGTCGACTACATTGCGGGAAGCTTCCGCCGGGCTGGAATCACCGACCCCGATGCTCGCGCTGCGCGGGTGATGGCAATCGAGATGGAGATTGCCAAAAGGCAGTGGAGCACCGCGCAGATGAGGGACGCGGTACGGATGAACCGCGTAATGACCCCGGCAGAACTCAAAGTGTTTGCACCGGGCTTTCCTTGGGAACCTTTCCTTGCCGAGCAAAAGCTTAATGCTCGCCCGGAGTATAAGGTCATGACCGACAGCGCGGTTCGCGACATCGCGCAGTTGTTCGCCGAGACGCCAGTCGCCGACCTCCAGTCCTTTCTTATGTTTAAGACGCTAGATGCCTGGGCTGACTCTCTCTCCGAGCCATGGGTCCAGGCGCATTGGGAATTTCACAACAAAACGCTGTCGGACGCGCAGCAGCGCCGGCCTGCGGAACTGGAAGCCATCGGATCGGTCAGTAAGGCGTTCGGCGAAGAGATCGGGCGGATCTATGTTGCAGAATATTTCGGGGCGGCCGACAAGGCGAAGGTCAACGAGATCGTCGGATACCTTAAGGACACCTATCGCGAGCGGATCGGAATGGCCGCATGGATGGACGCACCGACTCGTGCTGAGGCGCTAAGGAAGCTCGAACAGATCACTACATTCATTGGCTATCCCGACCGCTGGCACGACCGTTCGAGCGTCCGCATCACGCCCGACGATTATGTCGGCAACCAGAACCGGCTCGCCGAATGGACTCGCGCCGACAATCTGAAAAAATTGAGCGAAGGCGCGCGAAAGTGGGAGTTCCCCTATGCTCCTCAGGAGATCAACGCCGGCTACGTCCCCTCGCAGAACTCGATGACCTATCCGGCAGGCATCCTGCAGCCCCCGTTCTTCGATCCGAAGGCCGATCCGGCGGTCAATTTTGGCTCGCTCGCGGCCGTGATCGGACACGAAATTGGCCACGCCTTCGACGATCAGGGCAGCCGCTATGACGGTGAGGGCAAGCTTCGCGACTGGTGGACCGCCGCCTCGCGCGCCGAGTTCGAGCGGCGGACAACCGGGCTAGTCGAGCAGTTCGACCAATATGAGGCCTTGCCCGGGCTGAAGATCAACGGCCGCCAGAATCTTGGTGAGAATATCGGCGACCTCGGGGGCCTTTCGGTTGCCTATGCCGCCTACCAGAAGTTCGTACACGACAAGCAAGGCGGTAAGGCACCTGTGATAGACGGATTTACCGGCAATCAGCGGTTCTTCCTCGCCTGGGCGCAGCTCTGGCGGAACATCACCAGCGAAGGGGAGACGCGCCGCCGAACGCTTTCGGATGCGCATAGCCCCGGCGAGTTCAGGGTCAATGGCATCGTTCGCAACGTTGACGGCTGGTATGAGGCATTTGGCGTGAAGCCCGGTGACGCACTCTACCTCGCCCTCAAGAAAAGGGTCCGGATATGGTGAACGCTATCATTTCCTCAGCAATCGGGTGGGCGCTCCGACCGGCGATCGCCGTAGCCCGCAAAGGTCGCTGGCTGCTTGCGCTCGCTCTTACCGCGGCACCCGTATGCAGTGTTTACGCACAGGGCGCACCCGTGTCTTCACCGATCGAATTCGCCCGCCGAGCAAGCGATCTTAAACCCGGCCAGTGGGTGTGGGCATCCGAAGTGTCGCCGAGCGGCCCGGTGCTCGTCTATGTCGACCTCAGCCGGCAGGTAGCGGCTGTCTATCGTAACGGCGTCCGGATCGCCGTCACCACCGTTTCCAGCGGCAAGCCGGGGCACGAAACGCCCACTGGGGTTTTCACGATCCTCCAAAAGGACGTGAATCACCGCTCCTCGACCTACAACAATGCCCCCATGCCATATCAGCAGCGGCTGACCTGGGGTGGCGTCGCGTTGCACGCTGGCGGTCTTCCGGGATATCCTGAAAGCCACGGCTGCGTGCATCTTCCGATGGCTTTCGCCAAGCAGCTCTTCGCCACCACCGCGATGGGCGGGACGGTGGTGGTCAGCGGGAACGCGGGGCAGGTAAGCCTCGCGTCGGACACCGGCGTGATCGCGCCCGTCCTACCGACCGGCACCAATGCGGGGCGAAGCCTCCTCCGGCCGGACGAACCCTTCCGATGGCGGCCCGAGGCGGCCCCCAACGGCCCATTGTCGATCATTGTGTCCCGCCTCGACGAGCGCGTCATCGTGCTCCGCAACGGGGTCGAGATCGGCCGCGCCCGCGCGCTCGTCGCAGACAAGTCCTCCGACATCCACGTCTATACCTACATTGGCGAAGTGGACGGTGAGCGGCGCTGGATGGTCGCCTCTAGCGGTCGCCAGAAATCCGGCCAACCGGTGCGCCCATGGGCACTCGAAGGAATCGACGTTCCGCTCGCCTTCCTCGCCGCGGTGAGGGGCGAGCTCAAGCCCGGCGCTACCATGCTGGTGACAAAATCCAGGGTGCTTCCGTCAAACAGCGGCCGGCAGCTGACGGTGCTAGCTTCGCGATGATCCCGTTGTTGGCCTTGCTTGCGCAGGCGGTCCCGCCGCCCGTCGATCAAACCACCGCAGATTGCGCGCGGCCCGTCTACGCCACCGACCAGCTAGTCTGCGGCGATGCCGAGTTGCGTGTGCTCGATCAGCAACTCGCGACGGCGTTGGTGGGCTTCGAAGCAACGTCATCGCGGTGGCTAGAGCCGCAGTCGAATTGGTTGAAGCGACGCAGCAGCTGTGCGTTCGAACGCGACCATCGGACCTGCGCCTTGTCAGCCTATCGCGAGCGTCTGGCGGTTGTACGGATCTGGCCAGTGGCGGGAGCTGCTATCCCGGTCGTCTGCAGCGACCGGCGGATCGACGCCGCGGTGTTCGAATCGGAGCGGGTCGGATTCTTCACGGGACGTCGGTTGGTCGGCGTGGCGCTGGTTGGACCTTCGCCGTCATGGAGACCTTACCTAAGCGCGGTATCAATGCATCGGCAGGTGCGGGCGCAGGGCTTGCCTGGGAAGCTGCGTTGCACCCTTGAGAACTGAGTTCAAAAGGCTGGGGGATGAGACGATGGACGGACGAAAGCTGATCGCAGAATTTGCCGGGACCTTCTGGCTGGTGTTCGGAGGATGCGGGAGCGCCGTGCTCGCTGCTGCCTTTCCCGACGTCGGAATCGGCCTACTAGGCGTCTCCTTCGCGTTCGGTCTAACCGTTCTAACCATGGCCTATGCCTTGGGCCACGTTTCCGGCGCTCATTTCAATCCTGCAGTCACCCTCGGCTTATGGGCAGGTGGGCGTTTTGCTGGCCGGGACATACTGCCTTACATCGTCGCGCAAGTCGTTGGCGCAACGATCGCAGCCTATCTTCTCTATATTGTTGCGAGTGGCGCTCCGGGCTTCGACCTAGCGCAAAACGGACTCGCCCAAAATGGTTTCGGGGACGCGTCTCCGGGGCGCTATTCAATCGGATCGGGATTGATCGTAGAAGTTGTGTTAACGGCCGGCTTCCTGGTCGTCATCCTCGGCGCCACAGACGAGCGTGCGCCCGCCGGCTTTGCGCCAATAGCAATCGGTCTTGCCCTGACCCTCATTCACCTCATCAGCATTCCGGTGACGAACACATCTGTGAACCCGGCGCGCAGCACGGGCCCAGCGCTGGTGGTTGGCGGCCTAGCCTTGGAGCAGCTCTGGCTCTTCTGGGTCGCACCGATCGTCGGAGGCATGCTCGGCGGCGTCATCCACCGGGCGGTCTTCGGTGTTAAGGACGAGCCAGACGTCGCAGGTCAGCAGCGATCGTAAGGCGTAATTCAATCTCTTCCAATCCTGAAGGACGTAAGATGAACACCGATGTGCGATCGACGCCCATATGGCTCAAACTGCTTCAGTACCCTCTGGTCCGCCTGGCGCTGCTCGGTACGCCGCTCTTCTACTGTCTCGGCTTCAGCAACGCCTTCATGGAGGAAAACAAGGGCCACCCGATCAATCAGGCGATCGCGGCCATGAGCATGATCGCACTGGCCTTTTGGATTTACGTCGGCTTCGCCCGCTACATCGAGCGGCGCGAGCCGACCGACGTTTCTCTGCGCGGCATGGGCCGCGAGGTGGGCATCGGCCTGCTCATCGGTGCGGGCCTCTACACCTGCTGCGTGCTGATCCTGATGATCTTGGGCGTGTACAAGATCGTCGGGATAAACCCGGTATCAGCGATGCTGCCTGCCGTGCCACTGGCGCTCAGCGCAGGCTTCTTGGAAGAATTGGTTTTTCGTGGCGCGCTGTTTCGGATCGTCGAAGAATGGCTCGGCAGCTGGGTGGCGCTGCTGGTCTCGTCGGTGACCTTTGGCTTTGTCCACCTGATGAACCCGGACGCAACGCTTACTGGGGCAATCTTCATATCCGTTGAGGCCGGGATCCTGCTTGCCGCAGCCTATATGGTCACTCGCCGCCTGTGGATGAGCATCGCCTTTCATATGGCCTGGAACTACACGCAATCGGCTGTCTTTTCGGGAATCGTGTCAGGCTCGTTCAACGAGGCCGGCCTGATCAAGCCGGTCATCGCCGGACCCGAATATCTTACTGGCGGAAGCTTCGGCCTTGAAGCATCGCTGACCGCCTTCCTTTTGTGCACCACGGCCGGAGTCGTCCTGCTCGTCAAAGCCGTGCGCGAAGGCCGCATCGTGCGCCCTTCTTTGGCGAGGTTGAAGGGAGACCTGCCGCCGGTCAGCCAGTAACTGGTAGCGGTAGCCGAGCGACAGTATACATCCATGTCCCCCCCCCGTTAGGCGGCGTGGAGTTCCCCACTGCGCTGCCATGCCGGCACTCTTATTGAGTAAATTCTACAGCCGACGCAGTGAGAGGCGGCAATCGCGATCTTCGAACCTAGAGCGGACTGTCAGCTTTCGGCCAGAAGCGGCCATTGAGCGGTCGTGGGCCTACGTCCGCTAACCACCCCTTGCTGACACCTGCGTCTCGACATGATAGATCTAGGCTATGAAGAACAAGCTGCTCAATGCCGCTGCGACAGTTCTGACAATTGCGGTGCTGGCCGCCTGGGTTTTCACCTTTATCTATCAGCCGCTCATCGAGGGAAAGTGGCTCGCCGTCATGACCATGATTGCGGCAGTTGCATTATGGGCAGTCTTGAAAGAGGCAGCGCGGCGAAAGGCCGAAAGAATCGATTACCGGCGGCGCTAGCGTTCGCTTTCCACTCAAACCTGCCGTAGGTCGGGGCCGTCATCCTGGCGGCAGCAATCGACCCATTGCGGACATTCGCGATCGACCTCGGGTTTATTTCCTGTATGGCCTTACAATCGCTGAAGTCATCACCAATATAACAGTAGCTACCA